>NZ_JBRECM010000004.1:0-366690 GCF_052906305.1 Paenibacillus sp. SER-28 | reverse complement strand
CTTGCATGTATTAGGCACGCCGCCAGCGTTCGTCCTGAGCCAGGATCAAACTCTCCATTAAAGACCAACCGAAGTTGATTTATAGAAAGAGCGATAAGCTCATTTTGAAACTGACGAGATAAAATATCTCTTGTTTGATTTTGCGAACAAAATCGTTTACTCACTCGTTGTTCAGTTTTCAAAGATCAAACATTCATTGTCCGCCTCGGCGTTTCTTTCAACCCCTCAGCAACTTTCATAGTGTATCATATTTCCTAGAGTTATGTCAACACTTTTTTTCAAAAGTGTTTTTCACTCTTTTTGATAACACTTGAAGCGACAAGAAATAATATATCATACTTTCTTTATATTGTGCAACTGTTTTTTTAAAAATACTTAGTTAAGTAACAATATACTCGATATAAAGCTCTCTTTGCCGCATTAAGTTAATGATTTCCCCATCTACTTGAATCAACGGACGAGTCGGATGATCTCGATCAGCAAATATAATTTCCCCTGTACGGTTATCATTGAGGCGCACCTTGGTTCCATTATTGAATTGGGTTAGCTTATGAATAAAAACTTGTACGACACTTGGGTCCAGCTTTCCAAATGATTCTGACTTGATTTGCTCTAGAACCAGATACGGTGATTGGGCAGGCCGGTATGTTTTCTCTAGAGTCATAGCATGGAATACATCAGCCACTCCAACGATTTTAGCGTAGATGTGGATTTGTTCCCCTTTAAGACGCAGTGGATATCCAGTACCGTCCACTTTCTCATGATGCTGAAGAGCTGCCAAACGCACACCTTCGTTAATAGCTTTCACATTTTTAAGCAGCTGGTATCCTAGTGATGTATGACTACGTATTTCTTCTTGCTCTTCCCACGTTAGTTTGGAGGGCTTGTACAGAATGGCCGGGTCCATTTTAGCATTCCCTATGTCATGAAGCAATCCAGCAAAAGCCACCTGCATCCAATCCTTTTGAGGTAATCCGATCCATTGTGCAATGGAGTAGGAAGTAAGGGAGGCTAGCACGGCGTTGTGAAAAATATAGTCCACTTCGATCATGGCAGGCGGAGTATAGGTCATTACATTATAGCGCTGAATGTGCACCAGTAAGGACTCCAATTGTCCTCGCAGTTCATATATAGATAAATTAGAGACGAGTACCGATTGAAATGCGTTCTTAACGAGCATCACCATTTTGTCATACTCATCCTGAAATTGTTCAGATTCATCTCGCCCATCTAACGAAGGTCCTTGCGATTCCGATATTCCAGATCGAACAGTCGTAGACTCGCCACTGGATTTTGTAAGATCATCCGTCCCTACCTCAACTTGCTGGATCAGGAACGCCTGTAAAATCTCCAAGTCACGCGGTAGCAGAATGCGCCCTTTCGGTAGCAGCAAGCTGCCCATTTCTGTAAATACATCGCTTTGCAATCTAAGTCCTGCTTTTAATTCGGATACGGGTACAGTTGTCATGGTCAACCTCTCTGTTCTCACAACAGCTGCTCCAGCTGCCAGTTATGATGTCATTATATTACTTGGGATTGATCCTGTACATTCATTTTATGCCATTTAAAGCATACTTGTCTGAATTCGTTAGCCAGAAAAAGAAAAAGGCTCCCCGACCAAATAGTCAGAGAGTCTCTTCCATCTAAAATTTAATAACTAATGTTGTTTCCATATGCAGGCTCTTATTCGCCCTCAGAAGATTCTGGGTCGTTACCTTCCGTATCTTCTGTATTCATTTCGAGAGTTGGTTCAACAGATGATAGAGAGGAGCCCTCTCCAGCTTCCCCATCCTCTAATAATTCTTCAAGCAGTTCATCCTGCTCCTCATTCTTGTTCGCCCGACAAACAGTTGCAACCGAATCATCATCGCGAATATTAATCAGCCTTACCCCTTGTGTATTCCGACCCATCGTGGAGATTTCCCCCATGCTAGTCCGAATCAAGGTGCCACTAGCTGTAATGATCATCAGATCCTCTTCGGTTTTTACAACCTTGAGACCGACAACCGGACCATTTTTATCCGTAACATTAATCGTCTTGATCCCCTTACCTCCACGGCTTTGGATACGATAATCCACAACAGGGGTACGCTTGCCATAACCTTTGGCCGTTACAATCAGGATATCCAGGCTGGTATCTACGATATCCATACCTATTACAGCATCACTCTCATCAAGGTTGATCCCTTTAACCCCTGTAGCGCTACGGCCCATAGACCGTACATCACTTTCAGGGAAACGGATAGACATGCCTTGTGCTGTACCAATAATCATTTCCTGCTGTCCGTCCGTCAGCTTCACTTCGATCAGGGCGTCATCTTCACGCAAGTTAATGGCAATCAAGCCACCTTTGCGGATATTTGCATAGTCGTCAAGAGGTGTCTTCTTTATAATTCCATGCTGGGTCGCAAAGAATAGATAGCTATCCTCCACAAATTCCTCGATTGGAATTACCGCATTGATCGACTCACCCTGTTCAATCTGAATCAGGTTAATAATCGGTGTCCCCCGGGCAGTCCGGCTTAGATCAGGAATCTCATAGGCCTTAATCCGATATACCTTACCCTTGTCGGTAAAGAATAACAAATGATGATGTGAATTCGTAATGAACAGATGCTCTACGAAATCCTCATCTTTGGTATCCATACCCACTACACCACGACCACCGCGTTTTTGACTGCGATAAGTAGTAACAGGAAGGCGTTTGATATATCCTGTATGGGTTACAGTAATAATAACATCTTCACGCGGAATGAGATCCTCATCCAGAATACTCTCTTCACCCACTGTAATTTCAGTGCGACGTTCATCAGCGAAACGTTCTTTAAGTTCATTCAGCTCTTCGCTAATAATATTGAGTACCAGATGCTCGTTCGCCAAAATCTCACGATATTCCGCAATCTTTTGTATTAGCTCGTTATATTCGTTCTCGATCTTCTCACGTTCCAAACCGGTTAAGCGTTGCAGACGCATATCTAGAATAGCCTGAGACTGTTCAAGAGTGAGCGAGAAACGCTCAATCAGTCCTTCACGAGCTGCTTCTGCAGTTTGGGAAGAACGAATCAAGGCAATAACTTCGTCCAGATGGTCAAGGGCAATGCGCAAGCCTTCCAGAATGTGTGCTCTAGCTTCGGCTTTTTTCAGATCAAATTCTGTCCGGCGACGAATAACCTCGACCTGATGTTTGAGATAATGATACAAGACATCCTTCAGGTTCAAAATCTTCGGTTCGTTGTTTACAATGGCAAGCATATTAATACCAAAATTCGACTGCATGGCCGTATGTTTAAACAAATTATTCAGAACGACATTCGGGTTCACGTCTCTACGCAACTCAATAACAACACGCATACCCGTACGGTCCGATTCATCCCGAAGATCCGTAATACCTTCAATACGTTTGTCACGTACTAATTCGGCAATTTTCTCGACCAGACGAGCCTTATTCACTTGGTAAGGCAGCTCATGCACGATAATCCGTGCTTTATTGCCAATCTCTTCTATGGTGGTCTTCGCACGCATGGTCACAGATCCGCGGCCAGTCTGGTACGCCTGACGAATACCAGAGCGTCCTAAAATATAACCTGCTGTCGGGAAATCCGGCCCTTGAATATAATCCATAAGTTCCATCGGCGTAATGTCAGGATTTTCGATTAGTGCTTGTACACCATCGATAACCTCTCCCAAGTTATGCGGAGGAATATTGGTAGCCATCCCGACTGCAATTCCGCCGACGCCATTCACCAGCAAGTTAGGATAACGTGCAGGTAATACAACGGGCTCGCTCTCTTCACCATCGTAGTTCGGCATAAAATCAACGGTCTCTTTGTTCAAATCACGTAGCATTTCCATGGCAATCTTGGACAACCGTGCTTCGGTGTAACGCATCGCAGCCGCCATATCTCCATCCACGGAGCCAAAGTTACCGTGTCCATCCACCAACATATAACGCAAGGAAAAATCCTGCGCCATCCGCACCATCGTATCATATACAGCCGTATCACCATGAGGGTGATATTTACCGATAACTTCGCCGACAATTCTTGCCGATTTTTTGTAAGGCTTATCTGGCGACATGCCTAGCTCGGACATCGCATACAAAATACGACGGTGTACCGGCTTCAGTCCGTCCCGCACATCAGGCAAGGCACGGCTAACAATAATACTCATGGCATAATCCATAAAGGATTCGCGCATTTCCACTCCGATATCCCTATTGATGATTTGCGAGTTATTTTGATCCGCCATGCTGGTCCTCCTTCTTATCCTTCAATACAATGCTCTCTATGTGAAAAGCCTAACAAGATACTGCCTATACACTCCGCTCTCTGCGCAGGATTTTGGCTGAAATCCTCATCTGTGTAATTATATTACTTTCACAAAAAGAGCACAATTAAACGCATCTGTCCTCTTTACAGCGTAAATCCCTCGTCATTCTCTTTCTGCGAGTAGCAGATTGCTATCTCTTGTACAACTCACAAGCCCTGATTATAACAAATTCCCCAGAGCTGGGGATTAGCCCCCACCCTAAGGGCCTTTTCCACATACAATACGTATACGGTCAGGGTTCACTTAGCAAAATTCCGAAAAACGCCGTATTTCTCTATTATATCATTGTTTTACGCGCTTGTCCTTTAGTTTCCCTTGTTTTGTCAAAGTGTTGCGGATTCCAAGTACATGACTCATATTTCGAAAAGAAAGGGATGAGATTACTTGTCTATTCAGCGAGTATCCAGTAAGTGGACCAAAACAAATGCCATTCTCCCCAATCCGACATTGGCCACTTATGTACCGGAAACACGGTTGTACACATTTGATCACTTGAACGAAATGTTGGCTGTGTATGGTACTGTCTATATTAAGCCGGATAACGGTACTTATGGAAAAGGGGTTATGCGGGCAGAGAGGCTGACAGAGCCGCTTCCACCGACAGAAGAAGGAATTATCGAAGAGAGAACTTGGTATGTGCTACGCTATGAAGTAGATACCTTCACCTTCGAAAGTCTAGAAGATCTGCATAAAGTGGTTTCTTCCCGCATACGAAAACGTCCATATCTGATCCAGCGTGGAATTCCACTTCTTCAGCATGAAGCACGCCCTTTCGATCTAAGGGTATTAACCCAGATGAATTTGAGACACCAATGGGAAACAACGCTTATTGTAGGACGCGTAGCTGCTCCTGACAAAGTCGTCACCAATCATCACAGCGGTGGGACAACGCGCTTTTTCAATGAGCTAGTCGCTCCATACATGGATGTAAAGGAAGCTGTACGACTGGAGCAAAAATTATCAAAAATGGGCGAACGGGTAGCCTGGCAGTTGCAAAAAAAATACCCACGTTTAAGGGAAATTGGATTAGATGTGGGACTGGATCAACAAAATTATCCGTGGATTCTGGAGGTTAATACGAGACCAGCAATTAAGGTGTTCTCTTCCCTTCCCAACAAAAGCCTCTATCATAAAATATTCAGATATGCAGTAGGCTACGGCCGGTACTCTTCATCCACGGGTAAAACCATACGCTCTAAGAAAAAAGCCTAAAACAATGAGTTCAAATATTCAAATACACCCGGGCTGGTTAATGAGAAGAAAAGGGACGCCCATTTGGGCGCCCCTTGGAACTCCTACAAAATACTACCTAATGAGCACGTAAAACAGCCACTAGGAAGGAACATCACACATTAAAAATCAAGATTTTTCACGTACTTCGCATGTTCTTGGATAAAGTCACGACGAGGTTCTACATTATCACCCATTAAGGTATTGAACAGTGTATCAGCCAGCATCGCGTCACTGACAGTTACCTGAAGCATAGTACGACTCTCAGGGTCCATTGTAGTTTCCCAAAGTTGGGTCGCATTCATCTCACCCAAACCTTTATAGCGCTGTACATTGTATTTTGCGTTTTCTCCAAATTCCCTGATGATCTCATCACGTTCCGCCTCGGAGTTCGCATAACGTACAACTTTGTTACGCTCCACTTTGAATAGTGGTGGCTGAGCTATATAAATATAGCCTGCATCAATGATTTTACGCATGTACCGATAGAAGAACGTCAGCAACAACGTACGAATATGGGCACCATCGACATCCGCATCAGTCATGATAATGACCTTGTGATAACGGGCTTTGGCGATGTCAAAGTCGTCTCCGATCCCTGTACCCATTGCTGTTACCATAGACCGAATTTCATCACTGGACAAAATACGGTCCAAGCGTGCCTTTTCAACATTCAGGATTTTACCGCGAATCGGCAAAATAGCTTGAAAGTGACGATCACGACCCTGCTTGGCCGATCCTCCTGCTGAGTCACCTTCGACGATGTACAGTTCACTAATCGAAGCATCCTTAGAGGAGCAATCCGCCAGTTTGCCTGGGAGCGAACTGATTTCCAGCGCACTTTTACGACGTGTAAGCTCACGCGCTTTACGCGCTGCTTCCCGGGCACGTGCTGCTTGTAAGGATTTATCAACCACCCGGCGGGAAACAGACGGATTTTCCTCTAGGAATTCCTGGAGTTTCTCTGCGAATAGGGATTCGACAATCCCTCGCACCTCACTGTTACCCAGCTTTGTCTTGGTCTGACCCTCAAACTGTGGTTCTGGAATTTTGACGGAGATAATCGCCGTCAATCCTTCACGCACATCGTCACCAGTCAAGTTGGCGTTGTTGTCCTTAATCAAGCCATTTTTACGTGCATAATCGTTAATAATCCGGGTTAATGCACTCTTGAAACCTGATTCGTGAGTTCCGCCCTCATGGGTGTTGATGTTGTTGGCAAAAGAATAAATATTCTCGGTATAGCTGTCGTTATATTGCAATGCCACTTCGACTTGAATCATATCACGCGAGCCTTCGACATAAATCGGCTGTTCATGCAGCGCTTCTCTTTTTTGATTCAAAAATTGCACATATTCACTGATTCCGCCCTCGTAGTGAAATGTATCGCTGGCGCCCGTCCGTTCATCAGTCAAGCTGATTGCAATACCTTTGTTCAGGAAAGCCAACTCACGAATCCGCGTCTGGAGCGTATCATAGTCATATACGGTCGTTTCTGTAAAGATTTGATCGTCAGGATAAAAAGTCGTTTGGGTACCCGTCTCGTCTGTGTCACCGATGACTCTGACATCATACTGCGGAGCACCACGATGATATTCCTGCTCATACAGATGTCCGTCCCGTTTAACATGCACGATCATTTTACTGGAGAGGGCATTTACTACGGATACACCAACCCCGTGCAGACCACCGGATACCTTGTACCCTCCGCCTCCAAATTTACCACCTGCGTGAAGCACGGTCATAACGACTTCCAGCGCAGATTTTTTCATTTTGGCGTGTTCACTTACTGGAATACCGCGACCGTTATCTGTAACGGTAATGCTATTGTCTTCGTGAACGACAACTTGAATGCTGTCACAGTAACCCGCCAGCGCTTCGTCAATGCTGTTGTCCACAACTTCCCAGACCAAATGATGGAGACCTTTGGCGCTCGTGGAGCCAATATACATCCCGGGACGTTTCCGAACCGCTTCCAGGCCCTCAAGGACCTGAATCTCGCCCGCATCATAAGACGGTTGATTCATAGACATGCCTTTCACCTACTTCTATAGATTCTATGGTTAAGCATTGGCAAAAAACTGGTTTGCCCGCTTTTTGAGTGTTGTTGAGGAGATGGGGGAATAATACACCGTATTCTGAGTCACTACGATGGACTTGGCTTCCTCTTCGCCAATCATCTCGACATGCTTCTGCTGTTGGGCGTGGTTCACGTATTGCTTGGAGATTTTAGAGGATTTTTCAATCGAGATATCGAAAATAGCCACAAGCTCTGAAGAGCGGATGATTTTTTCTCCACCCAGATGAATATACATAGCGGTCACTCACTCCTTAGTGTTCCACATGCCCGTCGTGGACGTGATAAATATTGGCATCCTTGAGTCGTTCTGCGTTCAAAGTCTCAACCCCGGTTGCCGTGATAAAGGTCTGTACCTTGCTTTGGAAAGTCTCGATCAGCTGAGTCTGACGATAGGGGTCCAGCTCGGACAAAACATCATCCAGCAGCAGGACAGGATATTCACCAATTTCTTCATGAATTAACTCTATTTCGGCCAGCTTCAAGGACAGGGCCGTCGTCCGCTGCTGCCCCTGCGAGCCATACGTATGCACTTCTCTGCCGTTAATGGCAAAGGCCAAATCATCACGATGGGGTCCCGCCAAAGTCATGCCACGGCGGATTTCCTGTTCCCTCATTTGGGATAACTTTATCATAAATCGCTCCAATAAGACAGCTTCATCTTCTTCCTCTGGCTCACTGAAGGAGGGAACATAGGTTAATTTTAACTCTTCTGTCCCACCTGCAATCCCTTCATGAATGGCCTGAGCCCACTTTTGTAGCTTTGTTATAAATTGTTTCCGCTTTTTAACAATTTTAACACCATGCTCAACAAGTTGCTCATTCCATACCTCCAGCATCAGCTGTACTGAAGCCATATCCTTACCCCAAGCTTGCTTGAGCAGGTTATTTCGCTGCACCAATACTTTCTGGTATTGCTGCAAATGATACAGATATCCTGGCGCAACCTGTCCAATTTCCATGTCAAGAAACCGGCGGCGAACCCCCGGTGTTCCTTTGACGATTTCGAGATCCTCAGGTGCAAACATGACCACATTTAACGAACCGATAAAATCGCTCAGTTTTCGCTGCTCCAGTCCGTTGATCTTTGCTTTTTTGCCTTGTGTGGATAACGCGAGATCCAGTCTGATTTTCCCGTATTTTTTATCCACATCCGCAGCTAGGTGAGTGGAAGTAGCCCCGAAAGAGATTAACTCTTTGTCGCGGGACGTTCGATGACTTTTGGTTAAAGCCAGTACAAAAATCGCCTCTACCAGATTCGTTTTGCCCTGCGCATTTTGTCCGATCAGCAAATTAACGGGCCCAAATTCATTCAGCTCCAGCTGTTCATAGTTCCGGTACTGCTGCAAAACAATGTTGTTCACAAACACATAGGGTCCCCCTTGTTACTCCGTACCTAAAAGGAGTCCTTGCCACCCAGGCGATCATGCTCCTGCTGTAACTTCGAAACTTCCGTTGTCCTCTACTTCTACGGTATCACCCGGGTACAGTTTTCTTCCACGACGTTCTTCCGGTTCACCATTCACACGGACTTGTCCCTCTTGCAGCAGGGCTTTAGCCATGCCTCCTGTGGATACACAATCGGCTAATTTTAAAAATTGATCGAGCTTGATGTATTCGGTCTGTATAGATATCTGTTTCAAGGCTTGTTCATCCTTTCGCTTGTCCTCGGGTGGGTTAAAGCTAAACGTCAGTTGGTTGTGCGATATGGCAGGATGATATACAGCGCATTGCTGGAATCTGCCGGTTTTAAAATAATGGGACTCATAATGCCGGTAAAAGCAATCGTCAGCTGCTCGCTATCAATCACCTTGAGCACGTCGAGCATGTATTTGGAGTTGAACGAAATTTTGAGCGGCTCTCCCTCAAATTTGGACACAGTTACTTCCTCACGCACTTTGCCAAGCTCAGAGGAACTAGAGGAAATTTCCAAGCCGCCATTTTCCAGCGACTGCATTTTTACAATATTCGTTTTTTCCTCACGGGACAGCAAATAAGCACGGTCAATTGACTCACTTAAACTTTTTGTATCCACAATCAGTTCTGTTTTGTAGGAGGTCGGAATAATTCTAGAAGTATCAGGATAGGTGCCGTCCAAGATGCGGGAATAAAATAGCACCCGATCTACTTTGAATAATACCTGATTGTCCGCTACTACGATATCCACAAGCATATTTTGGTCTGGAATAATTCTGCTCAGCTCATTTAGCGTTTTGCCCGCAATGACAACATTGCTAAAGCGCAAGCCTTCAGACGTCTCCAAATGAGCGCTGCGGGTGGCAAGGCGGTGGCGGTCCGTTGCCACAAACTTCAGTTCCCCCTCAGCCAGATTCCACAACACGCCGGTTAAAATCGGTGTCGTTTCGTGGGTGGAAATGGAGAACACCGTCTGTTTAATCATATTTTTAAGTAAATCTCCTGGCACAGAGATGACTTGATTTTCTTCAATGTTGGGAAGCACCGGGAATTCTTCAGGGTCTAAGCCAACAATCTGAATTTCAGTTGCACCGGACGAGATAAAGGTTTGGAATTGGTCTTTTACCTCCATACGGATCTCCTGAGACGGCAACTTTTTGATAATTTCGACAAAGAATTTGGCTGGCAGTACAACACTACCGGGTTGTTCGACCTGAACGACAGTTTGGTCACCATCCTCCATCGGAATAAAGGATTGAATGGAGATGTCTGTATCGCTGGCGGTCAGCGTTACTCCCTGGTGATTCACATCCAGCTTAATACCGCTCAGAATTGGAATCGTAGTCCGACTTGATATCGCTTTGGATACATGTTGTATAGCCTCGTTCAAAACGTTTTTCAGAATGCTGATCTTCATAAGTTCCTCCTACGGGTTTTAATCCTTCAAGCACGCGTTGACGCGGGCCTTATTTAGGTGATGTATATCTTTAAAATATATTAGTAATAGTAATAGGCGCACTGAATATGTGGATAAGTCACTGTAACCCTAATAAAATCAAGCCTATCCACATGTGTATAAATTGTGTATAGGCTCTGAACTTGTTCAGGTTGGATTTTTGATTTTTTCTATTAGGTTGTTGATAACTTTAAACAGATCCTGATCCACTTGAATGGATTTGGAGATTTTTTCGTGCGCATGAATGACAGTCGTATGATCACGCCCACCGAAAGCTTCGCCGATTTTCGGCAAAGAATAGTCGGTTAGCTCACGAGACAGGTACATGGCAATTTGTCGTGGAAAAGCTACAGCCTTCGTCCGCTTACGCGCTTTAAAATCCTCCAGCCGTAGATTGTAAAATTCCCCGACTTGATGCTGTATATCCTGAATCGTGATCATTTTTGGACGGCTGGACGGGATAATGTCCTTCAACGCTTCAGCCGCAAGATGACTTGTTACATCCTGATTTGTTAAGGAAGAATAGGCAACAACGCGTATTAGCGCCCCTTCCAGCTCACGGATGTTCGTATCAATTTGATTAGCGATATACATCATGGCCTCATTGGGAATATCCAGGTTTTCCGCCCGCGCCTTTTTCCGAAGAATAGCAATTCTCGTCTCCAGATCCGGCGGTTGAATATCCGTAATAAGTCCCCATTCGAAGCGAGAGCGCAACCGTTCTTCCAGCGTTGGAATTTCTTTAGGCGGCCGATCGCTTGAGATTATAATCTGCTTGCGTTCCTCATGAAGCGCGTTAAACGTGTGGAAAAATTCCTCCTGCGTCGATTCCTTGCCCGCAATGAATTGAATATCATCAATGAGCAAAATATCAATGTTGCGATATTTATTCCGGAAACTTTCCCCGCGGTTGTCCCGGATGGCATTAATGAATTCATTCGTAAACTTCTCCGACGATAAATAAACGACCTTGCTGGCCGGATTGTGCTCCAAAATATAGTGCCCGATAGCGTGCATCAGATGCGTTTTCCCCAGCCCCACACCACCGTATAAAAACAGCGGATTGTAAGCTTTGGCCGGCGCCTCGGCGACGGCCAGCGATGCCGCATGGGCAAAACGGTTCCCCGATCCGATGACGAATGTATCGAATGTATATTTGGGATTCAGCATATGGGACACAGCTTCTTCATGAACGACCGGCTGCTGCTGAGGTTGTTGCTGAAGGTCGACCTCGGCGGGCTTGTTCTCTTCAATAACGAACTTGACCTCTAGCTGTTTGCCCAAAATTTCATAAACCGTTGCTCCGACTAGCTTGGTATAGCGGCTTTCAAGCCATTCCACGGCAAAAGTTGTCGGTGCAGAAATCACAATGGAGTGGTCATTTAGTTTCGCTGCCTTGGTAGCCTTAAACCAAGTGTCGTAACTCGGCTTACTCAGCTTGGTTTGTATAATGGATAGAATTTGCTGCCATAGTTCAGAGGTATGGCTGTCCACAGACGTCACTCCTTTTAAATCCTGACATTTTACCGAATTAAGCTGCAGAGAGCTGCTCTCGGCGCTTCGGCAAAACGCCTAAAATCCCAAAAATGTTGTTGAAGGCCATAAAAAGACATACCGCCGCCTAAATCATGCGGCAGTGTGGTGAGAGAACGCAGCACAAAATGACCCTGAAAAATAGCTAATGGAAATTCCGCTGCTGATCAGCAGAAGAGAGGCGATATTTCTCAGGAGGGAATGTGCGGCACGATCCGTTCTCTTGATCCCGCAGGCCAAAACGGGACTGCAATATGTCGAAATCAAATGAAAAATGTAGAATATATCCCCAGAATCCCAAATCCGCACAAAAATAAAAAGATGGATAAATTGAACTTGTTCACAACTTTATCCACAGGGTGTTGATAATATGGAGGGTAAAACAACATATTCACATTCAAAAGTAATATCATCATAGCAAAAGAAGCCTTGTATTTCAATGACTGGTGGTTATTTATCCACAAATTCAATCTGTTGTGTACAATTTTTATTCACAACACAAGATATTGTTTATAATTTGTTCAGTTTTCGACAATAACTCTTTTTTACTCTAAAATGTTATGCACAGGTTATGACCATTTAAATCACAATTCAGTTCTTTTTGTGGATCTGTGTATAACAGCCGTTGCCTTTTGGTCACAGAGGCTTATTTTTTTGTTGAAAATTTCCGGTAACGTTTCCGACATTGTTTTTGAACGAGCTCGATAACGTCGATCCGAAAATAGGATGGATTCAAGTCACAGAATGAAGGAATGTAAAAAGAGCAGTTTTTGGAGGAGTGAAAACTACAAATAGAATGCTGATGATGGAGGAGAGGCAAAAGAAATTTTATGAAATAAGGGAATAAAAGAGTGAAGTGAGTGAGCGGGGGAAGGGGAGGAGGCTTCCTGAATGCGAAAAAGAGGGAGAGGATTCACAAGTACATTGACTTTGACCGTTATTTGTGGTTAAATGTACAAAGGTGTTTTTTGTGGAGATTGCTATGTTAGGTATATTCCATATAAAACGTATTCCTTGTAAGGAGGTGCAGCACAATGAGACCGACTTTCAGACCGAATGTCAGCAAACGTAAAAAAGTTCACGGCTTCCGTAAAAGAATGAGCACGAAGAATGGCCGTAAAGTTTTGGCAGCTCGTCGCCAAAAAGGTAGAAAAGTATTGAGTGCGTAATGCGTGCATAAAGACCACTACGGTGGTCTTTTTTTTCATAATTGAGGTATTCAGGGATCGGATCCCTTCTTCTATTGTTGTAAAAATGTAGTGAAAGAAGAGGGGGAAGTCCAGCATCCTGTCCTATATTAGATGAAGCTTTTGAAAACGGATATAAAATAAGCGAGATTACCATGTTGGAATGTTGTCCATACTTCTTACTATATAAAAGGTAAGGGTAAGCTTACCGACATGTGTAAAAGAGATGAGCAAGGAGAAGCGCCGTGCAAAAAAAATTGCGTCTACGAAACCGGGCGGACTTTGGGCGCGTATACCGCCATGGCAAATCTTTTGCCAACCATCAGTTTGTGGTGTACTGGTTCCGCCGCAGAGAGGTAGAGCAGTTCCGCGTCGGAATTTCGGCCAGCAAGAAGATCGGCAATGCAGTAGTTCGCAACCGGATGCGTAGAATCGTTAAGGAAATTGTGCGCCATCATGAGCATGAATTGGTGGAGCAGATTGACCTGATTTTTATCGTTCGTAAAGGTGCGGTTACAATGTCGTATCAAGAGCTGGAGAAAAGCGTGCTGCACGTTCTACGCAAAGCCTCGCTGCTCAAGTCTTCACGCCGATAGTCAGTATCTTTGTCCTACAGGATATGGTATGATTTACGTTGGAATGGATTGGTTAAGAAAGGGGTTATGAAGTGTCGCGTTTGAAGACTCAACGGGGAAAATGGTTCCTCCTGATTGCCTTATTGGCACTTGTTGCTGTGCTGTCCGGATGTGCCCAGACGGCCCACAATTCTTACACGACGGCAGACTTGGCCAATGGATCGTTTTGGCAAAGATATGTCGTTTACTGGTTTTCGTATGCGCTAGATACATTTGCCCAATGGTTCTCTGGAGAGTATGGCCTGGCCGTACTGATTCTGGTGATTATCGTGCGAACCATTATTTTGCCGCTTACACTCAAGCAAGTACGTAGTTCCAAAGCTATGCAGGCCATTCAGCCGCAATTAAAAGAAATCCAAGCGAAGTACAAGGATACGCCTGAAAAGGTCCAGCAAGAGACGATGAAGTTGTTCCAGGAAAACAAAGTCAACCCGATGGCGGGCTGTCTTCCTTTGGTAGTACAGATGCCAATTTTCATCGCGCTTTATAATGCCATTTATTATAACTCAGCATTGCGGGATCATGATTTCTTGTGGCTCCAGTTAGGTAAACCGGATCACTTGTTTATCCTGCCGATTTTGGCAGCGATTACGACATTTGTCCAAACTTGGATGATGATGAAAATGAATCCGACGCCGCAGCAGGGACCGATGCAATTTTTGCTGTACGTCTATCCGGTGCTGATTCTGTTCATGTCGTACAACTTCCCATCCGCTTTGCCGTTGTACTGGTTCTACAGTAATATTTACACGATCATTCAAAACTATTTCCTTTATCGGAATAAGGATAAAGAAGCAGCACTGGCGAATGTGAAAACAGCCAGTCTCGCGAAAACTGGTTCCTCCAATAGTAAGAAAAAAGGTGGTAAAAACACGAAGGGGGCTAAAAAGTCGAGATGACCAAAGTCGTGACATCAGGAAAAACCGTTGAAGATGCTGTAAGACAAGGACTCTCCCAGCTGGGAGTAAGCCGTGAACGGGTAACCGTAAGCGTGTTGGAACAGCCGTCAAAAGGATTCCTGGGGTGGCTCGGGGTCAAGAAGGCGAAGGTGGAGCTTACGCTGCTCTCTGAGCCGTCTCCTGAAACCACACACGCGGCTGAACTTCATATATCGGCTCAAGCACCTTCTAGCGTGGGACAGGCTTTATCAGAAGAAACTAGGCCTGTTGCACAGGAAGCACAGATGAACACGGAAGCACCCTCGGGACATATAGATCCTTATGAAGAGGCGGTGCGTTTTATCCGTGAAACAGCAGCAGGAATGGGACTGGACGTTAAAGTCGATGTCCGCCACCGCAAGGATGAAAGTACACTGGATATCTCCGGTCCGTCGCTCGGTATGTTGATCGGCCGCAGAGGACAGACGTTGGATGCATTGCAGTACCTGACGAATATCGTTGCCAACCGTCATTCTGACAAGTTCATCCGAATTGTGCTGGATGCCGAGCAATTCCGTGCACGTCGGCAAAAAACGCTGGAAGATTTGGCAGATCGGTTGGCGAACCAGGCTATTCGTTATGGCAAGGAAGTGGTACTGGAGCCAATGCCGTCACAGGAGCGGAAGCTGATTCATGCCAAGCTCCAACAGCATGCGCTGGTTAGAACATACAGCAAGGGGGACGAGCCCAATCGGCGCGTCATCATTGCTAAAAAATAATCCGACGCAATGGCTCTCTGCAAGATGCAGAAGTCATTGCTTTTTTTCTTATAATTCTCGCTGAAACGGCTGCCGTCCTTGATGAAGGACGGCAATGTCGTTTCTACTTGATAGGAGGTAGAAACTTTATGCTGAGTGATACTATAGCTGCCATTGCAACGGCTGTCGGCGAGGGCGGCATTGCGGTTGTACGAGTCAGCGGTCCAGAAGCGGTCACAGAAGTGGAGGCTTTGTTCCGTAGTAAAACACCTCTAAGCAAGGCTCCAACTCACACAGTACATTATGGACATATTATAGATCCTCAAAGCCAGGAAAAGGTGGAGGAAGTTTTAGTTACAGTGATGCGGGCGCCACGCTCTTTTACGACAGAAGATGTCGTAGAAATCAGCACTCATGGCGGGGTCGTAGCCGTCAAACGGGTGATGGATTTACTATTACTGCAAAATATACGTCTGGCTGAGCCAGGTGAATTTACGAAACGTGCTTTTCTGAATGGTCGTATTGATCTGAGTCAGGCAGAGGGCGTCATTGACTTAATCCGCTCCAAATCAGATAAAGCTTTTTCGGTGGCTTTGAAGCAGGTAGATGGACAACTGTCCCAGAATATTCGTCGTCTGCGTCATGTCTTGGTGGAGACACTTGCTCATATTGAAGTGAACATTGATTATCCTGAGCATGATGTTGAATCTTTTACATCTGACTTAATCAAGGATAAAAGCAGTCAGGTTATGACGGAAATTGATCGGCTGCTGCATACGGCGGAGCAGGGAAAGATTTTGCGCGAAGGGCTGACCACAGCGATTGTTGGAAGGCCAAATGTGGGCAAATCGTCACTGCTGAACACATTGGCTCAGGGCGAGCGGGCCATTGTGACCGATATTCCGGGCACAACTCGTGACGTTATTGAGGAATATGTGACGCTTAATAGTATTCCGCTCAAGTTGCTGGATACAGCAGGGATTCGTGAAACGATGGATGTAGTGGAACGGATCGGAGTAGAACGTTCGAGAACGGCGGTTAGTGAAGCGGATCTGCTGCTCATCGTCATTAACGCCAACGAACCACTGCATGAGGATGAAATGGCATTAATGGAACAAATCCGCGGTAGACAAGCGATTGTCATTATGAATAAAATGGACTTACCGGCCCAAGTAGACCGGGATTTGTTGCTGCGTTATGTTCCCGAAGAGCTTATCGTACCGATGTCTGTGAAGGAAAATGAGGGAGCGGACCGACTGGAGCAGGCGATATCCAAGTTATTCTTTAGCGGCAAGCTGGAATCAGCGGATATGACATATGTCAGCAACGTACGGCATATTGCTTTGTTGAAGAAGGCGCGCCAATCGCTGGTAGATGCCTATGAAGCCGCTGATCAATTTGTTCCGATCGACATGATCCAGATTGATGTAAGGCTGGCATGGGAGCATTTGGGCGAGATTGTAGGCGATACTGCGCATGATGCGTTGATAGATCAAATATTTTCACAATTTTGTCTGGGCAAATAGAACATTCAAGCATGGCTGATATAAGCCTGCTATCGTTATAGATATACAAGAGCATATTCGGCGTGAAGACCGGAATGTATAAGGAGGTAAGAAAGGTATGGGTTACCAAGGAGGCGACTATGACGTAATTGTCGTAGGCGCGGGCCATGCGGGCGTAGAATCAGCCTTGGCAGCAGCACGGATGGGCTGCCGCACATTGATGATCACAATTAACCTGGATATGGTCGCGTTCATGCCCTGCAACCCGTCTATTGGCGGTCCTGCAAAAGGGCATGTGGTGCGAGAAATTGATGCACTGGGCGGCGAAATGGGTCGGAATATTGATAAGACATTTATCCAAATGAGAATGTTAAATACTGGTAAGGGTCCGGCGGTTCATGCATTGCGTGCACAAGCAGACAAGTTTTCTTATCAGCATGCGATGAAGGAAACGATGGAAAAGGAACCGAATCTAACCTTACGCCAAGGTATGGTGGAAGAGCTGATTATGGAAGACGGCCATTGCGTAGGTGTAATTACGAAGACGGGCACAGAGTATCGAAGTAAGGCAGTTGTCCTAACCACAGGCACTTATCTGCGGGGAAAAATCATTATGGGCGAGCTGATGTATGAGAGTGGTCCGAACAATCAACAGCCTTCGTTGAGATTGTCTGAGCATTTGAGAGAACTGGGTTTTGATCTGGTTCGATTTAAGACAGGAACGCCACCACGTGTACACAAGGACACGATTGATTTTAGCAAAACGGAAATACAACCGGGTGATGATCAACCGAAGTTCTTTTCCTATGAAACGAAGTCTTCGGATAATGAACAGCTTCCTTGCTGGCTGACATATACTTCAGTAGAAACGCATCAGATTATTAATGATAACTTGCACCGTGCACCCATGTTCTCTGGTCTGATTGAAGGAACGGGACCACGTTATTGCCCATCTATTGAAGATAAAGTGGTACGTTTCAGTGATAAGCCTAAGCACCAAATCTTTTTGGAGCCTGAAGGTAAAAACACATCTGAATACTATGTTCAAGGCTTGTCGACCAGCTTACCAGAGGATGTGCAATTAGCTGTGCTGCGTTCGATTCCGGGGATGGAAAAGGTAGAGATGATGCGCAATGGCTATGCTATTGAATATGATGCAATGGTACCTACGCAGTTATGGCCTACTTTGGAAACGAAGAAAGTTCCTGGCTTGTTCACAGCAGGTCAAATTAACGGTACCTCTGGTTATGAAGAAGCTGCGGGCCAAGGAATTATGGCAGGGATTAACGCAGCTCGTAAGGTGCAGGGCAAAGAACCCGTCGTATTGGACCGTTCGCAAGGCTACATTGGGGTTCTGATCGATGATTTGGTGACGAAGGGGACGAATGAGCCTTATCGTCTGCTGACGTCGCGTGCAGAATACCGTCTGTTATTGCGTCATGATAATGCGGACCTGCGATTGACTCCGATCGGGCATGATATTGGCCTAATTACGGATGAACGATACGAGCGCTTTTTGGATAAAAAGCAAAAGGTAGAGCAAGAGATTGAGCGTTTGCGCTTGGCGAAGGTTCGTCCGGTTGATATAAATGAGATGCTGGAGCAAGGCGGATCTGCACCAATACAGGATGGCAGTAATTTGTTAACGGTGCTACGTCGACCAGAGATCAGTTATGCGCAAGTAGCACAAATCTCACCTTCACCTATAGCTCTTACTGAGGAAGAACAGGAGCAGGTGGAAATCCAGATTAAGTATGCGGGCTACATTGAGAAGCAATTGATGCATGTGGAGCGTCTGCAAAAGATGGAGAAGAAGAAGCTCCCAGAGGATATTGTATACAATGAAGTTCAAGGACTGGCCATTGAAGCCAAGCAGAAGCTTGAAAAGATCCGTCCGATGTCGATTGGCCAAGCATCCCGTATTTCGGGTGTAACTCCTGCGGATATTTCCATTTTGCTGGTTTATCTGGAGCATTATAACCGCGTAACGGCAGCAAGGGGATCATAATGGACGCGATACAACAGCAATTTAAGCAGCGGCTGGCAGAGCATAGTATTGTAATTAATGACAGTCAGTTAGAGCAGTTTGAAACATATTACCGTGTGCTGGTTGAGTGGAATGAAAAAATGAACCTGACGGGTATTACTGAGCGCGATGCAGTGTACACCAAGCATTTTTATGATTCTCTTTCCCTGGCCTTTTATGTTCCGTTAAATGATGTGGGAAGCTTGGCTGATATTGGATCAGGTGCAGGTTTTCCAGGCATTCCTTTGAAAATATGCTTTCCGCAGATTCAGTTGACTATTGTAGATTCATTGAACAAACGTATACAATTCTTGGCCCATGTAGTAGAGCAGTTGGGTTTGGAAAATGTTGAACTGATTCACAGCAGGGCAGAGGAATTGGGGCGTAAACCAGGATACCGCGATAGCTATGATCTAGTGACAGCCAGAGCGGTTGCTCGTCTCACCGTATTGAATGAATTTTGTTTGCCGTTTGTCCGTGAAGGGGGACACTTTGCCGCGATGAAGGGTAGTGATCCTACGGAGGAAATCAAGGAAGCTTCCTACAGTTTGAAAGAGCTAAAGGGAAAAATCAAACATGTTCAGGCTTTCCAGCTACCTGTTGAAGATGCAGCCAGACATATGATTATTATTGAAAAAAGAGCGGCTACACCACGGAAATATCCACGTAAGCCGGGTACTCCTTTGAAGACGCCGTTAGTGTAATTGTTTGAAAGAAAGTGAATGTTTCACGTGAAACATTCACTTTTTTTATGGCTGACAGACTCTTTACATAAAAGACACTTTGCTAACATGCGTTCTTGTTTACATGGGGGAAGAAGATGGATAGATAGTTGTCAAAGAGGATGCATAATTTATTATCTGATCCTTCCGAAAAGCTGATAGAGACGATAGGATTATGGCTGGAAAAGTGATAGAATAGAGATAATCGTTTTAATGTAAGTTGACTGCTCCCGTACCCATGAATTCAGATATACATATAGGGCAGTGGGACAACAAATGTCAGGGGTGTACGTGGAGTGTACCCGCTTACGGCGCTGTTTCATATAAAAGGGTCTACGATCCGCGTAAGGAACTGTTTTTCACGAAGCGCTGTTAGTATGGTGCTATTATGAAATTAGGTGGTATTATACGGAATGAAAGAACAATTTTCCAAGCTATTTGGTTTGACGGAGCGATCTACTGGGGACGAAATAAAACAAATTCCAGTTCGGGATATTGTCAGCAGTCCTTATCAGCCCCGTACCATATTTGACGACGAGAAGATTGATGAGCTATGCCAGACCATTAAGACGCATGGTGTAATTCAACCGATTGTCGTTCGTTTCCGTAATGGACAATATGAGATTATAGCAGGGGAACGTCGTTGGAGAGCTGTCACCAAGCTGGGTATGGAAACTATTCCAGCCATTGTTCGTGAGTTTAATGATTCACAAGCTGCATCCATCGCGTTGATTGAAAATCTTCAACGGGAAGGGTTAACTGCGATTGAAGAGGCTGTAGCTTACCAAAAGCTGATTGATCTACATCAGCTCACCCAGGAAAGCCTCGCTCAACGACTTGGCAAAAGCCAATCCACTATTGCTAACAAGATACGGCTGCTTCATCTGCCGGAGAGAGTGAAAGAGGCTCTAATGGAACGGAAGGTGTCCGAGCGTCATGCTCGTGCATTATTGTCATTAGAGACTGAAGAACTACAGTACAAGGTTTTAGATGAAGTCATTTCCAAGGAACTCAATGTGAAGCAGACAGAGGCACGAGTTGCCTTTTATAAACAAGTATCCACCAATAAGAAATCGAAGCGGATTTCCTTTACCAAGGATGTCCGGCTTGCGCTGAATACGATTCGTCAATCCATTGATATGGTGTCTGGCTCAGGCTTGGATATCAAGACCAAGGAATCTGATCATGAGGATCACTATGAGATTGTCATTCAAATTCCCAAACGTAAGTAAGGGATGAAGCGTACAGGCGGCAGCAATTGCCGCTTTTTCTGTCTAACGCCGAATAAAACCGCAGCATACTCAATTCTATTCTGAAATTGCCGTTATCCGTAAGTTAAGGACTAAGTAACGTCTCCATAGAATGTTTTGTAGCTATGGAGTGTAGCAGGATTCCGATTAAATTATGAGGTGAATGAAGTGTCAAAAATAATAGCCGTAGCCAATCAAAAGGGCGGAGTAGGCAAAACAACTACTTCCGTTAATTTGGGCGCCGGACTTGCTTCCCTCGGCAAAAGGGTATTGCTCGTGGATATCGACCCGCAAGGTAATACAACCAGCGGTGTGGGTATCAATAAGGCGGACGTGGCAAATTGCATTTATGATGTACTCATTAACGAGGTTGATCCTAGCGAAGCTATTATGAGTACACAGGTTGAGGGATTAGATATTATTCCGGCAACCATTCAGTTAGCAGGCGCGGAAATTGAACTGGTGCCGACCATTTCTCGCGAATTGAGATTAAAAAGATCGCTTCAACTCGTTAAGCATAATTATGATTATATATTAATTGATTGCCCGCCATCGCTGGGTATTTTGACGCTTAATTCATTGACGGCTTCCGATTCAGTCATTATTCCAATCCAGTGTGAATATTACGCATTAGAAGGATTAAGTCAGTTGTTGAATACCGTGCGATTAGTGCAAAAACACCTGAACACCTCACTGCAAATTGAAGGTGTGTTGTTAACCATGTTTGATGCCCGCACGAACTTGGGTATTCAGGTGATTGAAGAAGTGAAAAAGTATTTTCAAAGCAAGGTTTATCAGACGATTATTCCACGCAATGTGAGACTCAGCGAAGCACCATCACATGGCCAGTCCATTATTACGTATGATCCCCGTTCCCGTGGGGCAGAGGTATATATTGAGTTGGCAAAGGAAGTGGTATCTTATGAGTAAACGGTTGGGAAAAGGACTTGATGCACTCATTCCCTCCCTTATGGTCAATGAAGAAGATAAGGTTGTTGACATTCCGCTCAGCCAGTTGCGTGCAAACCCGTACCAGCCTCGAAAAACGTTTGATGAAGAGTCCATTAAAGAATTAGCCGAATCCATTCGTCAACACGGTGTTATCCAACCTATTATTGCACGTAGTGTATTGCGAGGATATGAAATCATAGCCGGGGAAAGGCGATTTCGGGCGTCTCAATTTTGTGGGAATCCGACTATACCTGTAGTTGTTCGCAATTTTACGGATCAGCAAGTGATGGAGATTGCCCTGATTGAGAATTTGCAGCGTGAGAATTTGAATGCAATGGAAGTGGCAGTGGCTTATCAGGGATTGATGGATCAATTTTCTTTAACTCAGGAAGAGTTGTCCATGAAAGTGGGAAAATCACGTTCTCATATTGCCAATTTCCTTCGTTTGCTCGCATTGCCTGAAGAAGTTAAAGATCATGTTTCACGTGGAACATTGTCTATGGGACACGCTAGAGCTATTGTTGGGCTCAAAGATCCAGACATGGTAAAACAGTTAGCACAGCAATGTATTGAACAGCAGTGGAGTGTTCGCGAACTGGAGGAAGCTGTACAGCAGTTGGATCATAAACCTGGTGAGGCGAAAGCCAAAGCAAAGGTACGAAAAAAGGACCCCTATATTGACCATATGGAAGAGTCCCTGCGTGAACGCTTTAAAACAACTGTAAAGATCAAGCACAATAAGGATAAAGGCAAAATTGAATTGAATTATTACAGCCAGCAGGATTTGGAAAGATTACTGGAGCTATTACAGTAGTTTGTTGAAATATGGACATGTCTCCTTGAGCAAAATGGAAAGTGAGATATGTCTTTGCTTTGTCTGGAATTGCAGGAATTAGAATGGTTTTGATGGATAAACTAATAGCCTTGTGTTATTTGTTTCGCTGTTCTCAAACGTATAAAATATAAGTATGCAGGTACATGATTTTTGAGGTAGAGGAGTAGAAGCAAGCATATGGCTGAATTGAATGGACTAATCATGGAACAGCTTGCCGGAATCGTTGCAGGGATCGTGCTTATTTTGCTCATCCTGTTGATTGTTATTATCGTGCAGGGTGCAAAGCTGAAGAAGATGCGGCGAAAGTATGAAACCATGATGGCAGGCAGCGGTGTCGAGAATTTGGAAACGCTGCTGATTGATTTGAAGGTACAGATGGATTCGATTGAGGATGAGCAGGAAACCCATCGTGCAAGTATGAAATCACTACGCAGCAAACTGACTGGCTTGAAGGGACATATAGGCATTAAACGCTATAATGCCTTTGGTGAGAGAGGAAGTGATTTAAGCTTCTCTCTGGCTATTGTAGACGACAATCAGGATGGTATGGTATTAACCGGCATTTATAACCGAGATGGTTCATATGTGTATGCCAAGCCTCTAGAAGCGGGACAATCCACCTATTCCTTATCACCTGAAGAAAAAGAAGCCGTTACTCTTGCGCAGCAAGCAGGACAGAACGGTAATGCCACTCCTTAATCGCGGAGTATAGGCTACCAGCAATGATATCTGATAATTTCATTACCAAATTTAGTCTTGTATTTTGTAGCACGAAGTATTCCATGAAGCCGCCGACGTTAACGATACCAGTCAAATGGATATCGCCGACCGGCGGTAGTTCTTTATTCACACCTGCTCCTGGCTTGAGAGGGCCTTCTGAAACCTGAATGCATCCAACACTGGAGGTTTGTCCAAGACATGCATCTATACCAATGATATAAGGCTGTTCATACCGGTCTTGTATACTGTTTAGCGTCGTTTGCAGGTTCATGGCATGTACAGGCTCCTCTAATGTACCGTATAGGTTAAACAGAGGGCTTTTGTAGCGTGCTAAATGCGTACCTACGAGCGGACCCAGGCAATCTCCAGTAGAACGGTCGGTGCCGATGCAAATAATGACGATATTTTGCAGACTCGGTGCCTGGTGCAGATGGAACAGCAGACGATGGATGATGGCTGATTGGATCCCGGGGTCTGTGTGTGATATTTTTAAGCTTAGGGGTTCTTGCCCCGGAATGAAGTCAGATGGATGAGTCATGGAATCTTCCTTTCGCTCTGTAATGGAGTGTGCGGGTTACGCTCGCTGTACCTTGGAGAATAACAATTAGCCTGCGGGTAACATTTATGCTCAAGATAGTAGCTAGTATATGGATAAACTTGTGCTTTTATACTCGAAGGAAGTAGATTATTCATAGCCATATGTTTGAAGTCAGTAGATAAGCTTATATAGTAGGAATAGAATTCGGGAAGCAGGAAGAGTAGTTCCCTTGTTTAAGGAGGAGTACAGCATGACCTTAATACATTGGTTGGCCGGTAATGTAGGTACGGATGACGTAGTGAAAGATGCGATTCAATGGAAGGATGCTGTATGGAAATGGCTCACTGATAGTACGATGTGGTCGACCTTTTTGTTTGTGATTTTGAAAATAGCGATTATTTTTATCATCACACGTATCTTTATTCGAGTTATTAATAAAATTATAGATAAGTCGATGCAACAAAAGGGAGATAACGGCAGGTTCCGATTGAATACAAGACGGTTAACGACTGTTGGGGAACTTCTGAAAAATGTAACCAATATTGTATTTAATTTCATTTTGATTATGCTGGTGCTATCGCAAATGGGTATTAATCTCGGCCCTCTGATTGCTGGAGCTGGAGTGCTTGGATTGGCTGTTGGTTTTGGGGCACAGAGTTTGGTTAAGGATGTAATTACCGGATTCTTTATTATTTTTGAAGATCAATTTGCCGTAGGAGATGTCATTCAGACAGGTACTTTCAAGGGTACAGTGGAAATGATCGGGCTGCGTACAACCAGACTGGTGAGCTGGAAAGGTGAGGTGTACATTTTACCAAACGGCTCAATTACAACGGTAACGAACTTCTCTATGTCCAACGCGTTAGCGGTAGTGGATGTGCCAATGAAGGCCGAGCGTAGCCTGGAGGAAGCAGTTGGTTTGGTAAAACAGGCAATCCAAGGTATTGAAGAGTCCAATGTACAGATACTTAATATACCGGATGTGTTAGGGGTTCAGTCCATGACTACCTCAGAGTATATTGTGCGTGTTGTGGCAGAATGTATGCCGAATACAGGGGCCGTGGTAGAGCGTGATATTCAGAATAACATCAAGAGGGCCCTAGAGGATGAGGAACATCGTCAGGCCGCTTTGGAGACAGCGATAACCCTAGAAAAAGAAGATGAACAAGGAAGAAAAGGGGGAGAGAAGGGTGGAGCGTAAGTCATTTGAACTAGGGGACATTGTACAGATGAAGAAGCCTCATCCGTGTGGAACGAATGAAATGGAAATTATCCGCATGGGGATGGATATTCGAATCAAATGTGTCGGTTGCCAGCATAGTGTGCTGATTCCGCGTGCCAAGTTCGAAAAGAATATGAAGAAAGTGCTGCGATCAAAGGCTAATGCCGACGAGCAAAACACAGAAGCAAATTGAGCCAAGAAAGATGAATGGTGATGAACCAGAATCAGCTTGCGTCACAGTTGCAATGATGATATAATTATCCTTGCTGCGGAAAGGTACCCAAGAGGTCTAAGGGGGCTGACTCGAAATCAGTTAGGCGTCGCAAGGCGTGCGTGGGTTCGACTCCCACTCTTTCCGCCACTAACTTCATTAAATAAACCAATCTCTTACGTCTGTGACGTAGGGGATTTTTTGTTTGTGGAATAAAAGGTCAACAGACTGTGATAAAGTGAAAAGCACTAAGATAAACCATGAGGGTAAGATGGAAGAAACGATTACAAATCTATTGGGGGATGAATAAGGCGTTATAGCAAAAAAATGCTCCTGACAGCAGAGAAATTATTGCCGTTAGGAGCACTCTTTTGTTATAGCTGGTTAGGCGGGTAATGATAGCGTTTTGTTTTTTTTGAGCCAGAGATCATCAGAAGGATCGCTGCAATCAAATGGAGAGCCCAGCCTACAAAGGGTATCCAGGCCAGCAAAGAAGTGAGTACTCCCCATACGGAGCCGTAGATCGCCTCCTGATTGCGTAACGACAGGATAAGTGTTACTGCGTGAAGGACAAGCATAAATCCCAGAGCCGAGTAGCCGGTCCCCATGACAATAGCTCCCCCCACAATCGGTACGGCAAGCACCAATTCGAATATACCTGATATCCACTTTAATATTCGAGAATAGCTCATCTTTAAACCTCCGTAGATAGTAGGTCTTTGTACTTGGATATATTCTAGCAGAAGGAGCTGAATTAATCTGCATTTTACCAGGATATGCAAAAAGTCCGATAATGCAACAAAGGAGGACCACAAAGGTCCTCCATCGTAGGCGATACATTTTTAACAGGATACGATCTGTCCAATCACATCATGAAACTCGGTGTACTGACAAGCAATACCGTGTTGAAAAGACAGTGTCCTTTTACACAAACCTAACGCTTCTAATGCCCGGAATGGATCTCCTAACAGTTTGTCCGGCTACGTCATCCAACGGAACCACACCTCTCTGTTGTATCGCCTAATCATAATATGGCCAGGATTCCGAGGAAATATACATTAGTGGACACGAGCTTTCGTTTTTTTCTTCCATTTGCGATTATGGTTGGCAGTCTCGGGAAAAGAATCGCCTCTTTCCAGCGTTACTTGCTGTGGGTTTTGGATTTCAGTATGGAAGCTCTTTTCTCCGACCTCCATGTATACGCCGTCGTTTGGGACCTTATCCCCTGGTTCGAACTCAGTCTTTTCACCCATACGGTGGTGCCTCCTTAGATAAATGAATTTGAACTGCAACGGTTATTGTGCGCTGTCTTGAACAGAAACATGCGAAATGGGGGATACAGATAGTGAGTGAATCAAATGATTTCCTTTATATATGCGAAATTTTTAATGTTCTATAAAATTGTATAAAGCTAATGATATGCAGTGTATTTAGCCGTTTTAGGCTTGTGTATTGAATTTGTAGGTTGCATTCAGTTGCTCGATTTGGTAAACTGTTTTAGTGCGAGCTTAGGCTCGTTCCTTGCTCTCAACTGAGATTGAGGGCCTTATGTCCATAAGGAGGTGTAAAGAATGCGCAAATATGAAGCGATGTATATTATTCGTCCTGACATTGAACAAGAAGCTGTTCAAGCGACAGTCGATAAATTCCAAGGTATCATCTCTAACGGCGGTGGCGAAATTACGAGTCACGATGTAACTAAACGCCGTCTTGCGTATGAGATCAAGAAATTCCGTGATGGTTCTTTCGTTCTGGTAAACTTCACAGCAGAACCTGCTGTTGTTACTGAGCTTGAGCGTATCATGAAAATTTCTGACGAAGTAATTCGTTATCTCATTACGAACGACGTAGCTTAATTATTGTACGTGATTATGTAATGAACAACGCTCAAAGGAGGGGATTGGATTGTTGAACCGTGTCATTCTGATCGGTCGTTTGACCAAAGATCCAGAGCTGCGCTATACACCGTCTGGTGTAGCAGTAACCCAGTTCACCCTGGCTGTAGACCGTCCGTTTACGAGTCAAGGCGGCGAACGGGAAGCGGATTTCTTGCCGATCGTAACCTGGCGTCAGCTTGCTGAAACATGCGCTAACTATCTTCGCAAAGGTCGTTTAACGGCTGTTGAAGGCCGTGTCCAGGTGCGTAATTATGAGAACAATGAAGGAAAACGTGTATACGTGACTGAAATTGTAGCTGATAATGTGCGTTTCTTGGAATCTAACCGCGATGGCGGTAACGGTGGCGGCAATAGCGGTGGAGCTGCGCGTGAGGAGTCTCCTTTCGGAGGCGGTAACAGCAATAGTGGACGCGGGAATAATAACTCGCGAAACAATCAGGATCCTTTTTCCGATGACGGAAAACCGATCGATATTTCGGATGATGATTTACCATTTTAATTGGGAAAGGACTGACAAAGAATGGGCTTCAGACAAAGAGAAGGCGGAGACGATAACAAAAGACCAGCTCGTCGTGGTGGTCGCAACAAACGTCGTAAAGTATGTTTCTTCACTGTGAACAAAATTACTCACATTGACTATAAAGATACAGACCTGCTTAAAAAATTCATCAGCGAACGTGGAAAAATTCTTCCTCGTCGTGTGACTGGAACAAGCGCGAAATATCAACGTATGTTGACAATCGCTGTTAAACGTTCCCGTCAAATCGCATTGCTTCCTTACACTACTGAATAGTAGTGGGCGGAAAAAAGAGACGTTCCCGATCCCGGGAATGTCTTTTTTTTGTGATCTTTTATATTGACAACAAGTGCCATCTATTGTAACTTACTAATAATACAATCCATGTTTACCCATAAACCATAGCATACCTTTTAATGGCTTGTGAAATTGCAAGCTCCTCGACTCGCCAGAGTAAACATTTCGGCCTTCCGGAATGTTATTTTATATTACATGTAATCTTGTTTTTTGTCATTTTCCACAAGTAAAATTCATAAAGTTTACATAAATAGATATTTTGCATTTTTATATTACATAAAAAAAGATATTGACGTGATATTATTTTACACTTAAGATAAACCTTAATAAAAATGTAATGGTTGTTAACGCACAAAATTGACCAGAGGTCTAAAACACGTGTTTACGCTATTAAAGACAGTAAGGAGGATGTGCAAACTTCATTTTCAAACCTCAAGCTTTAACGAATCACCGCAGGAATGAGACAGGCTGTTAAATAAAGAACCGACTAAGGGGGATTAACAGGATGATGCAGACGAAGAAATGGGTTTCTTTGCTTATGATGCTTACGATCGTTGGTGTTCTGTTTGCAGGATGTAGCGGAGGTGCCAATGAGGCACAGCCACAGCAAGGCAATGCGGGCAATAAAACAGAGGGAAATGAAGCAAGTGCACCTGTTACGGAGGGCGTTATTAAAGCAACTGATCTGTCGCAAAACCCTCCGGGAGCGACTAATCGGAAAGATAACATTGTAGTAGGTATGACATCACCTAAAGGGGTATTCAACCCGCTATTCTGGCAAACGACTTACGATTTATATGTAGTCAGAACAGTATTTGATTCCTTCTTACAGGTGAAGGCGGATGGTACATATGAAAATAGTTTGGCTGAAAAGGTTGATGTATCGCCGGATGGTCTAAAATACACATTCCATCTGAAACCAGGTGTGAAGTATAGTGACGGTACTCCAGTAACCGTAAAGGATTATGCTTTTGTTCTTAAGGTGCTGCATGATCCGAATTATGATGGAGAAACCGATGTATTGTCTTTTAAGATTAAAGGCGGTAAAGAATATCACGATGGCAAAGCAAATGATATCTCGGGGATCAAGGTCATTGATGATAATACAGTAGAGGTCACCGTTACAGAAGCAACAGCGTATACGAAGGATTTTCTGGGTGAGCAATACTTTATGCCAGAAGCTTATTACGGAAAAGGGTTCAAAAAGGGTAACCTGGACAGCATCAAGGCGCTTAATAATAAGCCGATCGGCTCTGGTCAGTATGTACTGAAGAGCTTCTCCCCAGGTCAACAAGTCGTATTGGATGCGAATCCAAACTACTTTAAAGGCGCACCTAAGGTGAAATCGGTTATTTTCAAAACAACAACAGAAGAAACGAACCTGTCTATGCTGCAAACGGGCGAAACGGACATGGACAACATCACAGTTACGGAAGACAATGTAGAGGAATTAAAGGCTCTAGGCTTCTTGGACGTGAATATTATGCCGACAAATGGCTATGGATATATAGCGTTTAATCACAAGGAAAAGAAATTTCAGGACCCTAAAGTACGTCAGGCTCTAACGATTGGCTTAAACCGCAAGGAGATTGTGCAGGGTGTATATGGTCCATATGCGAATGTTATTAACATTCCACAATCTACAGAATCTTGGTCTTATACGGATGAAGGTATCAACAAATATGAATTTGATACAGCTAAGGCGAAGGCTTTGCTGGATGAGGCAGGCTGGAAGGTTGGTGCTGACGGAATTCGTGAAAAGGATGGAGAAAAGCTGACCATCAACTTCTCTGCGACCGCTGATAATCCAGTAGTAGAGGCCTTACTGCCGATCATGTCCAATAACTATAAGGAGCTAGGCATCAAGCTGACTTCCGAAACTTTAGATTTTAACGCCATTATGGATAAAAAGGACACAGGCAAGTTTGATATGTTCTTTGCGGCTTGGGGCTTAACTCCAGACCCGGATACAACGACTTTTATTACGAATGGTGCACAAAATGATATCGGCTATTCCAATAAGAAGGTCGATGAACTAACGCTTGCTGGTAAGCATGAGCTGGATCAAGAGAAACGCAAACAGATTTACAAACAGCTCTATCAAGAGTTGAACAAGGATCTGCCAACTATTTTTATGTACCAACGCAGAGATATGTGGCCAGTTAATGGACGTGTAACCGGCTTGGAAATTACACCATACAAAGATTTTGAGTTCACTCTGCATAACGCTCAGATCGCTCAATAAGGGTTGCCAACCGTATGCTCAGCTCTCACGAGCTGGGCATATCACTTTATTCGTCTGGAGGAATGAATATGAAGCAGTACATTATTCGAAGACTGCTGCAACTCATCCCCACACTTATTGGCATATCCATTATCGTATTTGCGATTTCAGCCATGGTGCCGGGTGATTATATTACAGCCAAGCAGAACCCGAATATGACGGCCGAAAAGGCGCAGCAGCTACGACATATCTACGGGCTGGATAAACCGGAATACCAACGCTATTTTATATGGGCCGGTAATATGTTAAAGGGGAATATGGGTGATTCATTACAGCATAAGCAGCCGGTAACGAAGGTCATTGGCAATTATGTATGGAACTCATTTATTATCGCTTTTTTTAGTCTTATATTTAGCTGGTTGATTGCGGTTATTGCAGGAGTATTTTCAGCCAAGTTTCAATATTCGTTATTCGATAAGTTTGTCACATTATTCATTTTCTTATGTATGTCGCTGCCTTCATTTTTTATTGGTCTATTGGTCATCAAAATATTTGCCCTGGAGTGGGGAATTCTCCCGGTTGGGGGCATGACCACAGCAGGGATGGAGCCAGGTTCATGGGCTTATATGGTAGATGTCCTCAAGCATATGTTCCTGCCGACACTCGTACTTACGATGCTGAGCACAGGAAGTCTGACTCGGTATTTCCGTACAGGCATGTTGGAGGTCATTCGTCAGGATTATATTCGTACCGCACGCGCCAAAGGCCTGAAGGAACGTACGGTTATTTTCAAGCACGCACTGCGCAATGCACTGATTCCAGCCATCACACTACTCGGCTTCGAGCTTCCGGCCTTATTTGGTGGAGCGATGATTCTGGAGAAGGTATTTGTGTGGCCGGGTGTGGGTCAGGTCTATTTGGAGTCGATCAGTATGCGGGATTATCCGTTTATGTTGGGCTTCACGATTTTCCTAGCGGTACTTACGCTTATCGGTAATTTGCTCTCTGATGTATTGTATGGCATGGCAGATCCAAGAATTCGCTTGAAGTAGGAGGGATACTATTGTCCGCAGAAACAGTCACGATTGAAACGAATCAAAAGGCGGCGATCCGTCCTGAAGCGTCTCCATGGAGAATCGCCGTTCGCCGTTTTAACCAAAACCGTCTGGCTTTGGCTGGTCTCGTTATATTAATTCTGATGGTTACCATTTGTATATTTGGACCGATGATTTCACCTTATCATTTAGATGATTACAAGCTAGCTGACAAAAATTTATCGCCTAATGCTAAGTACTGGCTCGGTACGGATAAGTTTGGTAGAGATATTTTGCTGCGTACAATGCTGGCCGGCCGTATTTCCTTGACGGTAGGGCTGGTCGCCACGTTTATTTCGGTTATGATCGGAGCGACGCTGGGTGCGCTGGCAGGGTTTTATCGTAAAGGCGTGGATACGGTTATTATGCGGATTGCGGATATTTTCATGGCACTCCCTACATTACCGCTGCTTATTATTTTAGGTGCTGTTCTGTCGGATTTGAAGGTCGATCCGTCGAATCGCATTTATTTTCTGATGCTCATTATCGGGATTCTGAGCTGGACGAGCTTGTCCCGTCTGGTCAGGGGGCAGATTCTTACGCTGCGTGAACAGGAGTTTATGCAGGCGACGGAAGCGCTAGGTTTGAGAGACCGCCGCAAAATATTCCGACATTTGCTGCCGAACACGATTCCTACCATTATTGTTACGGCTACGCTTGGAGTAGCGGGTGCGATTATTACAGAATCTGCGCTCAGTTACTTGGGGATTGGCGTTGTGCCGCCCACACCTTCGTGGGGAAACATGATATCAGCTGCGAATAACCTGATTGACTTCCGCAAACGGCCTTGGATATGGGTCCCACCGGGAATGTGTATTCTCATTACCGTTGTAGCGATTAACCTGATTGGCGACGGTTTGCGTGACGCGCTGGACCCTAAAATGAAGAAGTAGGAGACGAACGTTTATGGAAAATGCTTTGATTGAATTTCGTAACCTGAAAACCCACTTTCATACCTCTAACGGAACTGTCAAAGCGGTCAATGACGTCAGTTTTAAAATTCGTGAGGGTGAAACGCTCTGTGTGGTAGGAGAATCAGGCTGCGGTAAGAGTGTAACAGCGATGACGATGATGCGGTTGATTGATTCTCCCCACACCTCAGACGGACAAATCTGGTTTGAGGGCAAGGACCTCCTAAAACTCAATAAAGGTCAAATGCAGCAGATTCGCGGCAATGACATCTCGATTATTTTTCAGGAGCCGATGTCTTCTCTGAATCCCGTGCTTACGATTGGGGAACAGATCACGGAGCCATTGCTGATGCACACATTAATGAGTAAAAAAGAAGCACATGCTCGGGCAATTGAGCTGATTAATTTGGTGGGGATTTCACGTTCAGAGGAAATATTTCATTCCTATCCTCATGAATTGAGTGGCGGTATGCGCCAGCGGATTATGATTGCCATCGCATTAAGCTGTAACCCGAAGCTATTGATTGCGGATGAACCAACAACGGCACTGGATGTTACGATTCAAGCTCAGATTCTGGATTTAATGCGGGATTTGAAGGATAAGCTTAAAACGTCCATTATGCTCATCACGCACGACTTGGGCGTCGTGGCAGAAATGGCTGATTATGTGGTTGTTATGTATGCTGGAAACGTCATTGAAGAGGCGCCTGTCATTGAGCTGTTTAAAAATCCGCAACATCCATATACTCAAGGCTTATTAAAGGCGAAGCCCGTCATTAATCAGAAAATGGATCGACTCTATTCCATCCCAGGACAGGTTCCAAACCCGATTGAGCTGGGAGAAAATTGTCATTTTCATGATCGGTGCGCCCATTGTATGCAAATTTGCAAGGATCAGGCTCCTCCCTTGAATGAAAAGGAGAATGGTCATAAGGTTGCCTGCTGGCTATATGAGAAAGAAGGAGGGCAACGGATATGAGCGAGCCTTTGATTCAAGTGGAAGGGCTGAAAAAGTATTTCCCGATCACAGGCGGAATTTTTCAGCGTACTGTCGGACATGTGAAAGCAGTCGATGACGTATCCTTTAACATTCATAAGGGTGAATCCTTCGGTCTGGTAGGAGAATCGGGTTGCGGCAAAAGTACGATTGGACGTACGATTCTCAGATTGATGGATAAGACAGAGGGATCGGTACGATATAAAGGCGAGGACTTGCACGCGTTAAACAAAGAGCAGATCCGTGCGCTTCGTCCGAAGTTGCAAATCGTCTTTCAGGACCCTTTTAGCTCACTGAATCCGAGAATTAAGGTCGGTGAAGCCATTGGAGAGGCGTTGCTGGATCACGGGTTGATTGATCGTAGTGAGCTGCGGAAGAAGGTCAATGAAACGCTGAACATTTGCGGGCTGTCCTCGTATCATTATGATCGGTATCCGCATGAGTTCTCTGGCGGTCAGCGCCAGCGGATCGGGATTGCACGGGCTTTGATTTTGAATCCTGATTTTATTGTGGCTGACGAGCCGGTATCTGCTCTGGATGTGTCTATTCAGGCCCAGATCATTAACTTGTTAAGTGATTTGCAGCAGGAACGCCAATTGACCTATCTGTTCATCTCGCATGATCTAAGTGTAGTCGAGCATCTGTGTAGCCGGATTGGTGTGATGTATCTGGGTTCAATGGTAGAGCTTTCCTCCAAGGAGGAACTGTTCAGTAACCCGCTTCATCCGTACACGAAGGCGCTACTATCGGCTGTACCGATTCCCGATCCCACGATCAAGAGACAACGGATTGTGTTGAAAGGAGACATCCCATCTCCGGCTAATCCGCCTTCAGGATGCAAGTTTCATACACGTTGTCCTATGGCAGAAGCACGTTGTGAAACAGAGACTCCGGTATACCGCGATGCGGGCGATCAGCATTTTGTAGCCTGTCACTTTGCCTGAAATATAATAATTAGGAAGCAAAATATCCGTCATTCTGAAAGCAGAATTGACGGATATTTTGGCGTGGAATAAAAAAGGTAAAAAAATTGTATCTTTTTTTCGAAAAATTGCAGACAAAATGGATTTTTCATCGTCTAATAAAGTATGGAGGTTATATACGATGATGAAAAAACATTGGTTACGTTGGGCTATTGTCGTCCCGGTACTTATTATATTGATTTTTATTACGCTTGGGCCCCGCCTGTTGATCGGAAAGCCGAATGTGGATGCAGAGGCTGCGGTGCTGATGGACATGCATACTGGGGAATTGCTGATGGATGTGAATGGTGATACGCCTATGCCTTCCGCAAATATGTCCAAGCTCATGACTGAGCTATTGGTGCTGGAGGATATTCGGGCCGGACGGTTAGGCTGGAATGATGAAGTGCGAATTAGCCGTTACGCCAGTACAGTGGGCGGTGTAAATCTCTCCCTCCGGTATGGTGAAAGGATGACCGTATCCGAATTGTTCCAGAGTATGGTTGTGTATTCAGCGAATGATGCCGCTGTCGCGTTAGCGGAGCGTTCAGCAGGGAACGAATCAGCTTTTGTGAAGCGTATGAATGGGAAAGCTGCCCAAATCGGGTTGTCATCCGATAGTCGCTTTAGCAATGCGTCTGGGGCAGGTCAGAGTGAACTGGGGCCGAATCACCCTGAGGATATTCAGGGAGAAACGAAAATGACAGCAAGCGACACGGCAAAGTTGGCCTCCTATTTGATTACGTCACACCCGGAGATTTTGAGAACGTCCAGTCGTACGCAGATGGAGTTGAAGGATAAAGGCATCTACATTAGTAATACGAACTGGATGCTGCCTTCTTTGGCTGGACCGTACTCTTACGCAGGAACGGACGGACTGAAAGCAGGGTACACAAGCGATGCTGGATACTGCTTCACGGGCACAGCTGAGCAGCATGGAAGACGGCTAGTTGCTGTGGTGCTGGGTGCACCGAGCAAGGAAGAGCGTTTTGAGCAGACACGGAAGTTGTTCGATTATGGTTTTTCCCTGTCGACTTCTTTCCCGGTGAGACTGCAAAATTTGGTGAAACTGGCTCCACATTAAGGCAAAAAATGATTTTGAAAGCTACATAGGATACGAATATAAACATGAATTGGGGCTTTGACCGTGAGGTTGAAGCCTTTTTTGGTATGAATTCGAGGAGCTGACCACGCCATGACACTTTTGACAACAAGGTAGTAGACCTTTTATGCTTTGAGGGGAAGTTTCAGCTTCATGTGGGACCAATTTGGTTTAATGAAGAGATGGGATTTGTGACGGAAAGAAGGAAGGTACCTGTTATGGAGAGAAGACATAAGAGAAGGACCAGTGGAAAGCCCAAAAAGAAAAAGAGGTTTACCGCTCTATATATTTCATGTATTGTTTTATTTTTGATTGCAGTGGGAGGCTACCTGTTCCGCAAACAGCTGACACTGGTGGCTTTTGATTGGTTTGTATCACCGACGTTGGAAAGCAAGCTGGAGAAATCCTATCAGCCGCGACAATCCGGGGAACAGCAGCAGCAAGAGACAGTAGCTTACCGTAAGGAACCCTTTTCGGTGCTGTTACTGGGTACAGATCAAAGGCCAAATGAAAAGGCGCGTGGTCGCTCGGATACGGTTATGTATGCGGTAGTACGGCCCGCAGAATCGCGTGTGCTTTTAGTTTCCATTCCAAGGGATACGTACGTACAGATTGCCGGACATGATCCGAATCGCGATGGCGAGGATGATTTTGATAAGTTGGGGCATGCTTATGCGTTCGGAGGCGAAGATATGTCCATGGCTACAGTAGAGAAGTTGATGGAGCATAAGGCCGATTATTATGCTACGATTAATTTCCAGGGTATTCAGGAGGCGGTGAATGCAGTGGGTGGAGTTGTGCTTCCAATCGACAAGCCCATTGAGAATAAGAACCCGCTGCATATCAAGTTCCGTATTGAGGCGGGCAAGCCGCTTTATAATGGTGAAGAAGCCATGTATTATGTTAGATATCGGGAAGATAGTGACTTCAACCGTACAAAACGGCAGCAAATATTTTTGAACGCTATGGCGGATAAGCTGCTGAATATCAACGGAATTACCAAGATCCCGGAGCTGCTCGATATTATGGGAGCCAATTTTAAAACCGATATGGAACCTACTTTTATTACTGGGCTTGGCAAGCAAGCTATTTCGCAGGGGAATCCACAAATTTCAAGTTTTACGATTACGGGGGAAGGGTTCAAGAAGAAGGGCCTGTATTATGACCGGGCTAATGAACAGGAACTTGAATATGCCAGACTCATGATTGCCAACTGGCTAGATTCCGATACAACCCCGCAGACGCTGAGGCTTCCCGACAAGCAGGACATTCAGTGAATAATCAATGGATTTATATTTGATTTTGAGGGGGATTCGTTTCTCATGAATATCGCTTTTTTCTTGCTTCCCAAACAGGAAGTTGCTTGTGTAACGGCGGATGCTACTTTACGGCAAACGTTGGAACGGATGGAATATCACCGTTTTACAGCGGTTCCTATTTTGGATAAAGAAGGTAGATATACAGGTACGGTTACAGAAGGTGATCTGTTGTGGCATATGAAAGAGTCCGAGGGGAAAATCACCTTTGAAAACGCTTCTAAGTTCATGCTTAAGGACGTTCCGTTGCGGGTTACGATGAAGCCCGTATCCATTGACGCGAACATGGAGGATTTAATTAATTTGGCGAAGGTACAGAATTTTGTACCCGTCGTAGATGATATGGAACGGTTTATTGGCATTGTACGTCGCAGCCAGATTATTGAGTATTGTGAAAAATTTGTGTCCAGGGAATCGCTCAATACTTCAAGCTAAAATAAGCAGCAAAGCTGGTCCGAAAATAACGATTTATCCTATGGGGTAACAGTTATTTTCAGAATAGGATATGCTATAATGGAGAATAAAGCTTTTTCAGAGGGGTGTGACTCTTCATCATATGCCTAAAGAAATGGATGTAGTTAAACGAGCCAAGGTTATTGAATGGCTTAAAACAGAGGTGCTTGACCAAGTCTCCCGTCTGTTTAAGGCGATGTGGGAAGGCAGTACAGCCCGCATCGGTGATTGTTTGGCGAGTTTGGTGATGAGCAGTTATATTTTGGGGAGGCGCCTTGGAGTGTCTTACCGTGAATTGGATGATCTACTCATCGACAAGCTAAGAAAGCACAGAAAAGAAGGACACCAGCTGGAGGATTGGTATCAGGACATTTCCGCACTGGAAGAACATATGCGTAAGAGGTGAAAACGTTGAAATTCCGCTTGGCAACTGTAGCATGGAGCGTCATTTATTTGCTTCTGCTGCTGACTCTATTGACACCATTAAGAATCATTACCGTATTTTTGCTGATTGTGCCTGGCGCTGTATTGTTTTCATCGCTGCCTTTCAAAGGATTTCTGGTCCACGTCATACCGGTGCTGTTAATTATAGCGCTACTCGATGTGTATTCGCTGCTCCCTGCGATTTATTTTCTGATTCCTTCAATCATGATGGGACGGATTTATAAAAAGGGAGGACCTGCTTTTCAAGCGTTGATGACCGGAATGGGCATTATTTTAGCCGAGTTGTTGGTTGTTCTGTTTATCGCTACGTATTCCTTTGGATTTGATCTTTCGCAGTACCTTCGTGATCAGGCTGCGATATCGGCAAGTATTGTACAGCAGGTTTTGAGTACTAATCCGATGTTTTCAAACATGAATTGGACGGCAGAGGATACGCAGAAACTCGGCACAATGCTGATTGGAAAAATTCCGTATGTGCTGATCGTGACCTCGTTCATATTGGCGGTGATTACGCATGCTTTGGCACGTCCGGCATTGAGCAGTCTCGACGTACCGGTACGCAAAATGAAGCCTGCCCGCGAGTGGAGGCTACCGCGCGCGCTGATCTGGTATTATCTGCTGGCAATTGTAATTGAATGGATAGCAGGGTCTTCCGATAGCAGCTGGATTCAAATGGTTTCCATTAGTATGCTACCGCTGATTCATGCATGTTTTATTATCCAGACGATTGGTTTTGTATACTTCTGGACGCATAGCCGTAAAATGAGCCCGGTGATTGCGTTGCTGCTGTCGCTCGTCGTTCTGGTGTTCCAGCCGCTCCGCATTATAGGTATTATTGATTTGGCCTTTCCGCTGCGTGAAGCTATTACAAGATCAAAGAAATAGGGTGAACAGTCATGCCTAAATTTCTACAAAAACGCTGGCACGGCTATCAGACGGTCTGGGCGTTTTTACTGCTGCTGGTGCTTGTCATATGTATTTCCATGTACAACTGGGAACTGGGTGTGATAGGACTGCTGCTGTCATTCTTGCTCGGCGGGCTGATGCTGAAGACGGAATTGGATTTTCGTCGGGAACTGAATCAATATATCAGCGGTCTTTCCTTCCGGATCAAGCGGGTGGAAGGGGAAGCGATTAGTGCATTGCCGTTCGGCATCATTTTATACAGTGAAAATCGAACGGTAGAATGGCACAATCGGTTTGCCGGGGAGATGTTCGAGGAGCAATCACTGATTGGTGAATCTCTTCAAGATTTGTTTCCTCAACTCGCAGGTGCTCTAAGCACCAAGAAGGAAACAAAGGAGCCTGCTCGTGAGCTGAAGGTGGAGCTACAGCATGATGAGCGTCATTATCAGTTTCTGATTGTGCCCGATGAGCGTCTGATATATTTGTATGAAGTCACGGAGTTGGCGGTGCTACGCAAGCAGTATGAAAACGAGCGGTTGGCGCTCGGTATCGTCATGCTCGATAATATGGACGAGGCTGCTCAGGGGATGGACGATCAGCAGCGCACCGCGCTTATTGCGAAGGTGTCAAGCGAGATTACATCCTGGGCTAATCAGTACAATATTTATTTGCGTCGATTATCTTCTGAGCGTTATCTCATTATGCTAAATCATAAAGCGCTTCAGGAGCTGGAGCAAAGTCGATTCGTCATTCTGGATACCGTAAGGGAAATGACGGCGGATTTGAAAGTACCGATGACACTGAGTATTGGCTTGTCCTTCGGTGCAGAGAGCATCAAGGAGCTAGGCGAGCTGGCCCAGTCCAGTCTGGATATGGCACTTGGACGTGGAGGCGATCAGGCAGCAGTGAAGGCGGGACAACGCCTGTCCTTTTACGGAGGCAAGTCCAATGCTGTCGAGAAGCGGACCAGGGTACGTGCCCGAGTCATTGCACATGCATTGCGTGATCTGATGCAGGAGAGCGACCGCGTGCTGATCATGGGACATAAAATACCGGACATGGATGCAGTGGGAGCGGCCATCGGTGTGTGGAAGGCTGCGGCGCTTTACAATGTAGAGGCACATATCGTGCTGGATAAATCCAATCCGTCTATCGACCGAATGATGGAGCAGGTAAACAAGGATGAGAAGTTATCGCAAGCGCTCCTGACGCCAGAGCAGTCGCTCCAGCTGATGACTGAGCACAGTCTGCTGGTCGTGGTGGACACGCACAAGGCCTCCATGACGATTGAGCCGCGTCTAGTGCAGACGGCCAGTCGGGTGGTGGTTGTCGACCATCATCGTCGGGGTGAGGAATTTATTAACGATTCGGTTCTGATCTACTTGGAGCCCTATGCGTCATCGGCCTGTGAGCTGGTGACCGAGCTGCTGCAATATATCCATGAGAAGGTCCAACTGACACCGCTGGAGGCAACATCACTGTTGGCAGGGATTACGGTGGATACCAAGCATTTTTCCCTGCATACGGGCTCGCGTACATTTGAGGCAGCCGGCTTTTTACGGCGTAGCGGAGCAGATACAGTTATGATCCAGCGCATGTTAAAAGAGGACCTGGATGAATATATTGCTAAGGCGGAAATTATTAAGCATGCTAAAATGATATATGGGCATATCGCAATTGCGGTGACAGAGCCCGGACAGAAAATACCGCAACTCCTGATTGCTCAGGTGGCGGATTCATTACTCAATATGACGGATGTACTGGCCTCCTTTGTGGTCAGTGAACGTCCTGACGGCCTGGTGGGGATCAGCGCCCGTTCACTCGGACGCATGAACGTACAGGTCGTCATGGAACGGCTAGGCGGCGGAGGACATCTGACGAATGCAGCGGTTCAGCTGGATTGCCCGCTGGAGGAAGCTAAGCGCAGAGTGGTCGACGTGCTGGCCGAAATTGATGGGGAAGAGGGGTTATTTGAATGAAAGTGATATTCATTAAAGATATGAAGGGCCAAGGCAAGAAGGGGCAAATTAAGGAAGTTTCGGACGGTTATGCAGCGAATTTCCTGTTGCCGCGTGGTGTTGCCCGTCCAGCGACAGAAGGAAATATGAAGACGCTGGAAAATCAGAATGCTGCGGAGGAAAAGCGTAAGCAAGAGGAAAAGGAAGAGGCGCAAGCACTCGGCAAAAAGCTGGAAGAGACAACGGTTCAGCTCAAGGCGAAGGCTGGTGAAGGTGGACGGCTGTTCGGCGCGATTACAAGCAAGCAAATCGCGGAGGCAGTAGCTAAAACTGGCATCAAGCTGGACAAACGCAAAATTGAGCTGGAAGAACCGATTCGTACGTTGGGCGTGACTCAAATGACCGTTAAGCTTCATCCTGAGGTCAAAGCTACGCTGAAAGTACAGGTGACTGAAGAATAATTATGGGCGGCGAATTTTTTGATCGGATTCCTCCGCAAAATCTGGAGGCTGAACAGGCGGTTATCGGGTCTATTTTGCTCCAGTCTGAAGCACTGATTACCGCAATGGAGCGGGTGCAGACCGAGGACTTTTATGATAAGGCTCATCAGATGATTTACGAAGCAATGATTGAGCTGGGTGAATCCGGACAGCCGATTGACTTGGTTACGCTGACCTCGAAAATTCAGGACAAGGGACAGCTAGAGGATATCGGCGGTGTCAGTTATCTGGCGAAGCTGGCTCACGGGGTGCCAACAGCGGCTAACGTGGATTACTATGCCCAGATCATTGAAGAAAAAGCGATGCTTCGTCGCTTGATTCGTGCAGCTACACAGATTGTGAGCGAAGGCTATAGCAGTGGCGAGGATGTCGCTGGTATGCTGAGCGATGCTGAGCGCAAGATTATGGAGATATCCAACGGACGCTCAGGTAGTGGCTTTATTGCCATCCGCGATGTCGTGATGGAAGTGTTTGACCGCGTTGAATTGCTGCATCAGAACAAGGGCAATACGACCGGAATTCCGTCTGGATTTGTTGATTTGGACAAGATGACGGCGGGTTTCCAGCGCAATGACTTGATCATTGTGGCCGCCCGTCCATCCGTAGGTAAAACAGCGTTCGCTCTGAATATTGCGCAAAACGTTGCAGTTCGGGCAAAAGAGACAGTAGCCATCTTCAGTCTGGAGATGTCGGCCGCTCAGCTCGTGCAGCGGATGATTTGCGCCGAGGCCAATCTGGACGCGAACGTCATGCGGACAGGTGAATTTAAAGGTGACGACGATTGGGCGAAGCTGACGATGGGCATTGCAGCCTTGTCAGAGGCGGAAATCTATATCGATGATACACCCGGCATCACTGTGGCTGATATCCGTGCCAAATGCCGTCGTCTTAAAGCGGAAAAGGGACTGGGTATGATCGTAATTGACTACTTGCAGCTGATCCACGGACGAGGCAAAGCAGGCGAGAACCGGCAGCAGGAGGTATCGGAAATTTCACGGACATTGAAACAAATCGCTCGTGAGCTTGAAGTGCCTGTAATTGCCCTCTCCCAGCTGAGTCGGGGTGTGGAGCAGCGTCAAGACAAGCGGCCGATGATGAGTGACTTGCGGGAATCGGGTTCTATCGAGCAGGATGCTGATATCGTGGCGTTTCTGTACCGGGATGATTACTATAATCAGGAAACAGAAAAGAAGAATATTATTGAGATTATCATTGCCAAGCAGCGTAACGGCCCGGTCGGTACGGTAGAGTTGGTCTTTCTCAAAAATTATAATAAATTCGCTAATTACGAGCGTGCCCATTCGGATGCGTTCGCCGGATAACATATTAGTATCATTAGAAAAGGCTCTTTCGACGCGGATTTCGCGATCTCGAAAGGGTCTTTTTTTATAGAATTCACGTATTTTCATATAAGGAATGAAACTCTCAATTACGAACAATACTATTTTCATGTAATATAATGTTCGCTTTTTATTTGACTTTAAAAAATGGTGCTGTTACACTTATAGTGCTGCTTCAACGCAGTGGGGAGATCATTACGCCCGGGGCTTTCCGAACCTACGGAATGTCTGCGACGGACGTTTTTTCCTGCTGTCCGAGAACGCTCCATATCTGCTCGCTCAGGCGGTTGAAGTCGGATATGCGTAGTGTGTCAGCTCAAAATCAGAGTGTCTGTGGGCACTCCACGGAGGAATGAAACATGTCAACTGTAGTCGTTGTGGGAACACAATGGGGAGACGAAGGCAAAGGTAAAATCACGGACTATCTGGCGGAAAGCGCTGAAGTGGTGGCCCGTTACCAAGGCGGAAACAATGCTGGTCATACGATTCTCATTGACGGTAAAAAGTACAAGCTGAGCCTGATTCCATCCGGCGTTTTTTATGAAGATAAAAAGTGTGTTATTGGCAACGGTATGGTAGTCAATCCAGCCGCTCTTATTGAAGAAATTACTTACATTCATGATAATGGCTTTTCCACGAAAAATCTGGTCATTAGTGACCGTGCACATGTGATTATGCCGTACCATATGACACTGGATGTGCTGGAAGAAGACCGCAAAGGTCCTAACAAAATTGGTACTACCCGTAAAGGGATTGGCCCTGCTTATATGGATAAAGCTGCACGTAACGGTATTCGTATTGCTGATTTGCTGGATGCAGAGGAATTCGAAAAGAAGCTGCGCCACCAAACGAAAGAAAAAAATCAAGTGATTGAACAAGTATATGGCGGCGAGCCATTGGATGTAGAAGCAATACTGAAACAGTATCTGGAATATGCTGAATTTATCCGTCCTTATGTAGGCGATACGTCTGTCGTGTTGAATGATGCGATTGACGCAAATCAAAAGGTACTGTTCGAGGGTGCCCAAGGCGTTATGCTCGATATCGACCAAGGTACGTATCCATACGTTACGTCCTCTAACCCGTCGGCTGGCGGCGTATGTATTGGTTCCGGTGTGGGACCATCCAAGATTCAACAAGTCATCGGTGTAGCTAAATCGTACACAACTCGTGTAGGTGATGGCCCCTTCCCAACTGAGCTGAACGATGAAGTCGGCGATTACATTCGTGAAACAGGTCATGAGTACGGTACGGTTACAGGTCGTGCTCGTCGTGTGGGCTGGTTTGACAGCGTCGTTGTGCGTCATGCCCGTCGTGTCAGTGGGTTAACGGGTCTTTCCCTGAACTCACTGGACGTATTGACTGGCCTGAAAACGGTGAAAATTTGCACAGGTTACAAGTACCGCGGTGAGGTGATTACGCATTATCCAGCTAGCCTGAAAATGCTGGCGGAGTGCGAAGCGGTATATGAAGAAATGCCAGGTTGGAGCGAAGACATCACTGGTGTGAAAACGCTGGAGGAACTGCCTGAGACTACACGCAATTACGTACAACGCGTGTCTGATCTGACAGGTATCCCAATCGCTATTTTCTCGGTTGGGCGTAATCGCGATCAAACGAATCAGGTGCTTCCGATTTATTTGTAGGACAAGAATAATATAGCTATTGATATACGTTCAAAGAGAGAGGCTGTTAGCAGCCTCTCTCTTTTTTTATTCTGTGAAGTGTTAAATGGTATCTTCCCCTTTACATAATCTTATCTTCCTTGTCGATTTGTGATAACAAACCCTCTCTATAATCCAAATAGAAAAGAGATTCGGACGTCTAGACGTCTTGAGAGGGATGAATTATGAACTGGTATCTTCGCTCACTCGGCACACGCAAAATTGTGGAATTCATTGTGCTTGTCATTTTCGTCATTTTTTTCCTGGGGCCTCTGACCAATCTTCTCCTTTTGGCGGTTTCGGGAAAATGGCAGTATCCTGCACCGCTCCCGCAGAGCTTGTCACTGGAATGGTGGAAGTTTGTACTTACCCAGGATGATGTACTCAGCTCGATTTCTCTATCCTTCCTGATTGCGATTACCGTTACGGTCTGCTCCATTATCGTATGTATTCCTGCTGCCTATGCCTTTGCACGAATTTCTTTCCCGTTCAGTAAGTGGTTCCTTTTCTCATTCCTACTTACGCATGCTTTTCCGAAAATGGGTTTGTATGTGTCTATTGCCGTACTATTCTACCAATTCGGGTTGATGAACACCTTTGCAGGCATTGTGCTTATCCATATGGTAAACACGCTCATGTATATGACCTGGATTCCATCCTCTGCCTTCCGCAGCGTACATCGTGCACAAGAGGAGTCAGCGCGGGATGCTGGAGCCGGACCATTTCGGGTGTTCTGGAAAATCACATTTCCTATGGCGCTGCCCGGCATTGTGGTCGCCTCCATTTTTACCTTTCTTGCTTCACTGGATGAAGCACAGGGGACACTCCTTGTCGGAACGCCGGACTATAAAACAATGCCAGTCATCATGTATTCCATCATTGCTGATTATCCAAGCACAACAGGCGCTGTTTTCTCGGTCATTCTTACCCTGCCAACGATCATTCTGCTATTGGCAGCCAAGCGTTTTGTAAGTGCCGATGTCCTGGCAGGCGGATTTCAGGTGAAATAACGTAATTGGTCAAAAGAGGAGTTTGTAAAATCCTGAAAAAGGAGCCTAAGCTAATGCCCATTCAATTATCCATTCAAGAGTTAACCAAGCGCTTCAAGACAGGAGACGGAGTCAAAGGCATTTCACTTGACGTGATGAAGGGAGAGCTGGTGACACTGCTGGGACCTTCCGGCTGTGGTAAAACAACCGTGCTTCGCTCCATTGGCGGCTTTTTGGACCCGGACAGTGGCGACATTCAGATTCAGGGTAAAAGCGTACTCAAGCTGCCGCCCGAAAAGCGTCCGACGGCTATGGTGTTCCAAAGCTATAATTTGTGGCCGCATATGACCGTGTATGACAACCTGGCTTTCGGCTTGAAGATTCGAAAGGTGAAGAAGACAGAGATTGACCGTCAGGTGAAGGAAGCGCTAGCGCTGGTTCGGCTAGAGAGCGCAGAGCGTAAAACGCCGGGACAGCTCTCGGGCGGTCAGCAGCAGCGGGTAGCACTCGCTCGGGCTCTGCTGCTAAAGCCTGATGTATTGCTGCTGGACGAGCCCTTTTCCGCACTTGATGCCAAATTGCGTATGGAGATGAGAGAGGAGCTGCGCGATATCCAGACCCAGACGGGGATGACGATGGTATTCGTCACCCATGATCAGGAGGAGGCGCTGTCCATTTCCGACCGCATCGTCGTTATGAATGCGGGCCGGATTGAGCAGCTTTCTTCACCGCAGGAGATCTATGACAAGCCACAGTCACTTTTTGTAGCAGGTTTTATTGGCCGGATCAATTTATTAAAGGGGGTGAGTACAGGTCGCAGTGTCTCTGTGAGCGGAATACCGTTTGCACAAGAGCATGAATACACGGGTAAATCCATGGTTGGTGTAAGGCCAGAGGATATTGTTCTGACGACGGAAGAAAAAGGTTCTCTAGCCGGAACGATCAGACAAGTGATGATTCTCGGGCATTATGCGGAAGTTTCGCTGGATAGCGGTACCCACCATCTGAAAATGTTTGTGCCGCGTGAACGAGCGACCGAGCTACGCAGTGGAGAGCACATCAGATTCAGCTTCAGTAAAATTGTTACTTTTCCAGCAGCACAGTGAAGATTCACGATCAACCTCTATATCGCATCAATGTCCATCACGAACGCATCATCTGGTGATGCTGCGAACTTGTGCAACTATCTAAAGGAGGCAACAACGTGTTTGGGAAAAAGAATATGGGTCTGGTTTTGGCAGGGGTACTTGGTTTATCGTTGTTGGCTGGCTGTGGAAACGGCGGTAATGCCGCCACGGCTACAGGGGAAGCCAAGTCTACCAAAGCGGGAGCCGCTACGGGAACAACGGAAATTTCCTTGTACACTGGAGGGTCTCTGAACGTTAAAGAGCTGTGGGAAACGTTAATCAAGGACTTTGAAGCTAAAAATGATCACGTTAAGGTCAAACTGGTGTATTTGCCAGCAGGAACCGGAGGTGCATCTACACTGGACCGTCTGATCGCAGCCAAGAAAAGCGGACAAACCGATACAGATATCGACCTGTACGAAGGCAGTCTGGATGATATCACCAAAGGGGTAGGCGAAAAACTGTGGGAAACGGTGGACGCTGCCAAGGTTCCAAATTTGAAGAATGTGGATGAAACGTATCTCAAGCAAGTCAACAATCAGGCCATTCCATACCGTGCTTCTTCGGTTGTCCTTGCCTATAACAGTGCAAAAGTAGCGACACCTCCGAAAACAGCCGAAGAGCTGTACACGTGGATTCGCCAGCATCCGGGCAAGTTCGCCTATAATGATCCGTCCACAGGTGGATCAGGCAGCTCATTTGTGAACACGGTTATCTATAATTTCCTTCCGCCAGAGGCGATGAACAGTGATGATCCGGCAAATATGAAAAAATGGGATCAAGGTTTCTCACTGCTCAAGGAACTGGGCCCTTCAATGTACCAAAAAGGAGTCTATCCTAAGAAGAACCAAGGTACGCTTGATATTTTAGCAAGTGGAGAGGTAGACATGGTTCCAGCCTGGTCTGATATGGCGCTCGAACAACTGGCTAAAGGGCTGCTTCCAGACACGGTGAAGCTGACACAGATCGACCCTGCTTTTACAGGTGGCCCCTCTTATCTGATGGTTCCTTCACTTTCCTCCAAAAAAGAAGCAACCCAGGAATTCTTGAATTATATACTGACGCCTGAAGCGCAAACGGTGGTTATTAATAAAATGTACGGCTATCCGGGGATTAAGTGGAATCTGATGCCAACGGAACTGCAAGAGAAATTCAACAGTGTATCTTCTGGATACCGCAGCTTTAACAGCGGAGAGCTTCAGCAGGAAATCTACAAACGCTGGCAAAGTGAAGTAGCGGGCGGTTGAGCATGAGTTCATTGTCCAAAAGGGGGATGCTGGGGCTTGCTCTGGTCATCCCGTCTTTTCTCATTTTGCTGGTCGTCGTTATTATTCCGATTCTCTATGCCGTGAAGGAAAGCTTGATTGATCAATATGGAACGGGCTACGGTCTAGCTAACTATATTCGGCTGTTCACGGAACCTGCCATGCGTAGAAATATCATGTATACGATTAATGTCACGTTAGTCTCGACGGCCCTTACTCTGGTCATCAGCTATGCTTTGGCGATTTATCTGAGATTCGGCAAAGGAGTTGTCGTGAAGTGGATAGGCCGCTTGTATTTTATTCCGATGTTTGTTCCCGGTGTAATTGCAACGTATGCGATCATTACCATGTATGGCAATCACGGTTGGGCTGCACGTCTTTTGCTGCCGCTCGGCATTGAGACGATTCCGAGGATTATTTATGACTACAAAGGGCTGGTGCTGGCTAATTTGTGGTTCAACATTCCGTTCGCAACCATGCTGCTCAGCTCGGCACTTGCCAGCATTCCAAACGCTGTCGTCGAAAGCGCCAGAGATGCCGGAGCCAGCACGATGCAGCTGTTTGGGCGCTTTATTTTACCCCTTTCCTACAAAACGATGTGGGTTGCGGTGACCTTCATTTTTATGGGAATCATGGGTAGCTTTACGGCTCCCTTCCTGATTGGTGCCAACTCGCCGCAGGTGCTGGGTGTTGCGATGCAGCAGGTGTTTTCCAGCTATCAGGAGACGCATACGGCCAGCGCAATGGCAGTGTTTATGTTTTTACTGTGTTCTTTTATGGGCTACTTTTATATTCGGACAATGGTGAAGGATGCGGATGCTAGCTAGACCGCCGTTATAACTAAGGAGGTTACAGGGATGAACAGCCAAGCAGAGGTGCAAATTACCGGGTTTAGTGGGCGAGTGTGGGAAAAGGATCTGCTGGATTGCGGTTATCGGATTGCCTTACACAAGGCGGAGGTTGAGCTCAGCCCGGGAAACGGGTTCCGGTTTAGGTTCTCCATGCCAGAAGACGGATACGCGGAGCTTGATCTGTTCGCCAGATCAGACAGTGACTGGGCTGCGAAAGATCGAGAATCTGCCTTCGTACGCCTCTATCTGAATGAAGCCTATAATCAAGATGTCATTTTGTACTATGGCAGCAGTCAGGGAGTGTATACCCGTTTGTTGGGACATCTAAAAGAAGGCGATTATGAAGTCTATGCCGAATTTCGCGAACTGGAATCGGCTCCGCTTGTATCTCGAGCATGGATCGATGGGGTTGAACTGCGCTGCGTGGCTGATTCCTCTCCAAGATCGCTGATTTATCGCCATACCCCGCTTTTATATGGCCGCAATCTCTCACATCCCTATGAGAATCGCTTTACGGATACACCGCTTGTTTTGTTCTATTCCGTGGAAGGGAATGAGGAGAAGACAGTCATCGAATATCAGATGATGTTCAGCCATGAAGATGAGGGAACGCCCGCGCCGCTGCTTATGAGCAAATGGGGAAGAACGACCGATATCGAATGGATGTACCGCGTCGAGCTGGATGCGGAAGGCAACGTTCTGGAAGCTGTTTTCCAGGGGGCACATCATATTACGACCGCGTTTAATGGCAATTATGATCTGGGTGGGCATCCTGTTCTCCAATCCGCAACAACTAATGGAAACTTTAAGGATGACATCACATCGGGCTATCGTTTTATGCTGCCGCCTGCTTTCCATTGGAAACCAGAGGAAGAGCCACGTGAGGCGGTCATGAGCCGTTTTCCTTTTGCCTATCAGGTCACTGGGTGGGAGATGGAACGTCAGCAGGAGCTGGAAATGCCGTCACAAGCGTCTTCCATTACACTTGCACACCAGCGTAGCTATGTGTTTATCCAGACTTCAAAACGTCCCTTGCGGGATTCGGACAGAGAATTGTCTCCAGGGTTCAAGCCTGGCTTCAATCGGTGTGAGGAAGATGCCTGTGTCGATGTTCAGCTTCGCCTTCACGGCTCAGAGCAGTGGTATTCATCCTGCCATCATGATCTGAGACTGGGGGATTTTAGAGCCGCTTATGAGGGGGCAGAGTCACATTTTTCCACCACGATCAAGCTGTCTGGAGAGGCTGTGCTTGAGGATATAGCTGAAATCAGAGCCGTATTGCTGGAAGGCGGTGCTGACAGCATGGAAGTAGCCGGACTGTGTGCCTTTACGTTAAACGAGGATAATCTCCCGCAGTTTCCAGGTATTCGTACAGACCGGGTAATTGAGCTGACGCGGCTTCAACCCGTGGGTGTTTTATGGACAGCCGACAAAGACGTGTCGGGTGATGAAGAACATCCTGTGAATGGTATGGTAAAGCATGTTGTGGATGAACTGTCTAGCCAGGATGGGAAGTCATGAGCAGACTGCTGTATGTGGAAGGAACGGTCGACAGAACCTGCACCCAGAGCCATATTACGTACTCCTTCCATATTCCACAGCCGACTGAAACGATTCGTATTCACTTCTCTTACACGCCCAAGTTATTGGAGGATCAAGAGCAAGCACGAGGAATCATTGAGGAAAGCATGAGCAAATATGGATACGATGAGCCGGGGCATTCATCCGATCTGTGGAAGAAGTATATCCCGCTGCAAAATTTATTAACGCTCTCTGTCGATGATTCTCTCCGTCACCGTGGAAATGCGCACCGTCCCGAGATGCAGCAGGAGCATTGGCTCGGTTCGTCTGCGGCTTCGCCGGGATTCCTCGAAGGAGATAATCCGGCGGGCATGTGGCGGATTACGGTCAGTCTGCATGCCGTTGTAACCGAGACGCTTGCCTACCAAATTCATGTATTGGGGGAGGAGGCAGGATATGCTTAAATGGATTCCAGCTGAGCTTCACACCCATACGCTTCACAGCGACGGAAAGCAGACGCTGGAGGAGCTTGTTCAAAGCGCAGTGGATCTGGAACTTGAATGCATCGCTATGACGGATCACAACACGCAATCGGCACTCGCGGATCAGGAACAGGTTCAGCGGCAGTTTGGTCTCCCGATCATTTCAGGGATGGAGTGGACGACCTTTTACGGGCATATGCTGACGCTTGGGGTTGACCGCTTTATCGACTGGCGTGTGCTGGGACCAGATGACATCCATGAGGGGATTCGGCAGGTGCATGAGCAGGGAGGCATTGCAGGGATTGCCCATCCGTTCAGGATCGGAAGTCCGATCTGTACGGGGTGTTTTTGGGAATACACGATTCAGGATTGGCATGAGGTGGATTATATAGAAGTCTGGTCAACGCTTATGCCATCTATTAAGCGGGATAGCCAGCGGGCGTTTGCCATGTGGACCGATTTGTTGAATCAGGGGTATCGCATCACTGCGGTAAGCGGTCGGGACTGGCATGTATCTAAACCGGATGATGCGCTTCCGGCTGTTACGTATCTGGGGGTCCATGATGAAGCAGAAGAGCGAGAAGGCTTAGCAGACCGGGCAGTTGAGGCGATTCGCCACGGTTCAGTGTCAGTTACGATGGGACCGTTACTGACGATGTGGGCACAGATTAAGGGCAGAGAACATCGTTATCACATCGGCGAATGCATAGAGCTGACTGTAGAAGATTCACTATCGGTGACGGTTCAATTGGATGTGGAAGCAAGAGCAGCCCATTACAACCTCAAGCCTCAGAATCTTCGTCTTCTGCTGACAAGTAGTCACGGAATATGCTCCGAGATTCAGATCCCTGCTCACACAGGAGAATATACGCTATCATTGCAAGATCCGCTAGGTAAGGGCTGGATACGAGCTGAGCTTTACGGCTGCATGGAAGACTGCGTGATGATGATTGCTTTTACGAATCCGATTTATATGGCTTAACACAATAGAAAGGCTGGGCTTCGGACGGTGTCAACAAAACAAGAGAACATAAAGCAGCGTATAGAAGAATATATGAAGGTTAATGAAATGGGTCCGGGGGATCGGCTGCCGTCGGAAACTGCACTTTCCCAATCGTTTCGTGTCTCGCGTACGACGCTACGGGGAGCTATTCGCCAACTGGAATCGGAAGGTAAGCTGCTTGTAAAACACGGGAGTGGCACGTTTGCGACTTGCCCGCTGCCGAGTATTCCAAGCTCGCTGGACCGCCTGTACAGCATCGGGGACATGATTCGTTCGGCAGGGTTACGGGAAGACGAGCAGCTAGAATCCATTCAGAGAATCTCGGTTTGTCCTCCTGATATTGCCGAACAGATGAGATTTTCCGAGAATGAGCCCATGATTGCTCTAGAGCGTACACGCACTGCCAACGGAGAGGCTGTAGCCCACTCTATCAACTGGATGCCAGAGAAATTAGCCGGACCCATTCTGGAAGGTGACTCTTTTTCAGGCTCGCTTTTTCAGAGTATTGAGTTCAAGGCGGGGGTACGAATTGTCGGAGCGTATTCTGAGCTCACCGTTCCCAACTATGACGACGCACATATGACACGTCTGCTGAAGCATCCGCAGGCTACGGTATTACTATTGAAGCAGCTTCACTATGATGAAATGAACAGGCAGGTGCTGTATTCTCTGGATTACGTCCGCAGTGACATTTTCCGTTTCTGGGTGCGTCGTACGCGCTGATTCGATCAGAAGGTGGCATCTCCTATTGAATTGTGCTAGTTTTACATATTCCATGGGTTAAAAATCGTCATATCTCGTCAATACTGATCTATATGCACTTCATGATGATACACACATGGCAGGATGCGTATAAGGAGGTAACGGGATATGAGGTGGCTTGGATGGCTGCTCAAAAAAGGAATGACAGTCGTGTTGGTTAGCGCACTGACGCTGGCAGTGACAGGTGTAGTCGTTAATGCTTATGTTCAATCGCTGCTGCGGCAGTTTAACATTCAGCTTGATCATCAGCCCATATGGGGATTGGGTTGGCTAAAGGGCAATGCGGGTACGGACCAAAGCACAGACACGGGGAAGAACAAGACGACAGGGAGCAACTCGGGAAGTGTAACACCGCCTGATGATGCGTTGCCTGTCATGGGACAGGGCTTAGAAGAAAGCGGAAGTGAGGCTGGTGGCGCAGCCAATGGCAAGGCATCTCAGGAGGGTGCCACGTCGGCGGGAACATCAGGCAATGAGTCTCGGAAGCAGGCAGAAGGTACAACAGCTACACCTGAAACAAGTATTGAAGGCCATGATTTGGTTATTACGCCCGACCATTTGACGGAAAAGAAGAACAATTTACCGGCGGCACAGAAGCAGGAGATTTTTGCGATTCTGATGAATAAGCTGCCGCCGGAGGAGATGCAGAAGATATCAGCTGCGATGGAAGGCGGTCTCACCGAGCAGGAGCTTCAGGATATTCAACAGGTGCTAGCGAAGTATTTGACCAAAGAGGAATATAACAAGCTGATGGATTTGCTTAAATGAGTATTTTGCAAAATCCTGAATAAATAACGATGAATTCAGGGGCAATGTGTATGCTCAAAATAGGACTGTTGAATCCGCGCCATGCGCGGATTTTTTTGCGTTCCAGGAAGGAATTGGAGTGTAGTTGAATTCTTTGTAAAGGCTATGTTAAAGTAAACAGTGTTGTGAAAAGGTTAAATTTTTGAAACCTTTTACGCAACTATGCAATGGTAGATAGCGACTAATATCATAGATGCTTGTGAATACAGGCTAGATCCATAGTGTGAAAGACCAATAACGAACGCATTTATATAGAGATAAGATATGCTGAAAAGGAGAGAGTCATTTTGGATTTGAAGGAGCAGGATTCACCAGACAGCAGGAATGCAGCTTCCGACGTTGCAGATAAGTCTGCTGTGAAAGCGGGGAAAATAGCAAAGTGGTTGAGCGGTCGGAGAAAATGGTTGAGCTGGACAGCAGGCGGTGTGGTGATTGCAGGCAGTCTTATTTTTGCGAGTAATCAGTATGTCGGAGCTAACACAGTTCCTTATTATAAAGTGTATGTAAAAGGCGTCGAGGTCGGAAATATCTTGAATGAGCAACAACTTAAACAGCTGTACGCAACGAAGAGCAAACAGTATAAGGATAAGTATCCCGGCGTCGATATGGTGCTCAATACGAGCGCGGTAACGACAGATATTGAGAAGGCATATAAAGCGGATATCGACAGCGCAGCCACGCTGAAGAAGCTGGATGGTATGTTGACAGCGTATGCCAAAGGGGTAGAAGTGAAGGTCAACGGTCAGACGGTTGGCATTGTAAAGGATAAAGCGACTGCACAGGCGGCTTTAAAGCAAGTACAGAAGAAGTACACACCTGTGGGTGAGGGAACATCTACAGGCATCAAGGGGCTGGTTCGCAAAACATCCGTAGGCAGCAGCCATGTGGGTGCTAGTACTAAAACCCCTAAGGCATGGCTGGAGTCTGCCAGTATCCGTGAGAAAATCGCGTATGAGCCTGTGAAGGCAGACCCGAACAAGGTGCTGACAGAGGCAGAAGCAGTCAAAATGTTGACTGAGGGGCGTGAGGCTCCTATCACGTATACAGTGCAAGAAGGCGATTCTTTGTCGTCGATTGCAACTAAATTTAATATGACCGCTTGGGAGATTAAGCAGAACAATCCCGGCTCGCGTGAGCTATATTTGCAAATTGGAGACGAATTGAAGCTTACTGCTCCGAAGGCTCCGGTTACCGTGCGAACAGTAGAGAAGGTCGTCGAACAGATTGCCATCGAGCCTGAGGTTGAGATTCGCCAGAGCGATGAGCTGAAGGCAGGAGTCACCAAAGTGGTCAGACCGGGACAAGCAGGTCTTAAAGAGATGGACTATCGTTTGACCAAGGAGAACGGTGAGGTCGTGCAAGAGGAATGGCTTGGTCAAAAGGTGCTGCAGCCGTCTATTACTGAGGTGGTTCTTAGAGGAACGAAGGTTGTGGGAGAAGGCTCAGGGCAGTTCGCTTGGCCAGTGTCCGGCGCATCGATGTCGAGTAGCTTTGGCGCACGTTGGGGACGTATGCATGAGGGTGTCGACTTGGTCGGTAGTGCAGACATTCACGCATCAGATGAAGGCGTGGTATCATTTGCAGGTCAGCAGAATGGATACGGCAATGTCATTATGATCGATCATGGCAACGGCTACCAAACCGTGTACGGGCATTTGAGCAGCATTGGCGTTCATGTAGGACAGGTGGTTCAGCAGGGCGAATCGATCGGGGTCATGGGGAACACGGGACGCTCGACTGGAACGCATCTGCATTTTGAAATTCGTAAAGATAATACGCCACGCAATCCAATGACGTATTTAAGATAGGCTAGATGTTTATATCGAGAGTTACATGATCTATGTGGATCAAGGGGAAAGGCCATGTTTTTCTGCATGCTTAACAGTAGGTGCAGGCATGGTTTTTTTCTGCGTAAAGAAAAGGGTCTGGAGAAGTAATGGAATGGCGCACGGGTATGATAGAATAGAATAAACATCTTAATAGGTACTGACAAACGAAAGTTAATTATAGATTATGATCCGTGAAGAGAGGTGAACGCTATATGCAGGGAACGATTCTGGTAGTGGATGATGAACAGCCAATCGCTGATATTTTGAAATTTAATTTAGAAAAAGAGGGTTACCAGGTGATTTGCGCCTTCGATGGAATCAGCGCGGTGGATATCGCGGTCAAGCAACAGCCTGACCTGATTCTGCTAGATCTGATGCTGCCGGGCATGGACGGCATGGATGTATGCCGCGAGGTGCGCGGGCATCAGCTCCAGACGCCGATTATTATGCTGACCGCCAAGGACGGCGAAATCGACAAAGTGCTGGGGCTGGAGCTGGGCGCGGACGATTATGTAACAAAGCCGTTCAGCACACGGGAATTGCTGGCACGGGTGAAGGCACAGATGCGCAGACAGCAACGTGGCGGGGCAGGCCAGTCGGAAAGCCGACCGCAGGAGGATAAGCAGGGGCTGCGCGTGGGCGACCTCTTTTTTGATACAGATATGTATACAGCTTACAAAAACGGAACACCGCTTGACCTGACGCACCGCGAATATGAGCTATTACACTATATGGCGAAGAATGCCGGAAAAGTCATGACGCGGGAGCATTTGCTTCAGGCGGTATGGGGCTTCGAATACTACGGGGATGTGCGGACAGTAGATGTGACCATTCGGAGGTTGCGCGAGAAGATTGAGGAGAACCCGAGCAAGCCGGAGACCATCCTGACGCGCCGTGGTCTTGGATATATCGTGAGCGGGGGCAAAGGTGGCCTGCGGGCATGAGATGGCTGTCTTTCTTTCGTACCATTCATGCAAAGCTGATTATTATCTATGTGTTGCTTATCTTGGTGGCTATGCAGCTGATTGGGGTCTATTTTGTCAGCTCGATGAAGAACTCTCTCACGAGTAATTTTACGCAGGATTTGCAAGCACGGGCGGAGATGCTGTCCGTGCTGGCGGAGCAGGATCTGAGTGGCAGTGACGGCAAAATGGAAGAAGACAGCGTGGAAAGCCTGCGTGCACGCGTAAATAATTTGTTTGATTTCAGCGGCGCGGAAATTCAGGTGCTGGATGCCAGCGGCAAAGTGTTAATTACTTCCCAAGGTTCACACGCCGATTATGTTGGACGCAAAAATACGCAGACAGTGGTCAGCCGCGCACTCCAAGGTATCCGTGATAACGAGGAATACATGGTGGACGAGGATAATGTCCGCAAGAAGGTCGTCGCCAAGCCCGTCATCAGCCAAGGCAAGATTGTCGGCGCGGTGTACATCGCCGCTTCGATGACCGAGCTCTACGATACGATGAAACGCATTAACAATGTGTTTCTCTCAGGTATGCTCATTGCGCTGGCGCTAACGGCTGTGCTGGGCGTGGTATTGGCCCACACGATTACGCACCCGATTAAGGTGATGACACGTCATGCAACAGAGGTTGCCGAAGGGAAATTTGACCAGCAGATGCCTGTGTTTGGGGATGATGAGATCGGCAGGCTCAGTGTGGCCTTTAACTATATGACAGGCCGTCTGCGTGAGGCACTGTCTCAAAATGAAGAGGAGAAGGAGAAGCTCTCCTCCATCTTGACCAATATGAGCGACGGTGTGGTCGCTACTGATGACAACGGCCGGGTCATTCTGGTCAACCGTCGGGCCAGCGCCATGCTGGGCGTGAACGAAAACGAAATGACCGGCAGGCATATCGCGGTACTGCTGGGGATCGACCCGGAGGAAACCGAGGCCCTGTATAGCGAATCTTCGGCCTCCACGCTCTTGCAGCTGGAGCCAGCCGGTCAGGATGAACCCATCGTCATCCGTGTGACATTCACGCCGATTCATCGGCGGGAAATTGGCATTACGGGAACGATTGCCGTGCTCCAGGACGTGACGGAGCAGGAGGAGATGGAGACGACACGTCGGGAATTCGTAGCGAATGTATCACATGAGCTGCGTACTCCGTTGACGACCATCCGCAGCTATGCTGAGGCGCTGGATGACGGCGCGATGGCTGAACCGCAGCTCGCGGAGCGTTTTGTAGGCGTGATCCGCAACGAGACAGAGCGTATGATCCGGTTGGTTACGGATTTGCTGCATCTGTCACGGCTCGATTCCAATGAGGCACCTTTGCGGATGCAGCCTGCAGATGTGATGGAGATGCTGGACGAGGTCGCAGATCGGTTTTCTTTTCAAATGAAGCAAAAGCACATTCGCTCAGGGATGTTCGTAGAGCAGGGAATCGGTAAGGTCGTGATCGACCGTGACCAAATTGAGCAGGTGCTGGATAACCTGATGTCCAATGCGTTGAAATATACGCCAGATGGCGGGAGTATTCGGATTGAAGCTCGCCGCAACAGTGAGGGAATGCTGTCCATTTCGGTACAAGACACCGGAATTGGTATTCCCAAAAAAGATCTCGACCGGATTTTTGAACGGTTTTATCGTGTAGACAAGGCGAGATCGCGCAATATGGGTGGTACGGGACTGGGACTGTCGATTGCCCGGGAAATTGTAAAGGCGCATGGGGGCCAGATTTTTCTGGAATCGGAATACGGTCAGGGAACCTGTACGACCTTTACGCTACCCATGTCGAGTGAAGGGAGGGAAGCACAGTGAAGGAACGTTTGAAGTCCTGGACGCTTATTTTGCTGGTTGCTTCCAGCCTGGTACAGACTTATTTTTTGATTTACCGCCTTCCAGGCAGTGATTCTGTACTCACTTCAGAAACGAACTATGTCAAAACCGAAAGCATGGGGCAGGAGAAAAAGATTGAGAACCTTGTGTTTCCTGATAAAATGCTCATTCACCAAGGTGAGAAGAAGCATACCGTTTTTTATCCGGGTGTTACTTTTTACGATTTAATTTATACACGGCTGGAAAGCCGGAGCTTTAACAACTTCCAACGTCGAAGTATCCAATCGGCGGACTGGGCGCAGATTCGCAGCGAAAATGAAGGCATCGAATTATCCTTTTCAGGCGGAGTCCCGGTTTCATTATTGGAGCGGGTCATGCGTCTGACGCCGGATTCGGTGTTTCAGGGAGAGACGATTAACCGCATTTGGATCTATATAGACGAAAAGAATGCCAAGCCGCATGCGCTTTTTTTCAGTGCCAGAGGCGATGTGGTGTATGAGGCGAACCAGTTCGATATGACGGTAGAGGACATTCGGCAGCATGTGAATTTCGGTGAAAATGCCCCGTTGTACGAGCTGGTGGATAATCAGTACTACATTCCCGTGAATGACCTGGAAACTGTGCAGCCTGTGGTGTATGCCGGGTTGTTTACGACGGAGCAAATGCAGCGGAACTTGTTCTTCGATCCGGGGATTACGCGCAATATTCAGGAGAAGGACGGCTCACAAATTTACACGGATAGCAAGCGTAGTCTGCAAATCAAGCAGGAGCAACGATGGATGAGCTATACCGATCCCAGTGCGCCAGGGGCAAGTGGAAGCAGTCCAATTAGGGATGTACTGGCCGCAGTTGATTTTGTGAATCAGCATGGCGGTTGGGATGCTTCGTACCAAATGAAATTAAGAAGCAGCGATGAAAATCGTACGACTGTGATGTTTCAGCAGTATTATGGTGCTTATCCGGTGCTGGACACACCATCATTCCGCTTTGGTACGATTTCGCTGCAAATCCAGCAGGAAACGGCTTCTGTCTATGAACGTTCGCTACTGTATCTCAAGGGAGGAGAGCAATCCTCGAAGAAGGTTATGCTGCTGGGTGGCGAGCCCTTGAAGAAGCAACTGGAGAGTGTAGCAAAAGGGAAGACGATTCGTGATCTGACTCCTGTATATCAGCCGGAGCTGACCAATGATGGATTGAAGCTTGCTCCTGAGTGGCGCGTTACGCTCAGTGACGGTTCTGTTGCAGAAATTCATGCTGTTCCTGTAACGACAGCATCCAACACAACACAAACGAAGCCAGACCGGGAGACAAAGAGGTGACAGGAAGGGGGAACGGGAATGGATTGGAGCCGCGCCAAGAACGTATTGATTTGTACATTTTTGCTGCTCAATGTGGTATTGGGTTACCAATTGTGGCATGATGCGCAGGAAACGGCAGGGCCGAATCTGGATTTTACTTCATTGGATGAAAATACGCAGCGTTTAATGGAAGAGAAAAGCATTCAGGTGCTGGCTCCGATTCCCGGCGATACCCCGCAGCTGCCTAAACTTTCTTACACATATGTTCATAGTGGAGAAAAGGATGATCGTGTGCAGCTGGTGAAGCCGGTGGACAGCAAACTGGTATTTACCCATGACGCGCTCGTTGAGGCATTGGAGCCACAAATCAAGGATATCGATAATTTTCAGTATGATCCGCTGGATGTTCAGGAGGAATTGGCATCCGGACAAGCAGATGCTTTTGTACTTCATCCGCTGGTTCAGGGCAAATGGCCGCTATTTAATGTGAAGTTGGCTCTGTTTTACAGCAATCAAAAGATTACAGGGTATCGCAAAATTAAGGTCGATCTCCAGCCTTCGGATGAGGCAAAGAAAATGCTGCCTGCGTCCAAAGCACTGGCAAGGCTGATCGACGGCTATTTGCCGCGTGATACGATTGTGAAGGATATCCGGCTCGGTTATTACGGACAGACCTTTAACTCCGATAGCCAGGTGGCTGCCCCCGTGTGGCGGTTTATGCTGGACAACGGGAAAGGTGTGTATTATGTGCAGATGAACGGAGATGTCATTAGTCCAAAGACAGAACATACAGAAGGGTCTTGAACAGATATGGGGATTTCATTTACCGTGCTGTCGAGCGGTTCGACCGGCAACGCTACCGTTGTGCGGAACGAAGACACGACATTGCTCATCGACGCAGGTCTCAGCGCGAAGCGTATTGACGAATTGCTGAAAGAACGCGATCTGAGCGGAGAAGAGTTGGATGGTATTTTGGTCACGCATGAGCATTCTGATCATGTTAAAGGACTAGGCGCCATGGCGCGTAAATATAATTTACCTATATATGCTAACGAGAAGACATGGTTTGCCATCAGCAATGCTGTTGGGCAAATCGCAGACGATAACCGCAGAATATTGGAGACAGGCGCAACGCGGGAATTTGAGTCATTACGCGTGGAGTCTTTTGGCATATCCCATGATGCGGCTGAGCCTGTAGGGTATAGCTTTTATGATGGGGCAGAGAAGCTCAGTGTAGCGACCGATCTCGGCTATGTCAGCGACAAAGTGAAACAGGCGATATCAGACGCGGATGTATTGGTGCTGGAGTCTAATCATGATGTGGAAATGCTGCGTATGGGTCGTTATCCGTGGAACATCAAGCGTCGTATTCTCAGCGATATCGGTCATTTATCCAATGAGATGGCGGGTGCGATTCTTAGCGAGCTGCTGACAGGTCGTACGAAGCGAACGTATTTGGCACATTTGAGCCGCGACCACAATATGATGGAACTTGCGAAGCTGACTGTACGTGGGGCGATGGAAGACCGCGGCTGTTTTTACAAGGACAGTGAGTTTCGGTTGTGCGATACGTACTATGATCGTCCTACACCTTGGGATAAGGTAAGTGAGCCATAAAGCTGTCCAGCTCGGCGGCTTTGCGTTCTACCTCTTCACGGGTCACTACGCCTTTGTCCACCAGTAGTTCAATCAATGTACTTAGCGCCAGTGTATTGCGGTAGTGCTCGTCTTTCAAATCCGCAAGCTTGGCAGCCATGCGAACTTCATCCATAGCCGAACGATGTGAATTCATCATCATATATTCCTCCTGTAAAAATATTTTAGAAATGGCGTGCAATGAGCTTGGTTCTGCCTGTGGTTTTGCTGGGTGCTGTGATACAATAAAGCTAACAACGGAAAGCTTTCTGAAGGAAGGCTCTCATCGAAAGTATAGGCAGCTTTAAGCGGACGGGAACAGGCCAGAACGTCTCTATGAGACGATCATTTTGTAATAGAATAGAAGACTTGTTACTATTGTAGTCCATTGGTTTGGAAATCATTCCTCTTTTTTCCTCTATTCGGAGTCAGATTCGGCGTGTATGCTAATTTATGAGATTCGGTTGCTTAGGAAGGCACCATTTGTGGTGATTAATAAGTAGGCCGGAACGATTGGTTGCTGGATTCCGATGATAAGGGATATTCAATCCATTTGAGATGTTCAACGGAGCAGGTTCTCTGTAGCATAGGTTGGCGCAAGCCCGAATAGCCCTAATTTTTTAGTGAGTGTCGGTGCATGACAACGAAGGGGAGAGGATTAGCATGGGCTTGTTTGAGGACGATTTTTATTCAACGAAGGTATCCACACGTGCGGCTAAAAAAATGGCATTTAAGGCGCGCCGTGGAGGACGGGGACGTTGGCCACACAGGAAGCGTGGAGTAAGTCCGGTGCAAGCTGCTGTCATTAGCGGTGCAGTCAGTGCAGTGATTGCCGTGCTGTTGTTCAGCTTTATTACAGGTCTGCCCTCCACTACAGCGGTAACCGGGGCCAGTCACTATCCCTTGCGGCAAGCAGCGGGTGATCCGTATGACCGGATTGTGCAGGCGGCAGCCAAGGTGCGCCCAGCCGTCGTCAGCATTGTGAATCTAAAAGAGGAAGATGGTAAAAGCACGGAACAATCCGCGCTTGGATCGGGTGTCATTTTCCGAGTGAGTTCGGGCAAAGCCTTCATTATGACGAATAACCATGTGGTCGAAGGATCAGATGATCTGGATATTGTAACGGTAGACGGTGTCAGAAAAGAGGCAAAGCTGATCGGCAAGGATCGCATTAGTGATATCGCTGTACTGGCAGTGGACGATAAAGGCATTAGCACGGTAGCGGATATTGGCGACTCCAGTAAACTTCGTCTGGGTGAGACGGTCATTGCTATTGGCAATCCGCTCGGCCTGGGAGACACGCTTACCTCCGGTATTGTGAGTTATACGAATCGCATCATTCCGATTTCCATTAACCAGGATGGCGTGTATGACTGGGAGCAGCATGTTATCCAGACCGATGCGGCGATTAATGAGGGAAACAGCGGCGGCGCCCTAGTCGATCTGGACGGACGTGTGATTGGCATCAATACGATGAAAATCGCTGATACAGGTGTTGAGGGACTTGGCTTCGCCATTCCCGCCAATGAGGTGATGAAGACGGTGAATGAACTGGTTGAGGACGGCAAGATCACTCGCCCTTATCTGGGGGTATACACGGTCGACCTCAATAATGAATATGCACCGCTGGATGAAACTCAGCGCAAGGAGCTTAAGTTGCCGGACAGCGTGAAAAATGGGGCAGTCGTTCTGGAGGCCCATGGTCCTGCCAAGGAGGGTGGCTTGAAGTTGAACGATGTTATTACTGCGTTTGATAGCGAACCGATTAACTCTACGCTTGATTTGCGTCGCTACTTGTACGATAACAAGAAGATTGGCGATGAGCTGAAAGTTACTTTTTACCGGGCAGGCAAGGAAGAATCGATGACGCTAAAATTAACAGATAAGCCGGAAGGCTAAGGTTTAACTTATAGGCTTAACTATAAAAAAGGCGTTCTCCGACTCATTCCCGGGAACGCCTTTTTCGATTTTTTGCTGCGCCTTAGATTAAGATGTCGTTCCCGTCACACGGGTTCCGCTCTTGGTGATCTTGTATGTCACCACATCGCCGCTCCAGAAATGGAACTTCAGCGTGACGTCACCATCTTTTACACTATTAAAAAATTCAGGCAGCAGCTTGATGCCATTGGCATCATAGGCAGGGGCAAAGGTATTGCCAAATTCCTTATAAGGTGTCCAATCCTGTGGACCGGCATTGCCACCATTCGTATACACGGCTTCCATCGTGGCAAGCTGGCTACCGCGGAATTCCGTTGGAATGGTAAAGGTTTGTGTAGTCCCTTCGACAGCACTTAATTTGGGTGTATCATACACGACTACTTTGAAATTCCAGTCTGCCCCCTTGTTAAACTTAGCGGTAATGACGGCATTCTCCCCATATTTACCGGAAGTGGTCAGGCTAGTGAGCAAGCTGGCTTTGAAGGTTAATGTGTCTCCGCTAAGCGCATAATCGGTGCCCTGTGTCAGTTGCTTGCTGCCCGCACTGAGTGTTTTCAGCTGATTGCCGTTCAGGTTTAAAATGACCTTGGCATCCTGAGCAGGAGTGCCCTTCTTCAAGTGAATGAGGTCACTAGCTGCATTGGAGGAACGTCCTTTTAGGCTGGACTTAATGACATTGAAGAGTTCAGGATCAGACCATTTGTACGTTGTCCGGTTCAAGTGCTGGCCGTTATCCCAGAGCATACCTGTTATTTTCTTCTCCTTCATATAATAGGTCAGGAACTCGAAGAATTTTAGCTTTTCACCCTGTTCAATAACGCCTGTATTTTTATCGAAGCCGAGTAGGCCGTATTCACCGACAATGACCGGGATCCCCTTGGCTACAAAGGTGTTATAGACGTTATCAAAGGTTTGGATGATATCGTTTTTAGTATCTTTATCAAAAGTAGTATGACCCGCAATATTTACACTGAAAGGCCAATAACCATAATAGTGGACGGTGGCAATCAGCTTGGGATCGTTCAGCTGGGTTATCGTATTGTACAGCTCGTTGATTTTAGCCTGAGCAGGTGATGTATCCAAGCCAGGCAGAACAAGGGGGCGAGTGGCATTTTTACCGCCAGAGGCGCGGACGATTTTGTGGAAGGATACATTCAGTTCTTGGAGCATCTGATTCATTTTCGCTTCATCCGTTGTCCCCCCTTCAGAGAAACGGGGCTCGTTAATACTTTCAAACATCAGCTTGTTAGGTTGATCTTTAAAGCGCTGGGCAATTTGTGTCCATAATGCGTTATAGCGAGCCAGCACTTCATCATGTTTGGGCTCCATACTGCTTACCCACGTCCATGAATCATGATGCACATTGATCATGACGTACAGATTGGCATCCAGTGCCCAGCGAACAACCTCTTCCACACGGTTCATGTAGGCAGACTCAACGGTATAGTTGGGTGCTGCTCCAATGTGCTTATTCCAGGTGACGGGAATACGAATACTTTTGTAACCTTGGGCAGCAATTTGCTGGATCAACGCCTGGGTAATGCGCGGATTGCCCCAGGCTGTCTCATCCGCTCCGACAGCATCCAGCGAGTTTCCTAAATTCCATCCGGGCTGCATGGCTTCCACATACGATTGCATGCTGCTCGCAGCCGCAGCTTGCGGTGCTTGTCCGTCAGATTCGGCAGCAGCGGCAACAGATGCGAACGTAGATAACAATAGGGTGATGGCAAGCGTCAACGACAGCAATGAAACGGGTCTTCGTTTTAACATAACAGGCCCCTTTACAAAGTTATTTTTATGAAAGCGCTTTCTAATAAACACTACCATACTATTTGAATATGGAATACCTGTATAATTCATGTAAAAATCATGTATTTATTAGATGTTTTAAATTTGTAAGCGTTATTATTGAAAAAATATAGAAATGAGTGTAGAATCTATGGCCCTACCAATTCCTCAATTACAAAAGAAAGAAGGAGATGAATATGAATAAGTGGGACACGGAAGAGGCCATTCGACGCTGGGATATGCATGCAGAAAACTTTACCGCCAAGTACACGGAGGAAGGGGATCGGTCTCGCGAAGTCCTGCTGAATCCGGCATTGCAAGCTTGTATGGAACCCCTAGAGGGCAAAAAAGTGCTGGATGCCGGCTGTGGCGAAGGTTATCTGAGCCGGAAAATGGTCAAGGCGGGTGCATCGGTGGAAGCCGTCGATTACTCGACAGAGATGCTGAAGCTTGCAAGAGAGCGAACGCCGTCAGCGTTGGGAATTACATACCATCACGGCAATCTGGAGGAGCTGGAGATGTTCGAAGATCAGAGCTTTGATCTGATCGTGTCCAATATGGTCATCCAGGACTTGGCCCTTTATGAGCAGGCGATTGCCGAAATGCAGCGGTTATTAGTTCCAGGGGGCCGCTTTATTTTTTCTATTCTGCATCCATGCTTTCAGACACCGCAGAGTGGTTGGGTGAAGGATGAGACAGGAAAAAAGCTGTATTGGAAAGTGGATCAATATTTCAACGAAGGCCCATTGGAGCAAGATATGCCTTATGATCAGGAAGAAAAGTTTTTGTACTTTCACCGTACGCTGGGCAGCTATGTACAGACCATTATTGAGGCAGGTTTACTGTTGGAAGGGATGATCGAACCCAAGCCGTCTGCCGAAATGTTGGAGAAATATCCCTATTTTCACGAGGACCTGAATGTCAGTAATTTTCTTATTTTTACAACCAGACGATCGGGGTAAAAAGCAAGCCCTTTTCTTTCCGCGTCAAGTGTGGTAGAACAAAAGAAGGCGATTTTGGCACACCTACAACAGGAAGAGCTTCAAACGGAAAGGGATGCAACTGGAATGTACGTGGTATGTAAAGAGCATGTGGAACTGGCAATTGATATGTTCGTCGATGAATACGAGGATGCACCGGATGTCGTCGATCTCAAGGAAACGAAATTTTCGGATTGGGACCCTCCAGTGAAGTGCAAGGAATGTGAGAAGAAAGCAGAGTTTTTGGTCGTCTAAAAAACAAGCACGGGCGTTTCGGGGAGAAACGTCCTTTTTGTATACATATAACTGTGACTATATCTAGAAGAAGATGCACGCTGAGACAGGAGTGAACGATGAATGGACCCCTTGCTGCATTCACTGTTTCGTCCGATTCAAGTTAATGGAAGAGACTCCTCCACATATTATATCGAAAAAAAGCCGTCTGCTGCGCTAAGAGCTTACGTGGCATGTTATTGGGAGTCCGGCCCGGTTACTAGAGAGAGAGTAGGAGATTTCGTAGTTTCGCGTGAAGACGCAGCTTCATTAAGCTTGCCAGAGGAAGGAGCAGTGGATCGGGTATTACCTGACGGCTGTACGGATATTCTATTAGAATACGACCCGGTGAGTAAGCGTCAGGATATCTCGTACTGCGGGACATTTACGCATCCGTTCGTGTCTGCTAGACAAGCAGGCTCCGAGGCACGCATCTTTGCTGTGCGATTTTTTCCGGGCGGAGCACATTTTTTTCACGGCATACCGATTCATTTGTTTACAGATGGGAACTTCCGCCTGGAAGATATCTGGCCGGAGAGCGTCGCGATCATAGGTGAGCGTATTTTGGAGGCGCAGGATTTCAATGAGCGGGTTCGCATCATGGATGAGTATCTTAACCAGCTTCTGCTGCGCCAACGTACGAACGATTGTGACCTGATGAAAAATCTGCTGCATCGCATTTTTGTGAGCGGCGGAAGTGTGGGGGTCAAGGAGCTTGCAGAGCACGAAGCGATCAGTGAGAGACAGATCAATCGTAAGTTTGGACAATGGATCGGAATCAGCCCCAAAAAGTTCAGTGAAGTCGTCCGCTTCCAGAGCGTTCTGCACAGTATAAAAGGCGGGGGTCTGGATTGGACGGAGATGGCATTGAAGCATAGCTTTTTCGATCAAGCGCATCTAATCCGTGATTTTCGCAGGTTTTATGGAGATTCCCCGCTTACCGCGGCTAAGGATTTACGGAAGTTGTCCGATTTTTACAATACACGCCCAGAGGCTTCGGCTATACTCAAAATATAAAGAAGAATGGCAAAGGAGAGATGTGAATATGAGTGGAACGCTGCAAGTTCGCGATCATTTGCTGAATGAGCTGGAGACCGGAGTACGGACGGGGGAAGCCTTGATTCGTAAAATACGTCCAGAGGATTGGGGTTTTCGCCCGCAGGACAATTTCCGCTCGTTGCTGGAGTTAGTACATCACTTTGTGCTTATTCCTGCTTCGGATCTTGCGATAATGCAGGAGAAGTCTGAGGGTGAAGTGGGAAGCATTGAAAACAGCCTGTCCGGGGTGGAAGATCCCGAGCGCTTGGCTGCGACTTTCAGACAGAATTTTGAGGCTTATAAGGCTTACATTCTTTCGCTTAGCGAGGAAGATTATCTGAATCGTTCGACGAAGGCCTTTTATATGGAGCATGGACATTTGCAGGTTCAATGGCAGATTGAGACCATGACCCACGTATTCCATCATCGTTCGCAGATTTATAATTATCTGAAGCAACTGGGACATGAAGTGAGCTTTTTTATGTTGTACGCTTGAGTATTTTTATAAAAGGTTTGGAGGGCACCTGTGCGGTGCTCTTTTTTGGTTTTATTTAAGGCCTTTATAGGATGGCATGACTTACTTGAACGCACGTGAAACTTCTTTACTAACGCGTCTGAGAATGCCGATTTGCTCCTCATTCAATCTGCTGGTCAACGCAACAAACTCATCTATCGCCTCTTGCCGAATCGTTTCGTCTGTAGTCATATGTTCTTTGGAAAACATTAACTCACTGATAGACACGTTTAAGGCAGTTAACACTTTCTCCAAGGTATCAATCGAAAAGTTTCTTTCGCCACGCTCTACCGATCCGATATATGCATCATCTAATCCTGAAAGTTCCGCAAGTTGTTGCTGTGTTAATCCCTTAACCTTCCGAATCGTTCTAATTCTTTCTCCAACCGAATTCCGTAATTTTGTCATATAACCACCTCATAACAAGCTTATGGAAGATGAAGTGTAAAAGTCAGGTAGAAGAGAACTGTTCAATTATTTTTTTGTTGTAACTCAACTAGACTAACAATATTTTTAGTTATAGTAGTAAGAATTTCGAGCTCTGTTGTTTCTCTTGAATTTATAAGCACCATAAGTTCATTTATGATCTGTTTTCGATCCGTATTTTCGTCGAATTGAAAAAGTTCAAAGGGTGGAACTTTTAATGCTAGAATTATTTTTTCCAACGTCTCCAATGAAATATTTCGATCTCCACGTTCTACTCCACCAATATAACTGTAATGAAGTCCTGCTGCTTCTGCTAGTTGTTCCTGTGTCCATCCTTTAGCTTTTCTTAGTTCTCGTATTCGGTTTCCGACACTTTCTGGTAAACTCATGTAATCACCTCCACTTAAGGTTAGAAGAGGAGAGAATATCGTTACAGACCATTTTATACAAAATAAATACATATAAAACTGTACTTTTAAGTGCTTTTTATATTGACCTCCTTTTTTACTTTCTATACAATTGGTTGTAAATGGAAATATAAGGAGGGGCTACTCTTGAGAACTTCTATCCTGGAATCACTCAAACCGGACATCATTGTTGAAATGTTAGAGATGGCTGTGGCTTTTGAAAATTGGAAAAAGGTGATGGAGACGGCGGATATTTTGTACCAATGTGTACAGCGTATCTATGAAGAACGGCAGTATCATAAAGCAATGAAATTATCCATCCCGCATGTCAATTTAGAACGTCCGTTGGTATATTATTTTGGATTCAGTCACCTGATGTGTGGAATGGCTCACCAGAACCAGGGTGCATATGAGCAGGCAAGGGAGTGCATCTATAAGTATGCTGAGCTGGGGTGGATGGAGGATTTAAAGGAAGAAGACAATCAGGTTGTGGAGGAATTCAGGTTTTTAGCCAAAACTAATTTATATGCAGTAGATATTTTGTCCGGGAATATAGAGCTTGTTGAGGAATACGTAGCCTTTTTGCAGGATAATCTAGAGGAAATATTACCGGGGCTGAATACCATATTACAGGCAGCGCTTATGTATCATTTGGATGTAGGGGATACTTTACATACGTTTGCAGAGCAGATTGATGAATTTGAGAGTTATGAAGACGCAGAGAACATATCTTACTATTATAGCTACTGCTATCATTTGGCTTTGTACTATCGGTTGTACAATAAATTACAGGATGCAGTGAGGCTTACTTTACAGGCGATGCAACTAGCTGATCAGTCGGGTAACGATCGTAATTTCAAGAAATGTACAGCATTGTTCGAATCATTGCGGGAGTCAGCGACAGCGGAACAAATCAGCCAATATCGGCAGCTGCTAATGCAGTGTCTTGATGAATACGAAACGGATAGCATTTCATTGTGAAGAGCGTAAATGAATGATCCGCTATGATCTGAACAGGGAATAGGCTCGTAGTGGAGAGGAAATAGATAGGTAAGAAACGTTTCAGGTGCTAAAATAACTATGTTAAAAGTATCTTTCATGTATGGGCTCGTAAATGCGATTTTACATTATCATTCGACATAGATAGGGGTATGAAATTTGTTTATTCAGCTTATAGGTGTTGGCAAGTTAAAAGAGAAGTATTTGGTCATGGGCATTCAGGAATACGCTAAACGGCTGGGGCCATACATCAAGTTTCAAATGATCGAAGTAGCCGATGAAAAGGCTCCCGATACACTGAGCGAGGCGGAGGTTCGACAGGTCAAGGAGCGAGAGGGCGAGCGTATTCTTGCCCATGTGAAAAGTGAAGCACATGTTATTGTGCTCGCCATCGACGGCAAACTGTGGAGCTCGGAAGAACTCGCAGAGGAATTAGACAAGCTTGGCACCTACGGTACAAGCCATGTTGTCTTCGTCATTGGCGGCAGTCATGGTCTCTCTGACGAAGTCCTCCGCCGCGCCCAGCAGAAGCTGAGCTTCGGACGGATGACCTTGCCACATCAGTTGATGCGATTGGTGCTGGTGGAACAGATTTATCGGGCGGTGAAGATTAATCGAGGGGAACCGTACCACAAGTAGGAGGGAATTTCATTTTGTCAAGTTGAATTTACAATTCTCAAAATTTTTAATGTATAATAAAATTGGTTGTTTTGTCTATAAGGAGATTGTAAATTATGCATTTGGAAAATAACACTTTTGATAAAAATGAATTTCTTGAGTTGGTTGATAAAATTCGTAGAGAGTCGAGTGTTTCAATAGAGAATAGTAAACAAATTGAACTAGGACAGTACTTTACTAACACTAAAATCGCATCTCTTATGGCATCTATGTTTAACGATGGTAGAAGTGAAATTAGATTACTTGATGCAGGAGCTGGAGTGGGTTCCTTAAGCGCAGCATTCATCGCAGAAATGTGTTGTAGAGGAGATAGACCTAAAGAGATTTCAATTGTTGCATATGAAAAAGACCCAGTGCTGTTACCGTATTTATTTAAAACCAGAGATATTTGCAATAATACCTGCAAGCAATTAGGGATAAAATTAAATTGGGAAATATTGAACCACGATTTCATTAATGAAAGCATAACTCTCTTGGAAAAAGAAAAATTGGAAGGGAGGGAATTTGAACGATTTGATTGCGCAATTTTGAACCCACCCTATCGTAAGATCCATAGTAGTTCTTTGGAACGGAAATTTTTAAGAAGAATCTCAATTGAAACTTCTAATTTATATTCTGCCTTTGTCATCTTAGCAATACGCCTTTTAAAGAGCAATGGTGAGTTGGTAGCAATTACACCTAGAAGTTTTTGCAATGGACCGTATTTTAAATCTTTTCGAAAAGAAATGTTAAATGAAACAACATTTTTCCAAATTCATACTTTTGAATCGCGAAGGAGCATATTCAGTGACGATGGTGTACAACAGGAAAACGTAATTTTTAAATTAATAAAGGAAAAATTAAAAAATAATTATAATGTAATTATTTCGTCTAGTTTCGCAAATACAGATGAGATCGTTAAATACACTATACGCTATGATCAATTTGTACATCCTAATGACAAAGAATTGTTTATAAGAATATTAAAAAATGATTCAGGATATAAAATCTCAGATAAAATAGATAGGTTGGGGAATTCCATACAAGATCTAGGGATTTCAGTATCTACGGGTAGAGTAGTTGACTTTAGATTTAAGGAGTACCTGTATAACCAGCCATTACATGGAACAGTGCCGTTAATTTACCCTTTTCATTTTGAGGATGGATTTGTAAAATGGCCTAAACTCAATAGTAAGAAAGCAGATTTTATTCTTCAGAATGATATCACAGAAAAACTTTTATTACCCTCTGGATTTTATGTTGTAGTAAAGCGCTTTTCCTCAAAAGAAGAACCTAAAAGAGTTGTTGCAGCTATCTATGACCCTGAAAAAGTGATGTTATCAAAAGTTGGATTTGAAAATCATGTGAATTTCTATCACATTGAGGGAGAAGGATTAACTGAGAGTATAGCTAAGGGACTAACTGTATTTTTGAATTCCTCATTAATTGACTCATATTTTCGTCAATTCAATGGTCATACTCAAGTAAATGCAACTGATTTAAGAAATCTTAAATATCCTCGAATAGAACAATTAGAGGAATTAGGTAAAAGAGTAGGTAGCCAATTGCCTGAACAATATAAAATTGATTTAATGATAAATGAATTATTCGAAAATGGTGAATGTAATTATTAATAATTGGAGGAATAGCTCATGTCATTACAAGAAGAGATAGATAATAAGGCAAAAGAAATTCAAGCTGACGGTTATCCAATGTCAATTGGAGAACTGGCAAATATGTATAGGGATGGAGAATTACAAGTTAACCCTGAATTTCAAAGGTTTTTTAGATGGTCAGACTCCCAAAAAACTAAATTAATTGAATCAATACTTTTGGGAATACCAATACCACCAATATTTGTATCACATGGTGAAAAGGGAATATGGGATGTTATTGATGGTCTACAGAGATTATCGACAATATTTGAATTTATGGGTTTATTGAAATCTCCAGAGGATACGTTAAAGCCAGCTAGTAAATTATTAGGTACAAAGTTTTTACCATCATTAGAAAATAAAATGTGGGATAACCCTGATGATTTAGAAAATTCTTTTACCCAAGAATTAAGAATTGATTTTAAAAGATCCAAATTTGATATTAAAATAATAAAAAAAACTAGTGATAAAGATGCAAAGTACGAGCTTTTTCAAAGAATTAATACAGGTGGTTCAAAATTATCAGACCAAGAAATTAGAAATTGTCTATTAATAATGGTGAATAGGAGCTTTTATTTATGGGCAGCAGAACTAGTGAAGCATCAATCATTTATTAACTGTATTCCTCTTTCAGAAAAACAACAATTAGAACAGTTCAATATGGAAATTTTGATGCGTTATTTAGTTATTCGACATGCAGATTTAAATAAGATTAAAGGTAATGAAGACATTGGAGAGTTTATATCGGAGGAAATTATCGGTATAGCTGAAAATAAATCAATAGATCTACAAAAAGAAACAACAATATTCCACAAAACCTTTGATTACCTTGATAGAATTCTTTCTGATGATGCTTTTCGAAAGTTTGATGATGAAAAGATGAAATTTAAAGGTGCATTTTCAATGCCAGCATTTGAAGTAATTATTGCAGGTGTAAGTGAGAATATAAATGAAATTACTACCAAGCCCCCAGAGGAAACAATTCAGACAATTAAGAACATATATAAATCTCCTCAATATTTAAGTGTTACAACTAGAGGGGGGGCTCGCCCTATCACAAGATTGAAAGATCTAGCTACATTAAGCAAGGGAGTATTTATGAATGGCTGAGTACTCGCTCGAGAAGTTCCAAACAAAGCTTGATAAAAATATTTCTTGGAGAAAACGTGAGCTCACTATACTAAAAAATAATGTTGATGGATCAGAGGAAAATTTATTGGTAACTTCAATAAGAGCAGGAATAACACTATTGTATGGTCATTGGGAAGGATTTATTAAAACAGCTGCTCGAGAATATTTAAAATATTTAAACTGTCAAAATATAAAATGTACTGATATGAAAGATAATTTCATTACTCTATCAATGAAGAAAACGATAGTAAATTCGAGGCAATCTAATAAATCCTTATCGCATTCAGAAATAATAAGTGAGTTACTGTATGAGTCCGATAAAATATTTAATGTTGATGAAATGGATAAACTTATTGTAGATACTAATTCAAACTTAACTTATGAAATTTTAGAAGATATATTATTCAGTTTGGGCTTGGATTGTGAATATTTTGAGATGAAGGATAATTTTGTAAAAGAAAATTTAGTATTAGAACGAAACAAAATTGCCCATGGTGAATATGTGTTAATCGTAGACCCAAAAAAAGATAAAACCGATGAAGAAAAACGGGCAAAAGAAGAATTTGAAAATCTATATCATGAGATTCTAAAACTTATGGAGAAATTTAAAGAATTAGTATTTGATGCAGCTTTTAAGAAACAATATCTAAAATAGTTCCAAACTTAAATCATAAAAATAATACAGATTTTTAAAATAAAGGTCACCCAGTAGGATGACCTTTATTTTCTCTCTATAGATGTTACGGTGAACCGTATCATAAGTGACGGCAAGTTTTTGTTTTGGGTTGGCATAATAGATTCATTGTGTGTGAAGGGAAGGAGCTGCACGACACGACAAGGGAATAGATCATCCCTATGTAATCTTACCTGAAGAACAAGCGCCTAATGGTATAGAGCATTGTGAAATTTGCGAACTATCCAAGCAGCGGAATCGTGTCATCTGTGTTGAAGGAAATCCGAAGGCCACGCTTATGATGATTCTGGATAACCCCGGAGCCCGGGAGGATCGGGAAGGAAATTTGTTTCTATGCGGTACCCGAGAAACACCCCAATTCGGATTTCAGACCCATTTATTACAATAATTGCTTTATATATTAATCGAAAAGTTATTTTACTTTCCGATATCCTTATGTTTGCTATCTCTAATATGATGCATGCCACTACCAAGTTGAAGTTATATTGGCTTACCAGCAAGTTGTGAGCTCAAACCAACTCCTACCTACTCTCCCGATTTCTATGCTTTAATAAAATGAGCAGTATTAACAAGAAGCGTTGAAAGTGGGATTCTATGAAGCGACTAACGATTGGCCTGTTCGCCCATGTGGATGCAGGTAAGACAACTTTTGCGGAACAGCTGCTGTACCATACGCACAGTATCCGGTCGCGGGGGCGGGTGGATCATCAGGATGCGTTTCTGGACAGCCACGACATCGAGCGGGCAAGGGGTATTACGGTGTTCGCAGATCAGGCGGTAATAGAATATAAAGGAGACAGCTATTATTTAATAGACACGCCCGGACACGTCGATTTCTCCCCGGAGATGGAGCGGGCGATTCAGGTCATTGATTATGCCATCCTTATTGTAAGCGCAGTTGAAGGTGTTCAGGGCCATACTGAGACGGTCTGGCAGCTGCTGCGCAAGCATCGGATTCCGACGTTCTTCTTTATCAACAAGACGGATCGGATCGGCGCGGATGTAGGCAGAACCGAGGCGGATATCCGTCAGCAGTTGACGGGGGAAGTATGCTGCATTACACAGAGCTTCGCTGACGGCATAGTCGGCGAGCCACTGCGGGAGGCCATGGCGGAGCGGGACGAAGCCTTGCTGGAAGCATTCCTGGAGGGGAGAGAGGATTCGGGCTTCTGGCTGGAGGCTTTGCAGAGGATGATAGCGGCGGGTCTTCTCTTCCCCTGTGCTTGCGGCTCTGCGCTTCAGGATACAGGCGTCATTGAATTTCTGGATCAGCTGCATCTGTTGACGACAACCACTTATGACGAGAATGCTTCGTTCCAGGGGCGGGTTTATAAAATTCGGCACGATGCAGGCGGAGCGAGACTCACGTTCATTAAGGCGCTGGATGGTCGGCTGAAGGTGAGAGAACAGCTTAGTTACGAGAGCGGCGGGGTTCAATATGACGAAAAAGTTACGCGGCTCTTCATGTTTAACGGCCTTAAATCGCAGTCGGTGGAACAAGTGGAAGCCGGCGATTTATTTGCGGTTGCTGGATTGTCCGCCGCCGGGGCTGGACAAGGCCTGGGGTCGATATCGGACAAGTTAGCTTACGAGTCGGAACCGACGTTACAATCGAAGGTAGTATTCGACAATTCGATACATGTACAGAAGGTGCTCGGTGCTTTTCGCATGCTGGAGGCGGAGGAGCCGTCACTGAACGTCGTTTGGGATGAGAAATTGCAGGAGATTTCTATCCGCGTCATGGGATTGATTCAACTGGAAGTGCTGGAGCAGCTTGTTAAAGAGCGGTTTGGCTTTGCTATCTCTTTTGGACAGCCGGAAATCTTGTATAAGGAAACGATTCAATCGGCTGTGAAAGGGTACGGCCACTTCGAACCGCTAAGGCATTATGCGGAAGTGCATTTGCTGATTGAACCGGGAGAAAGGGGCAATGGCATCCTGTTCGATAGCAGGTGTCATGCCGATGATCTGAATGTCAGCTATCAGAATCTGATTCGGAATCATCTCTATGAACGGGAGCATCACGGACTGCTGACCGGCATGCCGGTCACCGACGTGAACATTACGCTACTGAGGGGTCGCGCGCATAAAGAACATACCCATGGTGGCGATTTTCGTGAGGCTGCCTTTCGAGCACTACGACAGGGCCTGGAGAAGGCGGACAACGTGCTGCTGGAGCCCTATTACGATTTCAAAATCAAGGTCGCTATTGATGAAATGGGCAGGGTACTGTCTGATATTCAACGTGCTTCAGGTATTTTTAATCCGCCGCAAACAACCGGAACGCAAGCGGTAGTCACGGGCCGGGTGCCCGTGTCGACTTTCATGAACTACAGTGCCGAATTTGCATCCTTTACGCATGGACGAGGCAGTATCCGCTGCGTGTTCAGCGGCTACGATCGCTGCCATAATACGGAGGAGGTCATAGAGCGGATGGGCTACCGCAAAGGGGCGGACCCACTGTATACCTCCTCCTCTATCTTTTGCGCCAAGGGGGCGGGTTACTCGGTGCCATGGGATGAGGCGGAGGCCAAGATGCACCTTGAATTAGAACCTTGAATGAGCTTGCTCTAATGGGGATGATACTCCAGGTAGGAGAGCAAGACCCATACCTCAAGTGACGGTAAAAATGTTGTAGTGAATGCAAAATAGTTCAAAAGAGGGTGTCTCAAAGCCGAAAAATAACGGAGAGACATCCTCTTTTATCATGAGAGAGTGAATCGCGCATATTTCCAGGATTCAGGTGAAAAGTAGATAGATTTAGGACAAACAATTTTTATAATGGAAATAAGATATATATTTTATAGGGCTAAGGGGCGAATGTCATGAAACCGACGCAAGGAATAGAGGCGCTGGCGGCAGAGATTGCCGATGTGGCTAGGACGTCCTTTCGCACTCTTTTTGAAAATGGCGAACGTTACTATTACTGCACGCTATTTACTACTGGAGAGGGACATGCGCCAAGCATCTCCGCCTGGTCATGGGAGGCCTTGGAGAGGGAAGCGGCCAGGCAAGGAGAAGAAGGTGACATGCCGGGGTCAACGATTGCGGAACTCATCAAATGGTCCTATGCCGATTCACCCTATTGTTGTTTCAGGGATGAGGACTTCGATGATGTTAAACAATTGTTTATGAGGCGTCCTTCTATTGCGGAGCTTGAAGCTGACGAATGGAATCGTGAATTTGATTCGAGGCTGAAGGCCATGGAGCTGGCGATGAAAATGCTCGATGGTGAAGGCGTGTTTGCCTTGAATCAACCGCGAGAGGCTGTATGCGTCCTTGTCGAGGTCATGCCGCCGGATGAGATCAATACCGAAATCGCTTTACGTTTGAATCGGGCGGAGTCTCCGGCTATGCAAGCATGGCTGGTGGAAGCAGCGGAGTAAGGGCATTCGCGTTTCTTGAGGGAGAGTTGTAAAATGCCTAATCATCAAGCGATTTTTGGCGTGCGTATGTCCTATTCGCACAAGCAGGCAGCCCGCCCCTGGCGTAAACTGAATTATAATCAGTGAGCGAGGTGAACTTCCATGGCACAATCGAAGGAGATGCGTGCACGGGCTAAGAAATTTCAAGGCCGTCCGGTCTGTGTCACCCTGCACAGCGGAGAGACCTACGTCGGCTACATCACCGACGTTAATCGCGGCGGGTTGATACTTGCCAGTGCTGGAGCTCCTCCACGCGCTTCTTCCGGGAGGCAAAATTCCCGATCTCTCAAACGCAGAGCCAGTTCGCATGCCCCGGGCGTCCGTCTCGGCAACCGGAAAAGCTGCGCACGTAAACCGTCTGGCCGTTCGCGCTCCCGCAAGCCGGACGCCAAGGTGTCGGCATTCCTGCCGATGATGGGCTCGCTGTTAGGCGGCCTTGGCGGCTCTACTGCAGGCGCAGGAGGGCTTGGCGGTATGCTCGGCGGCGGCTTGCGGCTGTTCGGCATGATCCAGAAATTTGTCCCGGTCGTGAAGATGGGCTACGGCATGATCAAGTCCATTCGCCCGTTTCTCGGCGCCGTTAAAGGCTTGATGCCCCCGGCCAGTCCGGCCACGCCGGATAACGAATAATCGTATATTTGTGAACTTTAAGCTCCCTTTGAGTGGTCAAAGGGGGCTAGTCTACAAACCATTATCACTACCACTGTCTAATCCAAATCGGTTTTAACTCGGAATAGCCCATTTCCTTTAGTAAATCCCAGGCATTATCCAGAACGTGAGGCTTCCCCTGGACCCAAAGTTCTTGTCGTTTTGCCATCAAGTAAGAGATGATTTCAGCAATATGCTTGGGTTTACCCAGATGGATGACAGTTTCTATTTCATTACTTTGGGCTGAAATGTCATAAAAGGACCAAAAAGTATGAGGTTCTTCTTCAGGAGGATTGGCCTGAAAGATGAGCGTGATTTTGATGTTTTTATTCTCTTTGGGAGATAGGTTTAGGATGAAGCGAGACCCGCCTGAGTACCAATAAACGAAGGCATAACCGTCGACCGTAATATTTCTTAATTGGCTTTTCATTACTTTCTCCCTCACTATATGTTGTTTAAAATGAACTGCATTTAATGAGTTTAATTAAATAATTATGTCGTTAATTTCCATGAAATGAGGAGTGACTACATGAATAACAAGGTGATTATAGTCTAATCCACATATAGGTTCCAATCATATGGATTTTTCCTGTGGTGCTCTAGATACATATCATTTTAAAGAGATACGACCCATAGAAAGAATAATAAAATTGCTGGATAAGCAAACAAAGGAAACCTGGCTATGGTCAACAGGAGGGTTCAAATATGTGGTTTAGGAAGAAAGAAACGCAACTGGATCGAATAAAAAACAAACTGAGTCAAGCTATGCACAAAGACGCGGATTTCTCAGTGTTTGGAGCATCCTCACATCAATATAGGGTTAAAGAGAAGCTTACAGCAAAAGAGCTGGCGGACTGGCAAGCCCACAATCAGGTTACACTTCCTGAGCCTTACGCGCTGTTTTTAACGAAAGTCGGCAACGGAGGCGCCGGACCCTATTATGGAATCTATTCAATTGGAAAGGCAACTTCCTACACCGAGCGCCAGGCACTCCTTGCAAAATCCGTTCTGCATCCCGGGATGACCAAAGAGGAATGGAACCATCTGATTGAGCCCCTGACCAAGGACGAGGACATTCCCGATGAGGAATACGACGCCACCTGTAATAAGGTGCTGGGCGGCATGTTGTGCATAGGCACCCAAGGCTGCGAATACGATATGTATCTCGTACTTGAAGGGAAATACAGGGGGAGAATTGTGTACACCTCCGATTTTCATCCCGATCATCCCTTTTTCTTTGTCTATGAAGACAGCTTTCTGGACTGGTACGAGCGCTGGCTGGATGAAATTATTCTGGATTATGATATCGGGTGGTTTGGTAGTCGAATGCCGGGTGATGAGAATGCGCTGATCCAGATTTATCAGAGCGCTCCAAATGAAGAAATCCAAGCCAAAGCGCTTAATGGAATGTTCAAGTTTAAGAAAGTCTCTCAGCCAACCCTTGGTTTTTTGAAGAATATTGCGGAGCAAAGCCCAAAGAATCGGACCATAGCCATTTGGCTCATCTGCAAAACTTCTTTTGACGCGGGTAGAAAATATCTTCTGGAGCTGTTGCAATCGGATGGGCATGAGGTTTTTCTGCAAGCTTTACAGATTCTGCACGCTTCCAGTAAAACTGAGGATTTAACGGAGTTTATTCCAGCGATCTTGCAAAGGCTTGACAGGATTCACGACCCGGAAACGTTGCGTTATGCAGGATACATCTTGGAGGATTATGGTGCGATTACTCTCCAGAACTTTGCGTCTTTCTTGTGTCACGCTGACCCGAAAATGCAAACCACTGCCATCTATGCCGCGCGCAGTTGCGAAAACAAGCTGGGAAGCTGGGAGATCATTGAACAGATGTTGATGGGGGGCGGCCCAGAGGTTCTGAATAACTCGATTTTATACTGGGGCATTATTCCACATGAAAAGTTGCTGCCTTACTATAAGGCGGTATGGCCGCAATATAAAAGCAATCCGAATTTCAAAGGAAAATTTATCGGTTGTTTGCGAGAACTGCATTTGCCAGATGATTATTTCAACAAAGACGAATGGTGAAGAAGGTGTACATGAATTATCTATAAAATGTAACCAATAAGGTTTAGAGTACCACCCTCAGATTGATGATCGGCACCTGCGAGCTCACCTTCGATTTAATTTTGACGTGGCGGAGCCTGAACATTCCGAAATCGGATTTACGAGGAAACCAAAAAAATGAAAAAGAGCTACTGACATCCCGTTGTCAGTAGCTTTTTTGTACATTAGGAGTATGCGAATAGCGCAGTGTTTGGAGATGGGGCGACCTTTCTCAAAATCTTATCATAGAGGTGGAATTTATTTATGAGCAATATCAATTGGGAAGTGGATCCGGACCACAGTTCCGTCGAGTTTTCGGTGACGCATTTAATGATTAGTAGAATTAAAGGAGTATTCGAGCATTTCCAAGCGATCTTGAGTTTTGACCCCAACGATTTAACAACCATGGGTATTCAGGCTTCCATAGATGCAAATAGTATTACAACTCGCCAATCGCAACGAGATGAACACCTGAAGAGCGACGACTTCCTTCATGCAGCCAAGTATCCAACCATTACGTTTCAAAGCACCAGCTGCGTCCTTGCTGGCGAAAGGCAATATGAACTTACGGGCAATCTAACTCTGCATGGAGTAACCAAACCCATCACTTTTCATACCGTTTTTGAAGGACTTAACAAGGACCCTCGCGGCCGGGAACGTGGAGGATTTCATTCAACAGCCAGTATCGAACGCAATGAATTTGGCTTGACATTCAACTCGCCTCTGGAAAAAGGTGGGGTTGTTGTCGGAAATGAAGTGAGAATCGAGCTTTATATCGAGGCAATTAGAATAGATTAGCAGTCCTAAAGGCCATCCTTTTAGCGGGGTGGTCTTTAAACTTGTCGTTACAGGTAGGGTGGTGGACCATATCACAAATAAGGGCGAAAATGTTGAAGCAAAATCGTTCAGAAACGAACCAAGACTAAGAGCTTACTAATAAGAATGTGGACTAAATGCTAATGCTTCGATAGAATATCATTCTATATTGTTGTATTCAGGATTTTATTAAGGCGGATTGGAGAAGTAATCATGGGAAATACGGATAAGTTTGAAATGATAGCTAATATATATGACACTTCTGAAAGAATTCAAATTGCAAAGGTATCATCTGATGCCATTCGTGAATATGTAGTTGACGCTAATAGTAAGAATGCTATTGATTTTGGGTGTGGAACGGGTCTTGTCGGAATGAGCTTGTTAAATGATTTTAATTCAATGCTTTTTCTGGATACTTCACAAAACATGATTAATCAAATAAAGCAAAAAATTACTGATCTTCATATTCAGAATGCAGATACATTATGTTTTGATTTTGAAAAGGAAGGTCTAACGGATTTACATGCTGACTATATTTTTATGGCTCAGGTTCTACTCCATATTCATGATGTTGAATTCGTTTTATCAAGGCTATTTGATGTTCTAAATGAAGGAGGACATTTACTAATCGTAGATTTTAATAAAAATGAAAAAGTAGTTTCAGATATAGTTCATAACGGATTTAATCAAGAAGAGCTGACTGACATTATGACTAAAATAGGATATAGAGATATTCAGTCGAAAACTTTTTTTAACGGAAGTAAAATATTCATGGGACAAGATGCATCTATGTTTATTCTTGATTCTCAAAAATAAAACTTTTAGGCAGAAATCAGCTCTCCTTACCGGAAACCATGTTTTGTGTCTTCTCATGCATCGCAGAGGGATTGGATCAAAAGCCGCTTGGCTCTGCAAAGACGATTACCATTACTATGCGATATTTAAAAAATGGCGAAGAACCAGTTGTTTTTCCTCATTAGGTTTGCAGACCGCTTTCGCCTTGTGTCATATGACATTATGGCACTGGTAGATTTGACATCAAGAGCCGTAGGATACGACTACTACTTGTAAAGGATGTGGGCTCTTTGATGACAAGAACCGTCGTCAGCTTTATTCAAAATGGCTATTTCCTACTGCTTACTTTCGCTACCGGATTGTTTTACTTTTGCTTTTATCTGGTCGCTCTTACATTAGGCTTGAGTCTTTCGTTTACCGTCGTGGGTGTTCCTCTGATTACTCGCATTTTGCGAACTACATACGCCTTCCTGCAATTTGAACGCACACAGACCAAGATCTATACGGACATTACCACCGAGCTTTACGTTAAACCAATAAACACCGATGCCTCTATCTGGCTTCAAGCAAGGAAGGAGCTGCTAAATCGGCGCAACTGGATTGCTATCGGCTGGCTGATGCTGAAGCTTCCGGTGGGTATTTTTAGCCTCATTAGTGCGGCCTTGCTTTATATAACTCCACTCGCAATGATTGCGACCCCGCTCCTCTTTCCGCTATTTAATTATTATTTTATGGGTTTTCTTATAGATACTGTGATAAAATCCATACTGGTTTCGGCCTCAGGAGTCGTATTCACTATGGTGAGCTATAGGCTTGCGAACAGCTTGACGCGTATGCTAGGCGGCTACACCCGTCTTATGATCAAGAGTGTGAACCGTTAACCGGAATGTCCCGGTCTGGATTTAAAAGTATTGTTGGATGATGTTCTGCTCTATAATAGTTACGTAATGTCATACTGATAGTTCTTAGGGGTTGATGTTTTTGTTCGATATGGTAAAGCAGTGGTTCTGGTACGACTGGTTCATGCTTATGATCCGCCTGATTTGCAGTACTTCTCTCCTGCTCACTATCATAGAGCGGCAAGCTCATTTCACGCTGCCGCTTGGGGTTCTTGTGTTTTGGCAGCTTATTGCTTTTTCCGTTCCCTGGCTGTGCTTGCAGCTCAATTATAGATACTACCTGCTTACCGAGATTGTGATCCCGGGCGGGCTGTGCTTGTATTTAGCTTCGTTTTTTCCGGAAGCCTACCTCACATTCCTGTTGTATCCATTTTTAATTGCCGCTAACAGCAAACAAAGAACATATCTTTGGTCAGGTCCTTTATCGGTATTGCTCCTACCCACTATAATTAAGCTGCTTGTAGAGCAGACTGATTTTTGGGTTATGACCATTCAATTCGGGACGGCTTATGCATTCGGATTTTCCTTCCATTTATTGATGGTCAATCATCGTCAAAGCGAAATTATACGCGAGCAAAATGCGGTGCTGGAGCAGTACTTGTCCCAAATCGAGCGCATCACGCTGGCCGAAGAGCGGAATCGGCTCTCCAAAGAGCTTCATGATACTGTCGGTCATGCCTACACTTCCCTCATTATGGGATTGGAAACCTTGCGCTTTGAGCTAGAGACGGATACAGGAACGAAACGGCTCGATTCCCTATTGAACCTGGCCCGGAAGAATATGGATGAAGTGAGAGGCTATGTGCATCAAATCGAATCGCCGCATGAAGAACTCCCACTGCTTCAGTCTTTGCGGAAGCTGGCAGAGGAGTTTCAGGAGCATGCTAAGGTGTCGGTTCGTTTCCAGGCCTTCGGAGAGGAATACCCTGTAACGAAGCAAGCGAAGATAGCACTGTATCGCTGCTTGCAAGAATCATTGACGAATGCCGTGCGTCATGGACACTCGACGGAGATTACGGTTTTGGTGCAATTTGAGCCTCAGCAGACGAGGCTCGAAATTAAGGATAACGGCCGCGGGATGGAACATGGACGGGATGGTTTCGGCTTGAACGCCATGAAAGAGCGAGCGATGAATTTGCAAGGTTATGTTGGCATCTATACCCAACCGGGCGAAGGCACCCTCGTTACCTGCACCCTACCACGGCAAACGGAGCTTAAGGATGAAGTCATCCGTCTGTTGGTCGTCGATGACCAGCCTTTTATCCGTGAAAGTCTGCGGACTCTTCTCGAGGAGCAGCAAGATTTGCAAGTCGTAGGGGTAGCAGAAGATGGCGAGCAAGCCATCGAACTGTGCAGGCAGGTTCAGCCTCAGCTGGTGCTTATGGATTTGGACATGCCGAACCTGAACGGAATCTCCGCATCCCGTACCATAAAACAAACATGGCCCCACATCCGCATCTTGATTCTCACCATGTTCGAAGATACTGGACAGGCTCTGGAAGCGCTGCGAAGCGGAGCGGACGGATACTTATTGAAGTCGATGAAGCCGGTAGAGCTCGCCGAAACAATACGCACGGTCTATCGCGGAGGCACGCTGATCGATCAGGAGATGTCGCACAAATTGTTTGCACAGCTGCAAGCCGCCAAGAGCGGGGAAGATCCGTCGACAACTCAAGTGGCCGCGACCTATGATTTAACTCCACGGGAGCTTGAAATTTTACAGTCCGTGTCGAAAGGACTGCGATATAAAACCATTGCCTCCAAATTGTATTTATCTGATGGTACGGTTAGAAACTATGCGTCATCAGTCTATCTGAAGCTGGGGGTTCGCAACCGGGAGGAAGCGGTGCAAAAAGCCCGGGAGGCAGGGCTTCTGGAATAAACCTTACGGCTCTATGCGGATTTCCGTTGAATATGGAGAAAGCTAAGAAACAAGCGGCAGCATCAGCAGCCGCTTGTTTCTTATTGTACAAGAAAACCCCCAGTTTGATCGGGGGTTCAGGAAACCTTATATAAAGTATCATTATCTTACTTTTTCCGGTTAACCTTTTGAATTAGTGACTGATTGGCAACGTATAGTAATTAAATGCTTGATCCAACAAGGCACTGGCTTCTTGACGCTTCAAAAGCTGTTTGGAGCGGAAATCTATGGAGCCGTCTGAATTGATCTTGGTATCCGGGTCCATGATACCTTGGGAAACAAGAGCTGTGACTGCTTTAACTGCCCAAGCATCCGTTTCGCCACTCCATTTAACCTTAGTTCCAGGCTCAACCTGTTTCAGGTTCTGGATCATTACCGCCGCCATTTGTCTAGTGATAGGAGAATTAGGCTGATAATTACGTAGTCCGGCCATCATCTGCTTCTTATTCGGTTCAATCATGAAAGGTTGCTTATACCACCCATGGGCGCGCAGCAGCACTTCTGAGAATTCTCCCTGAGTCATCGTTCCTTTCGGATCGAAGAGGTTGGCTGACTTTCCGCTCATGACTTTCAAAGCATTAAGGTTGTTTATATATGAAATATATTTACTACCCGCAGGTACATCAGAAAATGGTGAATCAATGTTTATTTTTTGCGCATAAGCAACGAGATCTGGGAGCTGCATGTAATACAAATATGTAATATGGCCTGCTTCATTTTTATTAAACGTCAATTTATTACCTGATTCATCTTCAAATAATAAAGGGTGGATCATTTTTAGTGTATGTTTGCCTGATGTTCCTGTCTCCATTATTAATTTCCCGTCCGAATACGAAACCTTCGTCCTTAAGGCAGCGATACGCGTGTTTTGGTATAATCCCACGTAGTCTTGAGCCTGCTGCTCACTTATTTTTGCGTAGGTTGACTTTGGAACTTCTGATTTTCTCGGATAATAATGGTTCATAAATTCCTCATACACGTCAAGACTCATCATGGAGTCGTTATTGTAGGACATGTACATCGCTGTATTCTTCTCAGGCAGAATAACAATCAAGGAAGAATGCCCTGTAACATTTCCTCCTTTTAGAATCACATGCTGATTATTCATCTTCTCTTTGAAGTAGCCTTCGAATCCAATTGTTGTAACCGGGAACTCCTTGTCAGGGAATAATTGGTATGTGTGCATTTGCTCTATGCTCTTTGGACTCACCACTTCTTTACCTTTGTACTTGCCTTTGTTCAGGTGCATCATGAGGTACTTCGCCATGTCATCTGCTGTTGAAACCATACCGCCTTCAGGTTTTTCCGTTGGTTTAAACCCGTCCAAGGGTATCAGTTCACCTGTTGGTCCATAGTGAGCAGCCATTCTGCTTAACAATTGGGGGGTAAACCGCACATTCGTCGAAGTCATGCCTAACGGTTTGAAAATATTCTTTTCCATGTATCGGGAATATGACATGCCCGTTACGTTTGCTACTGCATATCCGGCTAGCATGAAACCAAAATTGTCATAAGTGTACGCTTCTCCTGGAGGCCTGACAACAGTTGGCATATTTGCTGCAATGTACTTCTTCATTGGAAAATATTTGTCCGCGTATTCTGGATGCATTTCCATGAGAATATCTGGTTCATCAAATCCACTTGAATATGTAAGTAGATCAAACATCGTCAGTTTTTTTCCTGTTTTATTCGGAACCTTTATTCCTCCTAAATACTCTTGGATATCGTGTTTTAAATCCATTTTCCCCTTATCGACCAACTGCATAGCTGCCAATGCAGTGAATGACTTTGTAACAGAGCCGATTTGGAAAACGGTATTTTTATCAACAGGAATTCTTTTTTCCCTGTCGGCATAACCGTAACCTTTGCTTAGCATCACTTTCCCACCCGTGACGACCACAAAATTAGAACCAACTGTATTAAACTTCTTCATCTTGTCCGCAAAAACACCATCTGCAAAAGCTTCTAGTTCCTTGACATTTCGCGGCCCCTCCAAGCTAGCCTTTTCAGATGCAACTGGTGCGTTAACGGGTGCGGCAACTGACGCGCCGTTGGGTGCCATACAGGCGGTAGTTATCGTAGCAGATAACAGTAGAATCGCGAGATTGGTGTGAATCATTTTTTTCATGAATGATTTCTCCTTGAAATGTATTTTTGCCTCATAGCGTCCGGCAAAACCAAGTATGGCAAAGGACTTGTCATACCAACAAGTTACATTTCGTCACCGACCCATACCAGTCACTTCAAAGTGTCATATGACAATTAGGCACTAGGTGCCTAGTGTTCAATGGTAATATCGTTTTTGGGTGTGTCCATTTGATTGTTCACAATGAATGTTGGACCCCTTCACTTCAGTTTCTTCTTTACCGTTTCTCCTTCAATTAACACAGGTTGATAATAGGTGTGTTTGCGTAGATCTTTCTTCCCTTGCAGTTTCTTGATAACCCAATCGGCGGCATCACGTCCCATTTGTTCCTGTGGGTGTGTTAATGTCGTTAGTTTGATGTTTGCATTCTTGGAAATATAGGAATTATCTTGACCAATAATGGATATGTCTTCAGGAACAGATATACCAAGTTGTCTGCATACATGTACAACTTCTAATCCTACCTCGTCGTTATAGCAGACAATTGCGGATAACCCGTCTCTTTGTTCGGTTAGGAATTTTTTTAAGTTGGTGGACAGGTCTTGCTTCGTCTCTGTATAGAATGAGAGCACTTGCTCTGGGTAAAACCGTAATTTGGCTTCTCCCAGCGCCTTGATATAGCCCTTCATTCGATGCTTTCCTTGTAAATCGTCCATTTTGGCAATGATACCAATGTGTGTGTGTCCGTTAGCAATCAATTCTTTTGTTGCCAGATAGCTGGACTGTACGTCATCGAGACAAAAGAAGGGAACTTCCAACTCTTCATAATAAGCATTAATCATGATAAACGGAACATCCTGCTCCTTGAACGTCAGATAGTAAGAGATATTGGGATTATATAGATTGCTCTTCGTAGGCTCAATGATCAAGCCATCCACACCAAAGGACAACATCATCTCTAAAGCTTTCTTTTCCTGTGCGACATCATTATTTGTACTAGCTAATAGCAATGAATAATTATCTTCATTCAATCTGGCTTCAATCCCGCGAATAATAGAAGGGAAGATGTAATCGGAAATGTAGGTTGTGATGACTCCGATGGTTTTATTACTGGAATTTCCGCCGTTTTTTGATCGAAATTGGTTACTGACATAAGTGCCCGATCCTTTTTCACTTCTTAAAAAACCCTCGTTGGATAGTTCTAAAATTGCCTTACGTACCGTCTGGCGGCTAACTTTATACATATCCTGCAAAGCCGATTCCGTTGGAATTTGTTCTCCTACGCTGTATGCTCCTGATAGAATGTTGCTCTTTATATCCTCAAGGATGACCTGATACTTTGGTTTCACTTTATTCCTTCTTTCCTGGTTGTCCTAATACTAATTTACCTACCCATAATATTTGTATGTACATATCTTAGCATAATTATGAACTATTATAATCCATAGCCTAACATGTATAAATACTGAAGGCCAAGTGGGGCAAGTTGTACCCGAAGGAGATGCGGTCCTGGGTTTGCCAACGATGTTTTATATCAGAAGCTGCTTGAAGCCCATATTACGTTATTGTCACACACCTAATAAACCTAAAAGGCGAAAAAAGGTTGAGCAGATTTTATCTTGCTCAACCTACATTCATAAATACAAATTCCTATTAACAAAAACTGAAAAAACATTAAAAAACAATGGTAGGCATTTGTATAATATGCTTCTCAAAGGGCGGAATTGCTAATCGCCGCTTTAACACAAGTGGCAAGAATACTTCGTCCACAATCTCAGCAATCGTCTGACACCTCTCCTCGGTCAACGGCTCGCTGTAGCACTAATAATGGGTTCATGAGAATATTTGTAGGTATAACTATGTATTCACGTTGACAAATGTACGAACAAAAAATATACTAAGGTTGTAAATTAAAGAAAGCGCCTTCTTTCAATTATTGCGATTATAACAGTTGTTCAGAGAGAGGAGTAACGTGAGCATGGATCAAGACATTAAACAAGCGATTACTAAGGGAGAAACCTCACTTGGTATCGAATTTGGATCCACACGTATCAAGGCAGTGCTGATTGATCATCATTTTGAAACCATCGCATCTGGAAGCTATGAGTGGGAAAATCTCTTGGTGGACGGTTATTGGACGTACAACTTAGAGAGTATTATTACGGGTCTGCAAGAGGCCTATAGTGAAATGAAGCAAGAGGTTGAACGAAAATATGGGATTACCCTTCGTACCGTTGGTTCTATAGGATTCTCTGCAATGATGCACGGCTATATGGCTTTTGACAGCAAGGGCGAGTTGCTTGTTCCGTTCCGGACTTGGCGGAATGCGACAACCGGTGCTGCCGCAAAAGTGTTAACTGATAAATTCCAATTCAACATCCCTGAGCGATGGAGTATTGCTCACCTGTATCAAGCGATATTGAACGAAGAGCAACATGTCCCTCAGATTGATTTTATGACGACGTTAGCTGGATATATTCACTGGCTGCTGACTGGCAATAAGGCTATTGGCGTCGGAGATGCTTCGGGCATATTCCCCATTGATGAGACTACACATGATTATAACGAATCGATGGTTAAGCAGTTCGATGAACTCATTGCAGCCAAAGGTTACGATTGGAAGCTAGAAGCAATTCTCCCTAAAGTTTATATTTCAGGCGAGCAGGCAGGTGTACTAACCGCCGCGGGAGCTAAAATCTTAGATAAATCTGAAGATTTACAACCAGGTATTCCGCTTTGTCCTCCAGAAGGTGATGCGGGAACAGGGATGGTCGCTACGAATAGTGTGAGAAAACGGACGGGCAACGTCTCTGTGGGAACCTCGGTTTTTGCCATGCTTGTATTAGAGAAGGACCTTTCAGCGGTATATCCGGAAATTGATCTGGTGACTACACCGAATGGTAATCCGGTCGGAATGGTTCATGCCAACAACTGTTCAAGTGATATCAATGCTTGGCTGGGATTGTTCCGTGAATTCTCTGAGGCAATGGGGCAAAAGGCGGATCCGAATCAATTGTTCAGTGTGCTGCTGAACAAGGCTTTGGAAGCAGATCCAGATGGCGGCGGTTTACTCAGCTATGGCTATTTGTCAGGGGAGAATATCACCGGAATAGAGAAAGGCCGGCCATTGTTTGTCCGCTCTCCTGAAAGCCGTTTCAATTTGGCCAATTTCATGCGGACTCATCTTTTCACTGCGTTTGCTGCTTTGAAAATCGGAATGGATATTTTGACAAAGAAAGAAAATGTCGCAATTGACAGCATTCTGGCTCACGGTGGTTTATTTAAAACCCCTATCGTCGGACAAAAAATTGTTGCGGCTGCCATGAATGTCCCGGTATCCGTGATGTCAACAGCCGGAGAAGGCGGGGCGTGGGGGATTGCTATTCTGGCTTCTTACATGATGAACAAGGATCAACAAGAAAGTCTGGAAGACTTCCTCGACCAAAAAGTATTTAGAGATGTTGAGGGGCAAGAAATTTCTCCCGACAGTTCCGACGTTAAGGGATTTGAAGCATTCATGGAACGCTACACACAAGGCCTGGCGATTGAACAGGCTGCTGTAGATAATCTAGTGGAAAACTGGAGGAATTGACGTGTTAGAGCAACTGAAAGAAGAAGTATATCAAGCCAATCTGGATTTGCCTAAACATGGACTCGTGAAATACACCTGGGGTAACGTAAGCGCTGTTGATCGTGAGAGCCGCTTATTCGTTATCAAACCAAGTGGTGTTAGTTATGACACGATGAAACCTAGCGATATGGTGGTTGTTGATTTTGATGGCAATGTTGTTGAAGGAGAAATGAGACCTTCGTCAGATACACCGACTCACGCCGTACTTTATAAGCATTATGCAGAGATCGGCGGTATTGTACACACGCATTCGACTTGGGCGACCATTTGGGCTCAAGCAGGCTTGGATGTACCTGTAATGGGGACTACTCATGCAGACACCTTCTATGGTTCTGTTCCTTGTGCCCGTTTCTTGACACAAGAGGAGATTGATCGTGGTTACGAAGCGGAAACCGGACGTGTCATCATCGAAACTTTTGAGCAGCGCGGGCTGGATATTTTAGCAGTGCCGGGTGTTCTGCTTAAGGGTCATGCTCCCTTCACTTGGGGCAAAGATGCAAAATCGGCAGTCATGAATAGCGTCGTGTTGGAAGAAGTTTCGAAAATGAATTTATTCGCACGAGAATTGAATCATTTTGCTGAAGAATTGCCGCAGCGCATTCTAGATAAACACTATTTACGCAAACATGGGAAAGACGCGTACTACGGGCAAAAGTAATATAAATTAAAAAATTAAGAAAAGAGGATGAATGATGTCAACAGTAGGTACAAAACAGTTCTGGTTTGTCGTAGGTTCACAACATCTGTATGGAGAAGAAGCATTAGCAGAAGTTAAAGCACACGCACAAGAAATGACCGATGCCTTAAATAAGAGTGGCGTTCTGTCTTATCCGCTTGTATTGCAGGATCTGGCGGTTAGTGCAGACAAAATCACCAATCTCATGAAAGAAGTCAACTATCGTGACGAGGTTGCTGGTGTCATCACTTGGATGCATACCTTCTCGCCTGCAAAAATGTGGATTCGTGGTACTAAATTGCTGCAAAAGCCGCTACTTCATTTGGCTACACAGTATAATGAAAGCATTCCTTGGGCTACGATTGATATGGACTTCATGAACCTCAATCAGGCAGCTCATGGTGACCGTGAATATGGATTTATCAATGCTCGCCTGAAGAAACAGAATAAAGTGGTCGTAGGTTACTGGGAACGCGCAGAAGTGCAAAAGCAAATCGCAGAGTGGATGGATGTAGCGGTTGCTTATAACGAAAGCTTCAATATCAAAGTTGCCCGTTTTGGCGACAACATGCGTAACGTTGGTGTTACGGAAGGCGATAAGGTGGAAGCTCAAATCCAATTTGGATGGACCGTTGACTACTTCGGAATTGGCGACCTTGTTCAGTACGTCAATGCTGTGAAGGAAGAAGAAATTGATGCTTTGTTCGCGGAATACGCCAAACTCTATGAATTTGATTATGGTACTTACAGCAAGGAAGCTTGGGAAGCCAGCGTAAAAGTGCAAGCAAGCTATGAAATTGCTCTTAAACGGTTCCTGGATCATGGCGGCTATACTGCCTTCACTACGAACTTCGAAGACCTCTATGGTATGAAACAACTCCCTGGTCTTGCCGTTCAACGTTTGATGGCACAAGGATACGGCTTCGCCGGTGAAGGAGATTGGAAGACTGCAGCGCTCGATCGTCTGCTTAAAGTCATGAGCCATAACCAATCCACTGGCTTTATGGAAGACTACACCTATGAATTAGCGGCTGGTCAGGAATCGATCCTTCAATCCCATATGCTTGAAGTTGACCCAACGTTGGCAAGCAACAAGCCTAAAATCATCGTTTCTCCGTTAGGTATCGGCGATCGTGAAGATCCAGCTCGTCTGGTGTTTGACGGCAAGGCAGGAGACGGTGTAGTTGTTTCCATGGCTGACTTTGGCACGCATTATAAACTGTTGATCAATGAGGTTACTGCATTTGAACCGACAGTTCCTGCTCCAAATCTTCCAGTGGCCCGTGTACTGTGGAACGTGAAGCCAAACTTCCAAGATGGGGTTAAAGCATGGATTGAGAACGGCGGTGGTCACCATACCGTGGTTTCCTTGAATCTAACCACAGACCAAATTGTTACTTATGCAAAACTGGTTAACCTGGAATACGTACTTATTAAGTAACTAGAAGATAGTCATCTATAAAAGCATTGGGTCAGTCCTCAGGACCCAGTGCTTTTTATTGGTTTTCTAAGAATGTATAGATATGGGAAGGTTCCTAAGCTACCTGGCTCTGGCAAATCCACATTATCTAGACACATACATGACATGTTAAACACACATCAAATAGAATCGGAACTATTTTTAGAAGGGAACTTACGACATCCCGCTGATTATGAATCGGTTGCATGTATGCCGCACGAAGAACTTGATCGGCTCCGATCTATCTACTCCGAGGTGTTTCATTACATTGATCCGTTTGTATCTGTGAATGGCAACGACTCTTTAATCGCATATGCACTTGCACAGCAACCAGCTCCAAATGGAATCCCTTCTAGTTTGTATGAGGAAATCCGGCGTTATGAAATTTACGATGGAGTACCCGTAGAAAAGCACTGCGAGTTGATGATTCAACGTTGGAAGTCTTTTGTTAAAGATCAGCGAGAAAAAGAAAAGTTGATAATAATCGAATGCTGTTTTTTACAGAACCCAGGGTGTGCATTACTTGCCCGGCATGATGCTGGAGAAGATCGTTTTACTCAGCATATATTACAGATTGCGGAGCAAATTCAGGAGTTAAACCCAATTTTGTTCTATTTGAAGCAACCGAATGTGCATGAGACGATTGAGCGAGTTAAAACAATGAGATCTCAAGAATGGTTAGATTTTGCGATTTGGTACCATACGGAGCAAGATTATGGAAAGAACAAGGGGCTTTACGGATATGAGGGGTATATTCAGTTCCTTGAACATCGACGAGAGCTAGAATTACAAATTATTGAGCAACTCCCTTTTCAATCGTTTATTATGGATAACTCCGATTATGATTGGGGGAATCAACAACAGACCGTTTCGAATATCATAATGAAGTATTTATTAGGGTCTATCCCGTAAAGACATATTTTACCTAATTATTCATATACATGGACTGTTGATTCAATCATTGGAAATTCGTACTCTATATCATTTGCTTCTAAACGCGTTTTTGGTGTCTGTTATTACTGCTAGTAAGTGAAGCCCAAATAATACAGCGTGTTGAGATCCATTCTTATTATTTCTGCAAAGAAAATTCTCACTTTTTAGCAGAAATGATTTATAATTATCAGATAATAGACAATATAATTTTTAAAAGATTATATTTTAGTTATAATAGAGACAGAAAAGATATGATCCTGAGTGGAGCCTTGCTTCTTGTATCACCTAAGCAGGAGGGCCTGCTCTTTTTTGCAAATATAAGAGATAAGGAAGGTTTTTATGAATAGCATTCAGAAAAATACAGACGTTATCTTAATTGGTGCCGGAGTCATGAGCGCGACTCTGGGATCATTGCTGAAAGAGTTAGCACCGGAGTGGGAAATTCAAGTGTTTGAGAAACTCGCAAACGCGGGAGAAGAAAGCTCTAACGAATGGAATAATGCAGGTACAGGCCATGCTGCACTGTGCGAACTGAACTATACATCCGAGAAAGCTGATGGATCTATAGATATTCGTAAAGCTGTAGACATTAATGAGCAGTTTCAGCTTTCAAGACAGTTTTGGTCTTTTCTTGTAAACAGCAATTTGATTCGTAATCCACAGGACTTTATCAAACCAATACCTCATATGAGCTTGGTAACAGGAGAGAAAAATGTAGCTTTTTTGAAAAAAAGGTTTAAAGCGCTTTCAACTATTTCTCTGTTTCAAGGCATGGAATTTTCCGACGACCCTGAAAAGCTGAAGGAATGGATTCCGCTGATTATGGAAGGCCGTACATTGAATGAACCCATCGCGGCAACCAAAATCGACTCTGGAACAGATGTCAACTTTGGTGCTTTAACACGCATGTTGTTTGAGCATTTAAAAAGTAAAAACGTCGAGATTAATTACAAACATAGTGTAAAGGATATTAAACGTGCGAGCGACGGCTCGTGGAAGGTCAAGGTTCATAATCTGGATAACGGTAAAATCGAATACCATAATGCCAAATTTGTCTTTATCGGTGGTGGGGGTGGAAGTCTACCTTTGCTACAAAGAACCGGTATTCCTGAGTCCAAATATATCGGGGGATTCCCGGTAAGTGGACTATTTATGGTATGTAACAATCCTAAGGTTGTCGCCCAGCATCATGCAAAAGTATATGGTAAAGCTAAGGTTGGTGCTCCCCCCATGTCTGTTCCGCATCTGGATACAAGATATATCGGTAACCAAAAAGCACTGCTATTTGGACCGTTTGCCGGCTTCTCACCGAAGTTCTTGAAAACGGGCTCAAATTTGGATTTGATCGGTTCTGTAAAACCTAATAATCTCATTACGATGTTGGCCGCAGGCGCAAAAGAGATGGCATTGACCAAATATCTGATCCAGCAAGTGATGTTATCGAATGAAAAGCGTCTGGAAGAATTACGCGAGTTTATTCCGAACGCCAAAATCGAGGACTGGGGAATCGTGGTAGCAGGCCAACGTGTGCAGGTGATCAAAGATACGGAGGGTGGAAAAGGAACACTTCAATTTGGTACGGAAGTGGTTAGTGCCGCAGATGGTTCGGTAGCTGCACTGCTCGGCGCTTCTCCGGGTGCTTCTACTGCTGTTCACGTTATGCTGGAAGTATTGGAAAAATGCTTCCCACAACATATGGAAGAGTGGGAACCAAAAATCAAAGAGATGATTCCTTCTTATGGGGTGTCACTAGCGGAAAACCCAGAGCTTTACCAAGAAATTTACAATTCCACAACGGAGGTGCTGGGTCTGGGCGAAAAAGAACCGCTTCATCGTTAATTTTTGCATGGCTGGTAACTGGATCATCCCACTACTTTTTAATAAAATGTACAGTAATCTTACGATATATTTTAAAGTCGAATAAGCAACAATACAAAATTTTACAATCCTTCTACATTTTCTTTGTCTGCACAGTGATCACAGTAATTATGTAGCGCCCTATAGACTCTATTCAGTTCCAGTTGTCCAATGAACTGGTGCAGCGGATTGCTACCCCGGCTTGGTTAAAACGCAGATGGGCGGGGAAAAGGCAGAGCTGTCGGTGGAGGATGGAGCGAAAACGGCGGTCCGACTGGCGACCCTCTCGGAGGATGGTCCAACGGGCGGATTCTATTACATGGATGAACAGCTTCCATGGTAAAGCTTTATGCTAAATAGATAGGGACGCACTCACAAGAGGAGGTGCCCCTATCTATTTATATTACATTTGTGCGGTTGGACGGATTACGATTTCGTTCACATCAATATCGGCCGGTTGTTCAATTGCGAATCCAATTGCACGGGCTATCGCGTCAGGTGTCATGGCTAGTTTATCCCGAATGGCAGCGAGTTGATCTCTCAATGCTGGATTGGTCATACCCTCTGTGAAATTTGTCTGCACAATACCAGGCGAAATGATGGTCACGCGCAGCTTGTCGCCAGCCTCCTGGCGCAATCCCTCTGAGATGGCGCGCACGGCGAACTTCGTACCGGAGTAGACCGACTGGTTCGGCACAGTCTTATGTCCTGCTACAGAAGCGATGTTTACGAAATGTCCGGAACCCTGCTTGCGAAAGATAGGCAACGCTGCGGCTATACCGTACAAAACGCCTTTAATGTTGACATCAATCATATCCTCCCAGTCCTCGACACACAGATCTTCGAGAGGGGAAATAGGCATAACGCCAGCGTTGCTGACGAGAACATCCAGCTTCCCGTACCGTTCGCAAGCCAAATTAACGAGATTGCACAGATCCTCGCGCCGTCTCACGTCAGTGCGTGCATAAACAGCTTCGCCACCTCCATTGGAAATGCGTGTCGCCAGCGCTTCAAGGCGCTCCGCTCCGCGTGCTCCAAGTACGACTTTTGCTCCACGCTCGGCAAGCAACAGTGCTGTTGCTTCTCCAATTCCGCTGCTTGCACCTGTAATCACGACGACTTTGTTCTCTATTCTTCCTTCCAAATGCATAGCCCAATCCTTCTTCCTTTGATCTATTTGCCTTAGGCCCTCTGTTGGCCTTGCAAGTAAATTTTAAGTAGAATTCGATTGAGACAGGTAGACCGATCAAGTCCAATTCTTGCCTAATCCTATTCGGCGCGCATATAATTAGCACATCAATATTAGCGTTCAACGGAAAGGAAGGTGAAGCATGAATGATTTCGTCTCCTCCCCCCTCTGATATTTCTACGAATCTACAAGAACTGATTCATCTAATTCATCAACATGCGTCTTCGGATGGTACGTTTGTCTCGTCTGTGCCAGGACTTTATTTCAGACGTGCAAGCCATGTGTCCGAGCTGAATCATACGGTCCATATGCCCTCCCTGTACGTGGTTGCACAAGGCTCAAAGACAGCAATGCTGGCTGGAGAAAACTATGTCTACGATCCAACAACCTACATGGTCACATCAGTTCAACTTCCCGTAATTGGTAAAATAACTCAAGCCTCGTCGGAGCTTCCTTATCTAAGTCTTCAATTATCCATTAGTCCAGACGTCATCCTGGACATTATCAAGAAGAGTCCTCCTCAAGGTACCGTAAAGACTGGACGCGGCATACTAGTGAGCCAATTTGACCCTCTGCTGCTTGATGCGCTGCTTCGGCTTGTCAGACTTTCGGATACGCCTGCGGATATTCAGTTTCTTGCGCCGCTTATCACGCACGAGATCCTTTATCGTGTATTACAAGGTGAGCAGGGGGCTTTAATCAGGCAATTTGCCGTAGTTGGTAGCTATGCACATAGCATCTCCCAAGCGATCCATCTGATAACCCGCGATTACTCTAAGCCTCTTGTGATTGAAGAATTGGCGAAGGAAGTAAACATGAGCCCTTCTTCCTTACACAAGCATTTTAAAAAGGTAACGGCTATAAGTCCTCTGCAGTATCAGAAGGCCATTCGACTGCAGACTGCACGCCGCTTGCTGCTCTCGGAGGGATTGGAAGCGGCCAATGCAGGCTTTCGCGTTGGCTATGAGAGCCCTTCGCAGTTCAGCCGAGAATATGGACGCATGTTTGGGCGTCCACCGATGAGTGATGTTAAACATTTGCGCAATTCCCTTAGTGTCTCAGTTGATTGAGAGATTCTTCGGGTGATCTGGAGGAGGCCCAGAGCAAGTTGTCTTTGGTCTGGTCAAAGAGGATATATCACACCAACGGAAGTTCGTCGAGCCGCTCGTAAATCAACAATCCTTTCTCTTTCGCCACCCTTACCATTTCATCGGCACCCTGAGAGGGTCCTCCAACCCGAAGCACGGCGTTACAGTAATCAAGCAGGCGAATGGAAGACGGGTGAAAGATTTTGTTAAAGGTCTTGTCTCCCAGAGCAGTGGAACCGGATGTCGCGATAAGGGGCAAAGCATACCATTCTCCCAGCACCGGCATATGACCAGCCTCGTAAACTTGAAGAGCAATTTCATTCATGTAGTTGACGTTCTTTTCAGACCTGGGGATTCGTACTGTACTTGTCGTAAAGATGTATCCGCGTTTGCAGACGGTTCGCCGTCCGATATTGCTCCCCCCAATTTTGCTCACTCTGCACGGTTTGGATAACATCCGCCAAATGGTTCCAATCGGAGCCAAAGGCCGACATTTCCATAGCATCTCGTATTGCATGCACTACGTGCTCCGTATGGGCAATTTTCTTTTGTAAAACATCGAGTTGTGCTTGCAACGAATGTCTGATCTCTCCGTTGGATGGCGATTCTGCATCTAAAATGTCCATTATTTTTTGAAGCGATACCCCTAGATACTTCAACATCTGAATTCGCTGTAATCTTTCCATATCTTTCATGTTGTACAGTCTTATGGATCCAGTGTGGTGACCTCCTGGACTCAGAAGTCCAATTTGATCGTAATATCGCAATGTCCTGACCGTTATCCCTGTACGTTTGGCAAGCTGTCCTGTCGTCAGACAGTTCTCTTTGGCCATTCATTGCTCACATCCAATTGATTGCTCTAGCATGTCGTTCTCAGTCAGTATAGCAAATGACGTAACGTCACCTTCAAGAAAAACTTATGCAATAAGAAACAAGAGAAAACTACCCTAGCAAAAGGTGACTTGGTAGTTAGTCACGAATATCATGTAATAAAAATTCATCAGCTCTTCATGGAGGATACTATGAAAACTTTCATTTATATGGTGAGACATGGCGAATCACCGAAGACGGAAGGAAATGAAAGAACAAGAGGTTTGACTGATAAAGGCAAGTCAGATGCTTTTCAAATAACTGAATTATTAAGAGAAGAGGGGATCGAGGTTTTCGTTTCAAGTCCATATCAACGGGCAATCCTAACCATTCAAGAATTAGCTCAATGCTCAGGACAAGAAGTTTTAATATTTGAGGATCTTAAAGAAAGAATTTTTTCTAGTGAAGACAACCGAATGCCCGATGATGAATTATTCCCTTTGTTAGATAAGTCATTTTCTGATCCCAACTTTGCTTTAACGGGAGGAGAGTCTAATGCAGTTTGTCAGAACCGAAGTATAACGGTCTTAAAGGAATTGTTAAAAATCTACCGAGGACGGAAAGTCGCATTAGGCACTCATGGAGCTGTGATGACTTTAATGATGGGGTATTATGACAAGCAGTACGATTTGAATTTTTTACTACACACATCCAAACCAGACGTATACAGAATGGAATTCAATGATCAGGAATTAGTTGAGGTAAAAAGATTGTGGAACATGCCGTAATAGTTTGTGAGGAAAAGGTATAAGGACTATTCTCCAAAAAGAGACCACCCTTAAAAAAGGATGGTCTCTCTTCAAAGCTTTTCCTTTATAGCTATTGCGGTGAACCGTTAAGCAAATCCTCGGCTATTTTTACCAGGTCTTCTTTGCTCAGCGGGCTGTCCTGGTTATCAGATATGTTGTAGTGTAAACGCCTTTTTTCATCGAGCCATCCCAGTCGATTTTTCCCTACCTCCAAGGGCGTGCTTGTTTCGCTTGCCCTGATGTAATAGGCCTTGGTTCCTTTGATCATCAGTTCCTCAGCCGAATCCTGTTCATTTTGCATCACGGTCGTCTTTGTGACTTCGGGAGCGTACTTGGTGACGGTGATGTTTACATAGTCATTTCCTCTTGCATACCGGGCAAAGGTGAAGTCTGACTTGTCCCAGCTCAGCTTTTGAATAAACAGATTTTCACCTTTCGGTGCAGCTTTGGCCTGTTGCATCAGTTTATCCGTTAAAGCCCGATATTCCTCTTTGTTCATCATCCCAGGATATGCAGCGACTGGATAGACGTATCCGAAATCAAATCGGTAGCCATCTGGCAGATGAGTAGGATTGTGGAATAGTGGGGCTTCTGTACGCTTGATTTCATCCTGCAGACTGCTGAAGCTAGAAAGTTCAGTAGGTTTGTATGCAAACAGGACAGGATTAGACGAATTTCTTGGATTCATAGAATCGTCCTTAACGTAATAGGCGGCATACTCTCCAGGCTGTAGACGGTCTCTCACCTTTTCGTTCCACTGTGTGTAGGTGGTTGTATACGTTTGGGAAGCGTCCGTTTCGGCAGGTGTTTTGGCGGTATTTAATACGACATCGCCTTTGCCGTTACGTAATTCCAGATATTGCGAAGCGGCGTACCCAGTCACAGAGGCGCCCAATACAAAAAGTAAGATCATAATAGGAGCGGTGATGCGCGGTTGAAGACGCATTTTTACGATGAGTCCCTTTTTGGGTTTCCCCTTTTGGTAGACCTGTTCCATCACTTTGTCAGAGACGTCAAAGGCTTGTATTTTTAAGACGTTCTCTGGCTCCGTCAACATGTCCATATTTTTTAAGCCTTTGTCTTTCAGATCGGTGTATTTCAGACCTTGTTCCTGAGTTCTGTCTTGTAATTCACGCATTTTGGATCCTCCTTTATGGGCTCCATCATTTTTTTGAGCTTTGTTTTTGTTCTGCCGTATTTTTTCTTGATAGCTTCCTCGCTTTTGTTCATAATTTCCCCGATTCCTCCAAACGATTTTTCTTCAAAAATGCGTAGCACCAGCAGGTTTCGTTCTTCTGCATTCAGTTGGCCTAATGCCCGGCTTAGCGGTTCACTGAAAAGCTGACGTTCCATAACCTGCGCAGCGCTGTCTGAAGTCATGTTAGTTGAGTTGAACAGGGTCATTTTAAATTTGCGCTGTAGATTTTTCCTGCGAATCAGGTTCAAGCAGTGATGATAAGCCATTTTATACAGCCAGGAGGAGAAGCCCACTGTGGGCTTGTACATACTGATTTTCTCGAAAGCACTAACGAAAATATCCTGTACAGCCTCTTCAGCTTCCTGCTCACTTCCTAATATCCGCCAGCAGTACACAAAAATCTGACGCTGATACTCCTTTACAATGTAGGCGTAATCCTGGATCTCGCCAGCTTGGACCCGTTTAATTCTATATTCGATTTCCTCATTCAAAGATTTAGGCACCCCCTCTGATTAAAAAGAAAACTATATCTGTATAACAAATGAAGCTGAACCAAAGGGACATCTTTTCTAAAATTTTTTAAGTATTAAATCAACCCTCTAAGAGAATACGATAAAGCAGAACAATTATCACCAACGTTGTTGATTTCATAGAGCTTGGATTTTTATTATGGAAATAAATAGAATAATAAATATACCTATCAAAAAAGTGATAATAGATTGTAAAGAAAAAAGGAGATGGGAAATGGGGTTTTATGATAATAGAGAAAATGCTTTATTCCGCACTCTTCAAGAGCAAGTCATAACATTCAAACAATGGGAAGCTAGCATAGCTGAAAAACATGGAGAATGGGAAGCGAATTATCTTTATTGGGATAAGCTTTATAATGCTGTTGAGGAAGTCTTAGAACATACCTTATTAGCTGAATGGCAGACAGAGGTTTATGAACTGATCTTATACACATTGGCAAGGGATAATGAGGTTGAGAATGTATTGCAGTTGTTAATTGTACAACCCAAAATATTTTTGTCTTTAGCCTACAGTGCAATTACATACTCTGATTACGAAGCCAGATGGCAAATAGCCTATGGATTAGGTGAAGTAAAAGGAATGAGGGATGAAGTAAATAGTCTTTTGTCTAAGCTCTCGAATGATGAACACGAATATGTCAGAAGAAGGGCATTAATTGCATTGCAGAAAAAATGGAAAGATGAATTAAATGATCAAGAGATAAACTCGGCAATCCCGCCCGTATAGCTAACGAAAACCATCGGCTATGCTGGGCGGGATTGCCTCACACTCTTTTATGCTGCGTATCTTCTACTTATTCCCTTTGCGTACCTTTAACAGCTTACCCTTTACGGTTGTATTCTTCATAATCTCGAGCACCAGTGGACCTTTACCATTCAGAATCTCAACATCTGTCGCATAATCCAGAATCGTAATAATCCCGATATCATCTGCGGTGACCCCGTCAAGCTTAGCGATGGTCCCCACGAAGTCGACAGCTCTAAGTTTTTTCTTCTTACCGCCGTTAAAATTCAGCTTCATAATCTGTTGGTTTAATTGCTCGCGCTTATCTTTTTTGAGTGCGGTTTTTACATGCAGTTTCTGCTCAAAATCTTCTCTACGCAGATCAACAGCCTCTTCTGAGGGAGCCTTTACCTGCGGAATTGCGAATCCAATATATGCTTCAATATCAGCTAATCTTCGGCCATCCTTAGGAGTGATGAGGGAAATGGCTTTCCCCGTTTTGCCAGCACGTCCCGTACGTCCTGTGCGGTGAACATAGCTTTCCTTCTCAAGGGGAATATCGTAGTTAATGACATGGGTGATGTTCGTGATATCAATTCCTCTGGCGGCAACATCTGTCGCGATCAAGTAACGGAATTGACCCCTTCTGAATGCATTCATTACCTCAAATCGCTCGTCTTGCTCCATGCCACCATGAATGCGATCACATGGATATTCAAGATCAGCCAATGCTCTGAATAATGTATCTACATTCTCCTGCGTACGACAGAAAATAATGCAGCTGTCAGGATTCTCAACAATGAGCAGATCTTGCAGTAGTGCCAGCTTGTCTGACTCCTTCACCTGAATAAGAGAGTGATCAATTGTAGCGGTCGTTATACCGGTTGCTTTTATTTCAATTTCAACAGGATCCTTCATATACTTGTGTGACAGTCTGGCTACATCCTCAGGAAAAGTAGCGGAGAATAACATGGTAACCCGGTCACTAGGCAGGGCCTGAATGATTGACTGAACTTGCTCGATAAAGCCCATATTCAGCATCTCGTCAGCTTCATCAATCACGAGGTAGGCCATTCGATCTAACGATAGCGTGCCTCGTTCAATATGGTCCAGTACACGTCCTGGCGTACCTACAGCCATATGTGTTCTTTGTTTTAACTCGGCCTTTTGTATATGAAAAGGATGTTTTCCATAAAGGGGCGTTGCTTTTATCCGCTTAAAGCGTCCAATATTCGTGATGTCTTCGGTGACCTGTAACGCGAGTTCACGGGTTGGCGTCAGGATTAAGGCTTGGGGCTTATTCTCATTCCAATCTACTAGCTCACAAAGTGGAATACCGTATGCCGCTGTTTTGCCGCTACCTGTTTGCGATTTGGCGACAAGGTCCTTCTTCTCAAGCGCAACTGGAATGACTTCCGTCTGAATCTCTGTTGGCGTCTCATAGCCCAAGCTATTCAGCGCTCTTACAATTTCTTCACTTAATGCGTAATCTGTAAAATGCTTCTGACTCATTTTCAACCTCTTCTGCGCTGTATTTGAATACCATTACATATATAATGTCATCGTGTATCGAACTTATACTCATATAGTATACTCTATATCCAGGTTCACTCTAATACATATCAGCGGTTTACAATTTCATACAGAATTAATCTTTTCGTCTTGCTGTTTTCCAGTAAGGCAACTATACTTTTTCTGGGACGAAAAAACACAGTCTGGTTGGTAGTCCAGACGCATGAATGACTCTCAGATTCCAAGAGTACCATGTCAGTAACCTTCCCCCCTCGGGATGTCCATCGTTTCGATTTAAAATGAGGGGGATTAAAATGAAGCTTACAGTTTATCATGATGGACAGTATTGGGTTGGAGTCGTGGAAGAGCAGGACCAAGGGAAATTGAAGGCAGCTAGGCACATCTTTGGTACAGAGCCTAAGGACGAGGAAATTCTCCATTTTATCCGTGAGGAAATGTGGGAACTTGTTAGTCGGCTCTCACAAGAGGTGGCTATAAAGTGGTCTGAAACGAAGAAGGTCAATCCGAAGCGGCTAGCAAGACAGGCAGCGTATGAATTAAGGCAGAAGGGGGTCTCTTCCAACGCACAAGAGGCCTTAAAGTTAGAGTATGAGAAGCGCAAGTTGGAGAAACATGCTTACTCTAAACAGCAAAGGGAATCCATGAAGGCACGGATAAGGGAATTAAAGGAGAAAAAAGCGAAAGAAAAACATCGCGGGCATTAATAAAACTTCCATCCTTATCCGCAATTGTTACGCATGTTTTATATCAGCATATGTGAAAACATGTGTTACACACAAAGGGCACCCGATTGGGTGCCCTTTAAACTGTCGTATAGTGATTCCCGTTCGTAAAAATTGAATTCACTCCGGATTACTTAAGCAGTGTAAGTGTCACTTCTATCGTGTTATCAATAAATGATCGTTCTGGCTAGATTTTAATCGAAACGATGTGTTAAAGGAGCACCAGGTGTTCAGTCGCCCCGCAATGATGTAAAGTTTTTCGGGTAAAATCTTTACTTTTACATGTAGCAGACAATAACCTTTCATTCTTATAATTGGAAATGTAAGCGATTTATTTAGAGGTAGGAATATTAAAAACTATACGTATGAGGAGGAGATTGTATGTCGAAATTTAAAGTGGGCAAGTTGGTAAGCAGCTTGGCGTTGGCGGGTGTGTTGTTATCATCAGTTCTGATAAACCCGGCTAGTGCCAGTATGGCGAACGGTGGCAAATTCCTCGGGAATATCATTGCTGGTAGTGTCCCTGCAAGTTTCGGAACATACTGGAACCAGGTGACGCCAGAGAATTCGACCAAATGGGGGTCGGTTGAAGGCAGCCGTAACAACATGAACTGGTCGCAGGCGGATACCGCCTACAATTATGCCCGTAACAATGGCTTCCCGTTCAAGTTCCATACATTGGTATGGGGTGCTCAGGAGCCAGGTTGGATTAGCGGACTGTCGGCTGCTGATCAGAAGGCGGAAGTGACCCAGTGGATTAAAGCAGCAGGTCAACGCTATTCGAATGCGGAGTTTATAGATGTGGTGAATGAGCCCCTGCATCAGAAGCCATCCTTCCGCAATGCCATAGGCGGTGACGGATCGACCGGATGGGATTGGGTTATATGGTCGTTCCAACAGGCAAGACAAGCCTTTCCAAATGCCAAGCTGATGATTAATGAATATGGAATTATCAACGATCCCTCGTTAACCGACCAATATGTCAATATTATTAATCAGCTCAAGAGCAGAGGCCTGATTGACGGAATTGGTATTCAGTGCCACCAGTTTAGCATGGACACTGTTTCAGTTAACACGATGAACACTGTACTGAACAAGCTGGCGGCAACAGGATTGCCAATCTATGTGTCTGAACTGGATATAACTGGAGACGACAACACCCAGCTTGCCAGATACAAGGAGAAATTTCCGGTATTATGGAAGCATTCTGCGGTGAAGGGAGTTACGCTCTGGGGGTATATCCAGGGACAAACTTGGAAGCCGAACACACATCTGCTGAATTCTAACGGCACGGAACGTCCCGCGCTCCAATGGCTGAGACAATATGTGCAGAGTTAAACTATAGGTGGCACTTAAAACCCAACAGATGCGAACTTTTGCCAAATGTCTGGGCTGGGTAGATGTTTATTTGACGAAGTCTTGGCTGAAATGTTATAAGCCCAAGGCTTCTTTTTATTTAGCTTAAACGTAACGTATTAAAACCTAATCCAACTCAATTGGGCTTACATACCCAATCCATAACTTTAACCCACTTGAAATAAAACCGTCTGGACGGTATAGTAAAGAGGGGTGATCCATATGAATACAACTAAAAAAGCATTAAAAAGAGAATTAATTCTTAAAGCGGCCTCGATGATTGTGCACGAAGAAGGAGTAGAGAGATTAACGTTAGAAGCGGTGGCTAAGAAAGCGGGAATAAGTAAAGGAGGATTGCTTTACCATTTTCCGAATAAAGATGAATTGATTTTGGGAATGGTTGAACAACTATCGACCAGCTTTGTCTCCGAATTTAATGAGAGAGCAGAAAACGATATGCATTCCAAAGGAAGATGGACTCGCGCGTATATGAATACATCATTTTCTGGCGATCGGAATGCAAGTGACCTGTATACCGCTCTCTCAGCAGCACAGTTTACGAACCCTCACATGCTAAAATTACTTCAGGACGAGTATGAGAATATCCAAAATAAAATTGAAAACGACGAATTGGACCCCGTTCGTTCCACGATAGTCCGATTAGCTATAGACGGTTTGTGGTTTGCTGAAATGTTTGGGCTTGCTCCTCCCAATGAAGAAATGAGGCAAAAAATGATGGAAGAATTGAAAACATATATAAAGGAGAATGAATAATGGCTTATCTTTTCTTGGCAATCTCTATTGTTGGTGAACTTGTTGGAACTTCAATGCTTAAAGCTTCAGAAGGTTTCACCAGACTGTATCCGACTCTATTCACAATTGTGGCGTTCGTGATCTCTTTCTTCTTTATCTCCTTATCCCTTAAGACGCTCCCCTTAAATATGACTTATGCCATCTGGTCAGGTGTAGGAGCTGTTGCTACAACGCTTATTTCAGTATTGATTTGGAAAGAAAAAATCAATACAGGAAGTATCGCAGGTATTGCTTTAATTGTTATTGGCGTGGTGGTACTGAACCTATTTGGTGCAGGACATGGTGAGGCAAAAGGTACGACAGAAGCAACGAGTTCAATCGTTCAAAAATGAGATGAAATAGCATAGACACTGGAGATTTACTATCACTATCGATCACTGCCAGTTTGTGTGAAAGGACCCTGCTGCATCATTTCGTTCATAAGTATGGGCACCAAAATAATCCCTTTGTGCTTGCAAAAGGTTAGCATTCGAAATGCCTGTCCGGTAACTATCATAATAAGTAAGTGAAGCACTTAAACATGGAAACGAAGTGCCAGAATTAATACCCTCACAGACAACTTTTCGTAATCCTTTTTGATACTCTTTAACTTTTTCAGCAAAATACGGGGCGATTAACAGATTAGCCAAATTCGGCTGTTCTTGATATGTTTCGCTTATTACGTTTAAGAATTCAGCACGAATGATGCAACCACCACGGAAAATAAGGGCTATATCCTTTAAAGGTAAATTCCATCCGTAAAGTTCAGAAGTCATTTTATATTGTATAAATCCTTGCGCGTAGGCACAGATCTTACCCATATAAAAAGCTTGTCTAATGTACTCAATCCACACATCTTTATCTAAACTTCGCTGATCAATCCCTGGTCCTGTTAGAATATTTTCTGCATAAACTCGTTCTTCTTTTAAAGAGGAGATGTAACGGGCAAACAATGACTCTGTAATAATGGATGATGGGATCCCATTGTCAATTGCTTGAATGCTTGTCCATTTACCTGTGCCCTTTTGCCCTGTTTTATCAAGAATCACATCGATTAGTGGTAAGCCTGTTACATCATCCTTTTTCCGTAAAATCTCTGCTGTGATTTGGATTAAATAACTTTTCAGTTCCCCTTGATTCCATATTTCAAAGATATCAGCAATTTCATTCACAGATAAACGTAACCTTTTTCTTAAAAATGTATAGGTTTCTGCGATTAATTGCATATCTGCATACTCGATTCCGTTATGTACCATTTTTACAAAGTGACCGGAACCTTTTGGACCCATATAAACACAACAAGGGTCTCCGTCCACGTGGGCCGCTATTTTTGTTAGAATAGAAGCTGCTTTTTCATATACGTTTTTATCTCCACCAGGCATGATCGAAGGTCCATTTAAAGCCCCAACTTCGCCGCCGGAAATACCGATTCCTAAATAACCGATTCCTTTTGACTTCAATTCATCATATCTACGTTCCGTATCTTTGTAATGGGAGTTACCACCGTCCATGATCACATCGCCTGCTTCAAGGAAGGGTACTAATGTACCTATTACCGAATCGACCGGTTTGCCCGCTGTTACCATAAGGAAGATTTTCCTTGGAGTTTTTAAGGAGTAAACAAAATTTTGAATTTCGTAGTAGGGATGGATGGAGTGACCTTCACTTTTTTTAACAAGATCATCCGTTAAATCCCTCGTATAATTATAGACAGCGACTTGCTCACCCTTACCAGCCATATTTAAAGCGATATTACGGCCCATTACCCCTAAACCAATGACACCAATTGTGTTGGACATTTTTTCTGCTCCTTTTATTTGAAATGAATAGGCCATAGATCCTCACTTATAGGCTTAGAAGATTCTAAGAAAAATAAGTGGGGGATCTACCGCCCGGGAATCATGGTTTATACGAATAAACTTAGTACTAAAATAAATCCTAATCCAGCTACAGAAATGATGGTCTCAAGCAATGTCCATGTTGCAAATGTTTCTTTCATGCTTAAACCAAAATATTCTTTAAACATCCAGAAACCAGCATCGTTAACATGTGAAGCTATTAAACTACCCGCTCCCGTTGCAAGCACAACTAAAGCAAGATTAACGTCGGATTGTCCTAACATCGGAATAACTAAACCAGCGGTTGTTAAAGCTGCAACAGTTGCAGAACCTAAGGAAATACGTAATATTGCAGCGATAATCCAGGCAAGTAAGATGGGTGATAATGTAGTTCCATTGAATAATTCAGCCACATAGTCACCTACGCCGCCATTAATCAGTACTTGTTTGAAGGCTCCGCCACCCCCAATGATTAAGAGCATCATCCCAATATGAGTAATAGCCGTTGTACAAGATGCCATTACATTTTTGATTGGAATTTTTCGTGCTATTCCCATGGTGTAGACAGCTACCAGTAAGGAAATTAACATGGAAGTTGATGCATCACCAATAAAACGGATCGCTGCTAGTAAACTGCTATCTTCAAATCCCATTGTTTTTTGAAGCAAAGTAATAACCGTAGCAATAGACATTAAAATAACAGGAAGCATTGCAGTAAATACACTGATACCAAATCCCGGAGTTTCCTCGGATTTAAATACTTTTTGTTCACCTAAAGAGGCGATATTACCGGTTTTCGTAAATGATGCAGGTACGAGTTTTTTGGCAAGCTTAGTAAATACAGGTCCAGCTAAAATAACGGTTGGAATGGCAATAATGAAACCGTAAAGTAAAACCTCACCAAGGTTCGCGCCATATTCACCAGCAATAACTGTTGGCCCTGGATGTGGAGGTAAGAAACCATGTGTTACGGATAAAGCTGCAACCATCGGAATCCCGAGATATAAAATAGAAACTTTTAATTCTTTTGAAATGGCAAATATGATTGGAATTAACAATACTAATCCTACTTCAAAAAATAACGCGACACCGATAATGAATGAAGCAGCTACGACTGCCCATTGGATATTTTTTTCACCAAATTTGTCTACGAGAGTCATGGCAATTCGTTGAGCACCACCAGAATCGGCGATCAACTTACCTAACATCGCTCCAAGTCCAAAGATTAACGCTAAGTGACCAAGGGTTCCGCCTAATCCGGCTTCGATGGTTTTGACAATTTCCTCTAATGGCATTCCAAGTGCTAAAGCGACGCCGAACGATACAATGATTAATGAAATAAAGGTATTCAATTTGAAGCCCATTATTAAAACTAATAATGCTAAAATTCCAATCGCTACGATAACTAATGGCATTGTAATTACCCCCTGCTTTTTATCTTTTTAGTGTTAATTAAGCTTCTTTGATAATTGGAAATCCGTGTATAATCATCTTCTAATACTCTGGATAGGTTAATGAAAATCGGCAGTAATTTCCTATATTCCTTGGTCGCTTCTTCTTTTGGTGTATGTTTGTTGGTACTGCCAATCATTTCAGAAACGACTTCAAAGGACTGGATTTGTCCGGTGGCATACAAGCCTAAAATACAAGCTCCTAGACAAGAACTTTCGTAGCTTTCTGGAACGACGACTTCAGATGAGAATATGTCAGACATCATTTGCCGCCAAACATCTGATCTTGCGAAGCCTCCAGTAGCTTGAATTCGGGTCACAGGACCGTCCATACATTCGGTTAATGCTAAAAATACGGTGTACAAATTGTAAATGACTCCTTCTAGGGCTGCGCGAATCATATGTTCTTTCTTATGTGACATCGTTAAACCGAAGAATGAGCCACGTACGTCTGGGTTCCATAATGGCGCACGTTCACCAGCCAGGTATGGATGGAATAACAATCCGTCAGATCCTGGTCTTACACGTTCAGCAATCTTGGTTAGTACATCATATGGATCAATTCCTAGTCTTTTCGCTGTTTCTACTTCTGATGAGGCAAGTTCGTCACGGATCCAGCGAAGGACCATCCCGCCATTGTTCACCGGCCCCCCAATAACCCAGTGCTTTTCTGTTAAGGCATAACAAAATATTCTTCCCTTTTCGTCTGTTTGAGGCTTGTCTATAATGGTTCGAATGGCACCGCTTGTCCCGATTGTGACGGCAACTTCGCCTTTTCGTATCGCATTTACACCTAGATTAGAAAGGACTCCATCGCTAGCTCCAATGACAAACGATGTTTGTGGATCGATCCCCATCTTTTTTGCTAAATCTGAATCACAGTTGGTAAATATCCTGGTTGTTGGCACGAGCTCAGATAATTGAGAAGGGGTTATACCAGCAATTTTTAATGCCTCTTCATCCCAATCTAATTTTTCTAGATTCATCATGCCCATGGCAGAAGCTAGGGAATAATCCACTACATACTGATCAAAGAACTTTTTAAAAATATATTCTTTAATTCCGATATACTTTTTAACCTTGACAGCGGTTTCAGGAAGGTCATTCACAATCCAGGCTATTTTCGTTAAGGGTGACATGGGGTGAATGGGTGTTCCTGTTCGTTTATAGACTTCATGGCCATTCAGCTCATCTTTTATTTTATGTGCCCATGCTTCACTTCGATTATCTGCCCAAGTGATACAAGACGTCAGTGGGCGGTCATTTTCATCCATCGCAATGACACTATGCATGGCACTGCTAAATGAAACAAACGATAGCTTTTTTTGTGAGTGATGTTTCATGATATTCGAAATGGCCTGTAGGACAGCCTGAAATATCTCTTCTGGGTTTTGTTCAGCTGTCGCTATGTCCGGTGTATAAAGCGGGTATCCAATATTCTCTTGTTGGATGACTTCACCTTTTTCGCTAAATAGAACGGCTTTTGTACTTGTGGTCCCGATATCTACACCCAACATATAGTTAGTCATTTTGTTGCACGACTCCTTTAGATAGCATTTGTTGTGACATCCATAGGTCTTCTACTTTACCTTGAACATCATCAAAGTTTTCATGTAAAGACTTGATCATGAGGTCTCTATCTTTTACTTTGATTGCTTCAATATAAAGTTCGTGATTGTTTATAATCCGTGTAAAATCTTCATACTTTTCTGTGAAACGCATACGCATCGACAAAAGAATGAGACTTTCCATAACAGGCTTTAAATTATTCCAAATCATCAGAATATGTGAATGGTTGACTGCACGAATAATCGTTTCATGGAACAAGACATCTTGATACGAAAACTCATCAGCATCACTATATTTGACGGCGACTTTCATCATTTCGAGTATTTTACTAAGTTCCTTCGCCAAATCATTAGTGTCCATCTTTACAAGACGTTCAAATACGAAGGATTCTATGAGCAGACGGACATCATAAATTTCTTCTATTTCTTTTTCTGATAAACCAATAACAACGGCTCCCATTCTTTCTAATCGAATGATATTTTCGGATGCCAGTATTTTTAACGCTTCACGAATGGGTGAGCGACTTACAGTGAAATCAGCAGCTAGTTTATTTTCAGATAATATGGTACCGCTTTCAATTCCGCCAGAAATAATGCGCATTCTAAGCTCGGATGTTACGCGATCACCAGCTGAGGCTTTTAAAAGCCATTTGGAGGGATATAGGAATTCTGATTCGACCATCATTTCACCTTCTCAATTAATCAAGTATACTTGTATACAGGTATTATAATCTGAAATTTTAAATTTGCAAGCGTATTCATTGAATTTGTTTTGTGACACTCCGACACATAGAATGAAAATGGCATATTAAGACATAGATCTGTTCGGATTTTTTGTTCAAATGCACAATCAATTTCGTCTGTTCTTCAATATTTTTAACGTGCGGCAATCGATATAATGAAAGCGTAATCAAAAATTGCCCGGGGGGTTAGACAGATGGAAGGATTGACGATCAGTTGGATAGGAGCTCTGGCAGGGCTGGCTATTGCAATTATTCTGATATTAAGAAAGCTGAATCCGGTTTACGCTTTATTTTTGGGAGCTATTGTAGGCGCTTTATTGGGCGGAGCCAATTTGGAACAGACGATCAGCGTGTTAATAAGCGGTACGCAAAGTGTGATGGGGACGGTCATTCGTGTGCTTGCCGCAGGTGTATTGGCAGGTGTAATGATGGAATCCGGGGCAGCGGAGACGATTGCGCAGGCTATTGTAAAGAAGTTCGGCGGCAGTAAAGCGATACTCGCACTAGCCTTGGCGACGATGATTATTACGGCGGTAGGTGTATTTATTCCCGTTGCCGTGCTGATTGTGGCACCTATTGCATTGTCGGTCGGTAACAAAATGGGGATTTCCAAGCTGGCGCTCCTGTTGGCTTTGTCTGGAGGCGGAAAAGCGGGGAACATCATCTCTCCCAATCCTAATACGATTGCAGCGGCGCGCGGATTTAATCTGGATTTAAGCCACGTGATGTTGGCAGGAGTGGTTCCTGCGATATGCGGTTTAATCATGACTGTTTTGGTGGCATCTATGTTGAAAACCAAAGGTGTGAAGGTGTCCGACCAGGATATCATGGACAGTGATGTCGATACATCGAAATACCCGCCGTTGGGACGGGCGATTGTAGCCCCGCTGGTAGCTGTTATTTTGCTGATGATTAACCCGATTGGTTCCATCTCTGGTATTGAAGCACTTTCGAATTTCAAGGTGGATGCGATGTACATTTTGCCGATCGCTGGGATTGTGGGTATGCTGGCCATGGGACAAGGGCGCAATATCCTGAAGTATTCGGCCTCCGGTTTGAATAAAATGACGGCGACCGTGCTGATTTTGATCGGTGCAGGTGGGATTGCGGGTCTGATCTCTGCCTCCAACTTGTCTGCTCAGGTGGTTGGCCTGATTGAAGCTTCGGGAGTTTCCGGTACATTTTTGGCACCGCTTGCAGGTATTCTGATGGCAGCTGCTACGGCGTCCACCTCGACTGGCGTTATTTTGGCGACAGGCTCGTTTGGGGAAGCCATTCTGAACATGGGAACGGCCCCACTCGCTGCAGCTGTGATGGTGCATACAGGAGCTACAGTCATTGATTCCTTGCCGCAGGGCAACTATTTTCACGTCACGGCAGACAGCATGAAAATGAGCATTAAACAACGGATGGGATTGATTCCTTACGAAGCTATTGTGGGTGGAACGATGGCAATTGTAGCGACAATCATGTATGGATTTTTACTTTAATATTCACGATGGGGTGAGAAGATGAGAGAGAAAACATTTGTGCTGGCACCAGATTCTTTTAAAGAAAGCATGACGGCTAAAGAAGTGTGTATCGCGATGGAGAAAGGACTGCGCAAGGTCTATCCGGCGGCGAATTATGTCCACGTACCGATGGCGGACGGCGGTGAAGGAACGGTGCAGTCACTGGTGGATGCGACAGGCGGGCAGATTCGTTATATCGAGGTGACAGGACCGCTTGGAGAACCTGTAACTGCTGCATACGGCTTGCTGGGAGACGGCACCACAGCGGCAATCGAGATGGCATCCGCCAGTGGAATCCATCTGGTTAACAAGGATAACAAAAACCCGTTAAAGACAACAACCTACGGCACAGGGGAGATAATCCGTGAATGTCTGAACCAGGGAATTCGAAAAATTATCATCGGCATTGGTGGAAGCGCAACGAATGATGGCGGTACAGGAATGGCGGAAGCGCTGGGCGTCAGATTTTTGGATGCAACAGGCAATACTCTTCCGCGCGGCGGCGGTAGTCTGGGCGAGCTGGCCAGCGTTGATATTTCATCACTGGATGACCGCTTGTCGCAGGTACAACTGATTGTAGCCTGTGATGTGACAAATCCGCTGTGCGGAGAGCATGGGGCATCTCAAGTATTCGGGCCACAAAAAGGGGCAACCCCGGAGATGGTGCAGCAATTGGATGCCAATCTTGCTCATTACGCCGATGTGGTGAAGCAGCAGCTGGGGAAGGATGTGCGCGATCTTCCAGGCGCAGGCGCAGCAGGTGGATTGGGTGCGGGCTTATTAATTTTCACTCAGGCAGCGCTGCAAAAAGGCATTGAAATTGTGATTGAATACACCGGTTTAAAACAAAAGCTCGCCACTGCCGATATCGTTTTGACGGGGGAAGGCGGTATTGATTTTCAGACCAAATTCGGTAAAACTCCTTATGGAGTAGCTCAGGCGGCAAAACAGTCTGGTAAAAAGGTCATTGCGGTCGCAGGTTATATTGGGGAAGGGATCGACACGTTGTACAAGGAAGGGATAGATGCGGTGTTTGGCATCGTGCCGGGAGCCTCGGAGCTCGGTAAGCTGCTGGCCGAAGGGCCGCAAAACGTAGAGCGTACGTGCGAGAATATCGCAAGAGTACTTCAGTTCAGCGAGAAATGAACAGATGGAGAAGTGGGTTATAAACATAAAACGGCATCATACAAATACGATATAATACGAGCGCTCGCCTGTAATCCCGAACTTAGCCAAAGCTGGATTGACTGAGAAATTTGGGAGACGGCGAGCGAAAATATGGTGTTACTGGTGCATGGTCTGGCGTGAATACAGCAGTTCATTGATACAGTGCCAATAAGCCATGCGTAAGCTCAAAAAGCTGAAGGAGGTTCCGGGGATCTTTACCGGTTAAGGTATGGATGCGCTTCAGGCGGTATTGCAGCGTATTTCGGTGAATATTTAATTCATCTGCGGTAAAGGAGACACTGCCGTTATGGTTAATAAAGCTTCGCAGCGTATCCAGCAAATCCACAGTATCTTCCAGCTTGCTAACCAGATAGATCGTGTTCGTCAGGTTCGTTTGACTCAATTTGACCAGAAACTCGACTTCCGCAAAAGAAATTTTTTGCACAGGCGGGCGCAAAGCCAGTAAAACATTCATAGCTGACTTGGCTTGCATATAAACATCCGCAATGTTGTGCTCCTGTCTGCTGACCGTAATCAGCACATCGGGATGGCTACGCACAAGTGGCTCTAGCAGTTTGTCTGTCGGCTCCTGATTTTGTATCAGAATGAGATAGCAGTCTTCCTCCATACGAAAGGACGGATGCTGCATGAATATATTGGACAACTCGGCTAAATGAGCTGGATCAGCAGGCAGATACTTTACATATACAGCCGAAGTTTTTAGAAGCAAATCAATGTGATATTGAGCTGCTTCTTTTTTTATTTTTTGCGTGTAGGCTCCCTGATGATTTAACAACATTTCCAGCACAGATTTTTTGCGATTGGCTTCATGGGCCAGATGCTCCAATGAGATCCGCTGTTCAATCAGGAGAGACACCGTAGTTTTAACAATATTGCAAAAAGGACGCACTTCATCGGGATTGCCTGAAATACCAATGACACCAACTAACTCATGATGAATGACAATCGGTTCATTGGTTCCTTTTTTCTCATAGTGGCCGTCCTGCCACACTTCAACCATTTTCCCAGTTTCGAGCGCCTGAACAGCTCCTTGGTGAATGGTTCCGATTCGTTCACTCTCGCCGCTGCCAATGATGATGCCTCGTTCATTCATAATATTGATATTGTATGGAATATCCTTCATCATTTTGTCTACGATGTCTTGGGCTTGTTTTTCGGAGAGCTGAAACAAAATCCGGATTCCTCCTTTATCTATAGTGATATAGCGTATTTTAATGTACCACCTTAATGAAAGGGTTTTCAATTCATTGTGCATCTGAACAATATGATAAGGCGGATTACCGAACATGTCAGTCAATTTTATCATAGATGTGAAATTGCAACGTATTATGATAATCCATTAGACGATGTTATATATTTTTGTATTGAGTGTAATCTAAGGAAGAGTATAGTTGTACGCAAAAAAACAGGGCTCATAGGAGCACCTGCTTTTTGTGTCTATCCTTTTTATTGCCAGCCACGCTGTCTAATGACGAACCTCGCGGAAGCTATAGGTTATGTCGTGTAGTTCTTTCTTTAAACGGACATCTTTAGACGCTGGTGCATATCCAAGCACCTGGTAGTAATTCCTTTCGGTCTCAATAATCGCTACATGGGTAACATATTTGTCCACATCTTTCTTGCCTTTAATCACGAACTCAAGGGCAGGATATCCATAAATGGTTGTGTTAGAGACAGGTCCTACACTGGACAGGTTCCACTCTTTGGTTAAGTTATTTTCAGCTTTCTTACCGTACTGTTGAAGAGTTATATTGCCCAATTGCTTTTTCGAGTGGGATAGTACCACAACGGACTTTTGGATGTACGGATTGAATATTGCAATCTCTGCTTTTCCTTCACGGTCCGGGTCTGTTGACCAGTCCAGCGGGGCCGTGATTTGAAATCGTCCATCTTTACTTACATAGCTTTGCTCTTTCTTGCTCACCGGAACTTCAGGAGGTACGTAACTGTCTGCAAGTATAAAAATAGCATTTACAAACGAGGCTCCTAAGATCACCATTGCGGTAAAAAATATAAAGAGCGAACGTTTCATTGTCTTTTTGCTAATCGGCTCTAAATCCCGTACCTTTACAACATATGTACCTGCAGCTAAATCACCAATTCGTTGTCTTGATGCAGTTACTAACACACTGATACCAGCAGGTATCCCACCCATTAGCAATGGATTGGTATCGATTAGCCTGAGCAGCGTACGAATGAGTGATTTAAGAAAACCAGGAGGCTTTCCTTCCCCGTTAACCACCTGAATACGAAAAACGAACTTACCCAGCGTATAGCCTGTGTAACCTTCCAAAAGTAAATAATAGCTGAAGAAAGCAATAAGCAGAATACAACGGGTTGCAATCGCTAAAGGCAAAAACCATCTGTCCGTTATTTGAATGACAGAAATAAAAAAACAAATATACCCGATTACAAAAAATATACAATCAAAAACTGTTGCTCCCCACCGTCTAAACAGAGTAGAATTCCCGTATGTTTTTGATAACGCCGCCATCCTGTTTGGATCTACCCCATAATTTTGACCATGCTGAATGTACGTCTGTCTTGAAGTTTCCTGCGGAATGTGTGATATGTGCTGTTCGTCCAAAAAATACACCTCTTCTTAATAATTAAAAACACACTCCTTATATTAACGGTCATTTTATAATCCATGTTTAGGAAAACATTCTATAAACAAAGAAATTATTATAAATATCCCTTCCTCTCATTTCCTCTATAATTGGAAGAAGAAAGTAACGATAAGCGAATATTGAACTCAGGAGGCATGGGTATGCAAGAAGAACTGGCAAAAGCGAATAAGGCAACAAGAGGTGAGAATGTGAAAGGTGAGTTTCCGGTTATAACGACTGAACGTCTCATATTACGAAAAATGGTAGCGACGGACAGCAAGGACATGTTGGAATACTTTTCAGATGAGCAGGTTATGAAGTTTTATGGACTGAGCCCGTTTGAGTCTGAACAGGATGCGCTGGATGAGATTAGTTGGTATGATCAGATTTTTGAGACAGATCAGGGAATCCGCTGGGCTATTCAAACAAATGAAGGTAAAATCATCGGTTCTTGCGGATTTCATAACTGGGATCAACGTCATCACCGGGCAGAAATGGGCTATGAATTGTCCAGAGTCTATTGGGGCCAAGGGCTAATGTCGGAGGTACTTGCAGCTGTAATCGACTATGGATTTAATACCCTCTCATTGAACCGCATTCAGGCGCTAGTAGAGCCAGAGAATGCCCAATCCTTGCGGTTGCTTGAAAAAGCAGGCTTTCGGCAAGAAGGGCTACTCTCCCAATATGAATTTACGTTAGGGAAATATGATGATCTTTACATGTGCGCATTGGTCAAATCAGAGTATATCAATCGTTCTCAGAAATGATAGATGTAGGTGAATCAAGCAGGGGAGCATGGATAGGAAGAAGGTTGATCATTGTACAACATGATCGACCTTCAGCAGCATACCCATTTCATATTGCTCAATGGAGTCTTTCGAGAGACCTATTTTTTGGATAAAGCCTTCAAGAGAGTCATTGTCAGACAGACAGATGTACACCTTCTCAATCTTTTGGATCTCTGCTGCTCTATGAAGGAGGGCGCATCCTAATCCTTGGTTGCGATGCTTAGGATCGACCCAAAGAAAGTTGATTTTACCCTTAGCACTCATGCTCACCATGCCGAGGCACGTTTGATTTACTTCGTAGATGCCGAGAAAAGCTTCCTGTGTACTGGTGGCGTAATAAGGTGTGTCACTTTGCCAATGGATGTGGCAGTCGATAAGGGTCTTTCGAAAAGCTGCGATGTCATCAAATGTAACTTCCTTAAGAATATACGAAGATGAGAGGGCAGCGGGTGGGGCGGAGGGCAGAGTGCCGTTGTAGTATTTCAGCATATAGCGTGGCTGATAGCCTTGCTTTTCATATAATTTGACGGCCCGATGATTATCCTTGATGACTTCGAGCCATAGCTGCTGGCAACCCGCGGAGATGGCTGTTTGTTTATGTAATTCCAGCAACTTGTTGCTAATCCCCTGACCGCGGTAAGCCGGAGCGATGCATAGCGTGCCGCAACGCATGGTCTTGTACCCGTCGAACTGCCGGACACCGCCGAGAATTAAGCCGATCGGTTGATCCTCATCCATGGCAAGGAAAGAGTGATTCCGTGTATTACCCTCTGGACCAAAAAAACGTGCTGCGAAATCGTCCTGATCCATGGTCAGGCGAATGGAATAATCCGAGAACCCAAGCGAAAACGCTTGAAAAATGTGTTCCATACTGACGTCATTGCATCTCACATAGGTGATCACCGTTATTCCCCCTAGAAATTCATATTATATTTGGATTATAGGGAATTAAGGGTGCTCCATCAATCTCCCGCTGAAAATAAAAAAACCCCTTAAAAAAGGGGATTGGTGCTGTGTGTTGTAGGGTTGCAATTCTTATCGCTAAGATCAGGATTGGTAGAGAGGTCACGATAATGGTTGAGCTTATATTCAATAATTTTTTGGGTTTCCATCAGTCTGGAAATTTCTTGTTGAATCTTCTGATTATGTTTCTCAAGTAAGGAGTGTCTGATCGGAATGGTGCTGTTGCCTTGCATCGAAAGTTCTCGATAATGCTTCATTTCCTCTATAGTCATTCCAGTAGCTTTTAATCGGGTCAAAAAGATAATCCCCAGAATCTGATCTCTACTGTAGAACCTGTGTCCGTTAGCCTTTCGTTCTGCATAAGGCAGCAAGCCAATTCGCTCATAATAGCGTATGGTATCTTCTGTTAAACCTGTTAGTTCTGCGGCTTGGCTAATAGAGGTTATCGTCTCCGGAATTTCTTGCAAAGTATTCAGCTCCTTAGTAGCAGTTACCAAGGTACTTCTCCGTTGGCGTCGAAAAATCCTCCTGTCGGCCCTCCATCATTTAAAGTGGCTAAACGAACAACGACAGCAGCGGCTTGCTGTACCGAACCCGTTCCTGTAAAGCCATTTAAGTCAGTGGCGGTAAAACCAGGGTCAGCCGAATTGATTTTGAGAGGTGAGTCTTTGAATTCTTTGGCAAGGGTGACGGTGAACATATTAACCGCTGCTTTGCTGCTATTGTAGGCAAGCAAATTAAATTGGGCATGCTCATGCTCAGGATCGCTATTATAGGTTAACGAACCAAGACCACTCGACAAGTTAACGATTCTACCGCATGGAGATTCTTGCAATAAAGGTAGCATGGCTTGCGTTACGGCGACCAAACCGAACAAGTTTGTTTCATACGTTTCTCTTAAATCGTCCAAAGAGAACTGACTTGGAGGAGTGGCTCCTCCCCGAGATACGCCGGCATTGTTGATGAGTACATCAAGGGAACCGAATTCTTGTTTGATCTGTTGGACTGCGGAATCAATCGTACTTTGATTCGTCACGTCTAACAAAATCAATCGGGCTTCTACTCCCTCATTAGCCAACTTAGCCACCGCTTCCCGGCCGCTCTGCTCATTCCGTGAGCCAATCAGGATTGTAAGACCCATACCCCCCAATTGTCTGGCTGTTTCATACCCGATGCCTTTGTTGGCCCCAGTAATAAGAGCTGTTTTCCCAATAGTCATGAGCGATTCCTCTTTTCATTATTCTTGAATTTGGCGGCCACCATGCTTTAAATGTACTACTTGGAGTATACTTAAAGTCAACAGAAAACCAGCAAAAATATAGCTCGAAATGCCCTAGACATTCTTTATTTTGGAAGATGGGAGAATGGAATGAATAAAAGGCAAATGGAAATTTTACGCATGTTGTTAACTGAACCGGACCGGTTGTGGTTAGCGCAGGATCTGGCGGATCTGACCGACTGCTCTGAAAAGACGATCCGTAACGATCTGAAAGTAATTGAAGATTATATCGTCAAGCATTCTGATGCCAATCTGGTGAGAAGGCCGGGACGCGGCATTTATCTGGAGATGGGTGAAGCGGATCAGAATGAATTGTTCCATCGACTGTATGCGGACGAGAGTACAGCCCAACATGAGTCGGATGAGGAAAGGGTGCTGCATGTCGCCTATCGGCTCTTGATGAATGCCAAGCCTGTGACCATCCAGGATCTAGCTTCACAGTATTATGTGAACAAGACGGTGATTCGTAGAGATATGGAGAAGATCGATGGCTGGCTGCACAGCTTTGATCTGGCCTTGATTACCAAACAGCGCGTTGGATTGACCATTCAAGGCTCTGAGAAAAATAAGCGCATCGCTTTGGCGCGGATGAACCAGCTGATTGACAGTCCTGAGTTAACAGGACAGATGATGCGCAAACAGTTTGAATCGCACGAGATTACAACCATAAATCATGAATTAAAAGCATTTCAAAAACGCCATGAGCTCAGCTTTACTGACGAAGCTTTCGAAGCTCTAATGCTGCATATCCTCTTAATGGTCAAACGAACCAAGATGGGACAACCCATTTCGCTCTCCAAGCAGGACATTGCCTTTTTGCAGGAGAGACGCGAATTTACATGGGCTACGTCTTTTTTGCAGCAGTTGCAAAAGTTGTTTGCTGTGCCTTTTTCCAAGGAAGAGACGGCGTATTTAACTCTGCATCTGCTTAGCGGGAAATTCCGTTACCAGCAGGAGGGGAAAACAGGAAAACAAGGTGAGCTGGCAGATAGCCACCCGCTTTTGCCTGAGTTGATTGAGCAGTTAGTCCGGCGGATGTCCGAGCTGAATATGATTGCCTTTTCCAAGGATAAGATGTTACTGAAAGGGTTGAATGTCCATTTATATACGACCCTGAACCGTCTTCAATATGGATTGACCGTGTCCAATCCTATGCTGGCCGAGATCAAGAAGATGTACCCCTACATGTTCGACCGAGTTATTATTACACTGGAAGAGGTGGGGAAATGGACCCGGCTATCATTCCCCGAGGAGGAAGCGGCGTATTTAACGCTGCATTTTCAGGCTTCTGTGGAGCGATTGCACCAGAAAGAGAGTCATCCCCAGAGAGCCATCATCGTGTGTCACATGGGCATCGGTATGTCCCAACTGCTACGCACCAAGGTGGAACGTAAATTTCCGGCTGTACATGTGGAGACAACCCTTTCCAAAGCAGAAGTGCAGGACTATCTGGCAGCCCAGGAGGTGGATCTCGTCATTACCACTGTAGATCTCCCAGAGATGAACATTCCGCACATTCTCGTCTCTCCCTTGCTGGATGCCAAGGACGAACGTCGACTGGAGCAAGTGATCCGACGACTGGATGAGCCGGAACATAGGGCAGCAGAAGAATCGGTATTTTTTAAATATACAACACCTTTTTTGGTCTTTCCCCAGCAGGAAGTACAGCATCCGGAACAATTGATCTCCAAGCTGGCGCAAATACTGGAGGACAAAGGATATGTGGAGCCTGGTTATGTGGACAGCGTACTGGCGCGAGAAAAAATGTCGGCCACGACGATTGGGGGAGGCATAGCCATCCCGCATGGCGGTTCTGAGTGGATAAGGCAGTCCTCCATTGTAATCGCTACCTTGAAGCAGCCGCTTACCTGGGGAACCGAGAAAGTAGAGCTTGTGTTCTTGCTTGCGGTCAAACAGGATGGGCGGGAAGAGATGCGCCAGTTATTTAAGGAATTGTCCCTGATCAGTGAGCAGCCTGCTTTGGTTCATGCCTTATCTAAGGAGACCGATGCGATGAGATTATTAGGGAGAATGAAGGGATAAACTAAAAAGCTGTGCTCTGGAACAGGACTTATAGATAAGTCCTGTTTTTTGCCGGTATAATTCCTTTTTTCCGAAAGTTCCGGTAAAAAGTTCGTCCGATAACAGCAAGATAGGCGTTTATACTATCAATGTAAGCGGAAACAACAGAGAGAAGGGGAATGACTATGAAGATATTGGCGATTACCTCATGTCCTAACGGAATTGCACATACGTATATGGCAGCTGAGAATCTGCAAAAGGCAGCAGCAAAGATGGGCGTCGAGATGAAGGTCGAGACACAAGGCTCCATTGGAGTCGAAAATCAACTGACCGAGCAGGAGATCCGTGAGGCAGACGGCATTATTATTGCAGCGGATAAAACGGTGGTTAAAGACCGCTTCGTCGGTAAGAAACTGCTGGTCGTTGGCGTACAGGATGGCATTCGCCGTCCAGAAGAATTGATCCAGCGGGTGATGAAGGGTAATGTACCTGTGTACCAAGCAGAGTCACGTTCTGCCGAAGGTAGCTCACAGGAGAACAAACCGAAACAAAATCCCATCTACCGCCACTTGATGAACGGTGTATCCTATATGGTACCCTTCATCGTCATTGGGGGATTGCTCATTGCCATTGCGTTGACGATTGGCGGTGAGAAGACACCAGGCGGTCTGGTTATACCGGACGGTTCATTCTGGAAGACGGTTCAGGATATCGGTTCGGCTTCGTTTACCTTTATGATACCGATCCTCGCCGGATTTATCGCGATGAGTATTGCAGATAGACCGGGGCTTGCACCGGGTATGGTTGGCGGATTCATTGCTGCGAACGGCAGTTTTTATGGAAGTGAGGCGGGGGCTGGATTTATCGGCGGGATTATCGCTGGTTTCCTGGCGGGTTATGTTGCACTTGGGATTCGAAAAATCAAGGTTGGCCGAGCATTACAGCCGATCATGCCTATAATTATTATCCCTGTATTGGCATCTTTAATTGTTGGATTAATCTTTGTCTTTGTGATTGGTGCTCCAGTCGCACAATTGTTTGAGGCTTTAACGGGTTGGCTTGCAGGTATGCAAGGTACAAGTTCAATTCTACTGGCATTGATTCTAGGTGCGATGATCTCCTTTGATATGGGCGGCCCTGTGAACAAAGTTGCTTTCTTATTCGGTTCGGCCATGATCGGCGAAGGGAATTATGAAATTATGGGGCCAATCGCCGTTGCGATTTGTATTCCGCCGATTGGGATGGGACTTGCAGCGATGATCAACAAACGTAAATTTGCACCTGCGGAACGCGAGGCTGGGAAGGCAACATTCACAATGGGGTTGTTCGGTATTACCGAAGGTGCAATTCCATTCGCGGCGCAAGATCCACTACGTGTTATTCCTAGTATCATGGTAGGATCCATGGTCGGTTCAGTCATTGCGATGTTGGGGAATGTAGGTGATAAGGTAGCTCACGGTGGACCGATTGTAGCTGTACTTGGTGCAGTGGACCATGTGCTTATGTTCTTCATCGCCGTTATTGTCGGCGCAGCCGTATCGGTTGTCCTAGTGAGCTTGCTGAAAAAAGATATTACAGCAACTGTAACTCCAGATGTTGCTGGGGAAGCTGGACAATCTGCGATTACTACAACGGCCGCTACGGAGTCATCTGCTTCAACAACTGTTACAAATAATGGGCCAGCCGTTTCTCCACAAGCCATTCACATTGAGAAACTGACGGATATTGTAACGATGGATCTGATTAATTTGGATCTGGAAGGAACGACACGAGATGCTGTGGTTGATGAAATGATCGGAGTACTTGAGAGAACTGGAGCCGTAAGCTCTGCCAGTGATTTCAAACAGGCGATATTAGCCAGAGAGGAAGAAGGCTCCACAGGCATTGGAATGAATATTGCCATTCCTCATGGCAAATCGGAAGCGGTCCTGAAGCCAAGCGTGGTCTTCGGCATCAAGCAGGGCGGTGTTGACTGGAATAGTGCAGACGGAAGTGAAGCAAAACTGATCTTCATGATTGCCGTACCGCGCAATAGCAAGGAAAATGCGCATCTGAAAGTATTGCAAATGTTATCGCGTAAGCTGATGGACGATCATTTCAGAGAAGCGCTCCTGGCGGTTAAAACGAAGGAAGAAGCATATCAATTGCTGGATCAGGTGCATTAATTCATGCGATAAGATCTTGAATCAAAGAAAAGAGGCTCCCGAAGTTTCAGCCGGGAGCCTCCTTTTTGAGAAGGTCTTTGCGTAAGTCAGCGGCGTTCACCGCGTGACATGAGCATGATGCCCAGAAACACAAAGCCTGCACCAGCCAGATGAGCAAATGAGAAGGATTCACGGAGGATGATATAGGACAGCAGCAGTGTACTGACGGGAATACAACCCGTGTATACAGCTGCTGCACTAGCCGATACCCTTGACACGCCCCGAAACCATAATACGTAGGCTAATGCTGTGACAAAGATACCATAATATAAGACAAGCCCCATCTCCCCTGCTCCAACGTGGTTAAAGTTGAACTGTCGGGCCTCCCCGAAGGAACAACCCAGAAACATAAGGAATGAAAAGAGTGTTATATACATAGTCCCAAGCAGGGAAGAGACGTCGCTGGATAGCATCTTGCGTAATACCGTCAGTGCCGCTTCTCCGAACACAGCAGACAGAACAAGTAGCATGCCAATGAACGAGGTTGCGTTGGGAGCATTGAACCAGAGCGCCGATATGTGAGGCACTTGCAACGCCAAAACACCGATCAGAGAACAGGCAATCCCGAGACCGGGGCGGAGCGTAATCTTTTCTCTCAGCAGCACATACGAAAGAAGTGCAACGATAGCTGGGGTTAAGCTAGTTAAAATTCCGCTTTCGGAAGCAGAGGCGTAGGCCAGCCCGTACAGCATTAGGACGCGGAAGAGAAACATGCCGATCAGGGCCTGAATGAACAGGATTAATGCATCCCGTTTGCTGATCCTTAGTGAATATTTCTTAATGAATACAATGGGTACCAAGAACAGAAGGGCAACGGCCAGACTGGCAGATTGCGATAAAAAAACAGGCAGCTGCATCACGACCAGTTTACCGACTACTACAGAACTGCCAACAATGGAGGTTGCGATCACTAATTCCATGTAAGTCGAAAAGGTTGGTTTGTTCATTTCATCTCACCTCTTGTACAGATATTGATATATACTGTAGCAATAGAAACTGGGCACTTGTAGATCCAGTTGAAGAGGTTTTTGACAGTACCGCTTGAGGGGGCAACCTATGTGGTTATCTATCGATAAGAGTGTGACAGTTCCGATGCTGCGTCAGGTGTATCAAGCGATACGGGACAGTATTTTAGCCGGAGAACTGCATGCAGGATATAAACTTCCTTCGACCCGGGTGCTGGCCTTACAGTTGAATGTTTCCCGGAATGTTATCCTCGAAGCTTATGAAATGCTGCTAGCCGAAGGCTTAGCCATTGCGCGCTCGGGTTCAGGTACCTATGTAGCGGAAGGGGCCGTCCTTCCAGGTTATGTATCCGCACCGCCTATCGAGGCGTTTGCGTCTGCAGTGGAATCTGCATATTCAAATGAGATGTCGGTAATTTCCTTCCGGACAGGCCTTCCTGCATTGGAATTATTTCCGCGCAAATCATGGGCTGACTTGCTTCAGAGCGTATGCAAAGAGGCTCCTGATCTGGCACTAGGTTATGGCGATCCTGCTGGAGAGCCTGAGTTACGCAGGGAGCTGGCCGACTATTTGGTTCACACCAGAGGAGTGAAAGCCAGCCCGGAACATATTGTAATCACTAGCGGAGCAGTACAAGCGATTCAGCTTGTCACCCGTCTGTTACTGTCAGCTGGAGACGAAGCCCTGGTAGAGGAACCGACAAATGAAGATTTAAAAAGCATTCTGGCGGCCACAGGAGCCACATTGCGGAGTATGCCTGTTGATGATTCGGGAGTTATAACAGCCGATCTGCCGCAAAAGAGACACCCCAAACTGGCATATCTGACACCCTCGCACCAGTTCCCGCTGGGGGGTATCTTGCCGATCCAAAGGCGGATCGAGCTTATTCAGTATGCAGCCCGGACAGGATGTCTTCTGCTCGAAGATGATTATGACAGTGAGTTCCGGTATGACGGGGCGCCCGTCCACTCCTTGCAGAGTCTGGACCCAGAACGGGTGCTATATGTCGGGACGTTTAGCAAAATATTGTTCCCTGCGCTGCGGATCGGCTATATTGTTCTTCCCTCGTCACGAGTCGCTGATTTTATCCGTTTAAAGCAACTGGCGGATTACCAGACAGCGAGCCTGGAACAAATTGTGTTGAGTCGGTATATCAGGAAGCGACTCCTTCATAAGCATGTACATAAGATGAAAAAAGTGTACGCCAAGCGTCGTCAGGTCCTGCTTGATAGCCTGGAACAGCATTTTACAGGGCAATACCGGATATGTGGCCGATCGGCTGGTTTACATTTGGTAGCAGAGTTTCAGTTCCCACTCCGAGAGAATCTGCTAGAACATCTCCGTAGCGAAAATGTATTTGCGGCACAGCTCGAAGGAAACCGACTGCTAATGGGCTACGGGCATCTAAAGGAAAATGAAATTCGTGAAGGGGTTAGCAGGATTAGGAATGCCCTGCTACGGTAGTACACGCAAAAGCAGCCTATCCTTAGGTGAAGATAGGCTGCCCTTTTCATAACAAGATATCGTGTTCCATGATCACTATTTATACGAGGTTTGAGCCACGCGTACTAGCATATGGGCAAGCGCATGCTGCTGCTCCTTGTCCCCCGCTTTCCACAGCTCCTGGAGGAGCTTCTCCTCGCTGTTTCGAGGTTCTTCTTTGGCTGCCAGATATCCAGCTATCTTCTCAGCTGCTTTTGCGATCAATTCTTCATTCAAACCAATATTTTGAGCCATTTCAATCTTGTCGCTCAAATAACTTTTGAATGAATCAAAGCTGCCCAGAATGTCATCCTTTTTGTTGTCGTCTATCCGATTTAATACGTCATCTACCTTGTTCAAGGCCACTTCGCCTTCCTTATTCACAACATGATTGTGCTCTGCCATTTCTAACGCCTCCTCAAGATCGTTTTCTAGGATAAGGACTGCTTACGATACGGTAGTACTTACCCCGGCTAACCAAAATGAAACCGATGAGAAGCGGAGTATTGCGGAGGTAATCGCTACATAAAGTCAAAAAAATAACGAATTACGTGGAAAAAGACAGGCGAGGTGTAAGTCAAGCTATCCACCCGGCTTAAGTAGCTTTTTTTCAAAGCATCGAACTTATCATCATCGCCGATTAATAAATCCCGCTTCAGCACGGAAACTGTTAAGCTGCCGAAGAAACCGCTCAAGCTGATCAGCATGCCGAAAATAATTCCAAATTTCAGGCCAAACGGCGTCAGGTAGGGATAGATGAGATAGGAGGCCGCTATAGTTACGGGAAAAGCGAATGCAAAGCCTTCCCAAGTTATATTGGGATTGGATGTCGGGACGATTTTCCGCTTTCCGAAATAGAGTGATGCTAGATAGTGTACGACATCATTGAGCTGCGTCAGTACCACTAGAAAAAGTACAAGTTTCGCTCCGTATTGCGGCGTAGCAAACTGAAAATAGGCCAGATGACTCAACCCGAAAACCATCAGCATGAGTCCCCATTGGGTCGAGCTGACACTGCGCAAAAAACCAACCGTTCCTTTGTTGATCAATCGCGGGAGCGGTAGCAGCAAGAATACATAGATAGGGATAAAGACAATAAACATTCCGTACCACCCGATATAAATCCAATAAAATTGTACGGGAATCGCCAAGTACGCCCATAGAAACAATCTGCGATCAGCTTTTCTGGATCTAATCATGGAAAAGTATTCTTTTAGAGCAAAAAAGGTGAGTGCCATCAAGGAAAGCAGTGACACGATCGGATTGAAAAGAGTTGCCAAGCAAAAGATAAAGAACATGCCCCACCATGTCTTGATGCGAAGCCCAATAGCTGCATAGTCTTTGTCTGGCTGTGTTTTGACTACTACTATGTAAATCAGATGGATGACCAATAAGGCTGTAAAAATAAGGATTAACGTTAATAGCGAACTATCCATTACCACTCACCAACTTATCGCGAAATAGGGTTCCATTAGGGTTCCTATGTTATTATGAAGGAATAATTCAAACTTGATAAGGGGAAATTTCGTAAATGGTAGCAGATCAATCCGTCTTTATCTTGCTTACGAATACGGGAACGTTTCTTACGAGAGTCATTAAAAGCTATACGAGAGCGCCATACAATCACGCCTCCATTTCCTTCAACCGGGAACTTTCGGAGTTATACAGCTTCGGAAGAAAGACCCCTAATAACCCTCTGGATGGTGGTTTCGTGAAAGAGGATATTAAGACAGGTACATACAGCAGATTTCCGAATACAACATGTGTTATCTACGAGCTTCAAGTAACCGACCGTGAAGTTGAAAAAATGAAGCGAGTTTTACATGTATTTATCCGAAGTCGTCAAAAATATATGTATAACTTACTGGGTTTGATTGGTATTGCACTCAAAGAACCAGTCGAGTTCAGCAATTCTTATTTTTGTTCCCAATTCGTCGCGGAAATTTTACAGCGATCCGGCATAAAAATATGGAACAAACTGCCCGCTCTTGTTACGCCAGATGATTTTCGTCAAAGTGATCGATTCCATTTGATCTACGAGGGGAAATTGAGCGAGTATGATCCTCAAGCTTGAGGACCAGCACCGCATTACTTAAACGTCTTCCGGCACAATTACCTCGATATGACGCGGTAAAATACCAAGCTCGATAGGCAAAGACGCCCCTTCCTCACCATCTACATTCGTACTGACCGGTTCTGCGGAGCTGACACTTACATGCTTTGCGGTAAAGTAAACGATATCACTATGATCCTTCAGGTTGCCTAAAAATAAGGATATGCTGGCCGTCACGGTGTTCAATATATTGAGGTTTTTGAAAATAAAGCAGTGAAGTAGACCATCATCAACAGCCGCATCGGGTGCCAGTTTCTCGAATCCGCCAACTGAATTGGTTAAAGTGGCCAAAAAGAGTGGAGATTTTCCTTCCCAGGTCTTGTCACCATAGCGGACGATAAGTGAGTGGGCAGGATGGCTGATAAGCTCTTTCATGCCTTCTTTGAAGTAGGCAAACGTGCCAAACATGGATTTATCGTCTGATGATACAGCTGATAGCGATTCAGCAAGCGAACCTGTGGCAACCACATTGGCAAACATTCGGCCGTTTAAGAGGCCCATATCTACGTTTTTCACGCGGGTAGAAGTCAGTGTACGGATTGCCAGCTCAGGACTTAGCGGAATGTGTAAGGCACGGGCAAAATCATTGACTGTCCCAAGGGGGATGACACCCAGCCTTGGACGGTGGTCTTGATCAATGAAGCCGTTGATGGTTTCGTGAAGTGTGCCATCCCCACCGATGGAAACGACTAGGTCACAAGCTTCCTCACACGCATTAACGCAAAAACGGGTGGCGTCCAGTTCCTTTGAGGTCTCTTTAACCGTAACAACGTATCCTTGATCACGTAGAATTTCTTCTACGCTGCTGACATGTTGGAGGGATTCCTCTTTGCCAGAAGAGGGATTTACAATGATCATAGCTTTCTTCATATACAGGTTCCTTTCTCTGGGGAAAGTTTGGGTTACCCACTCTTACCCGAAAAGCAGACCTTTAGACTCTAGATTAGACATGTGTTATATTTTTAGTTACTATATAAAAGTAAATAAAATCTGAATGGAGGATTTCATATGAAAATCGCATTAACAGGAGCAACGGGGCAACTTGGTTCCATCGTGGTAGATACGTTGCTTACATTTGTCTCCGCAAACGATCTTATTGTTAGCGTAAGAAATCCAGAAAAAGCAGAGAACTTACGGTCTCGTGGCGTTGACGTTCGTCATGGCGACTTTGATAAACCGGAGACGCTGGATCAGGCGTTTGCTGGAGTAGACCGGTTGCTGATTATATCCGCAGACGGGGATAATGATACTAGAATCCGTCAGCATAAAGCGGCTGTTGATGCTGCTGTACGTGCTGGAGTAGGCTTCATCGCCTATACTAGCGCTGCCAATGCCGCTGACAGCACTCTATTCCTTGCACCCGTACATCGCATCACGGAGGAGTTCATTCGTGAGTCAGGTATTCCTTACTCCTTCCTGCGTAATAATTGGTATCTGGAAAATGAGGCAGGCACGATCCAATCCGTACTCGCGGGAGCTCCTTGGCTAACCTCGGCAGGGTCCGGTAAAGTAGGTTGGGCTACCCGCGCAGATTATGCGCAAGCAGCTGCAACTGTTTTGTCTGGCGAAGGGCATGAGAATACAATATACGAGCTCTCCGGTAAGCCGATTACCCAAGAAGAGTTTGCAGCGATACTGGCTGAGGTTCTGGGCAAAGACGTTCCTGTACAGCAGGTGGATGATGCTACGTATGCCGAGGTTATGCTCGGTGCGGGAGTCCCGGAAGGTGCAATCCCTATTGTGGTCGGTATTCAACAAGCGATTCGTGAAGGAGCCCTGGATGTCGTAAGCAACGATTTCGAGAAGCTGTTGAAACGCCCCCTTACGCCGCTTAGCCAAGGAATTAGTGAACTGATCAAGCAAACCCAAGCATAATAAACGTGCCGTAGAGTACAATTTCAACATATGATACTGCTTATGTCTAAAACGGATGCTGCCTAGAGAGGCCAGCATCCGTTTTAGTTACATGTTCACCCTCGGGGTATTTTCAGAGGCAGGGCGCTTACGTATCGGTACAAAACTCAGATTAATTTCATCCATGAGTGGAATCGTGACTGTTTATCCAATATACTTGTAGGGAACTCCAAGGGAGACTTGGAGCAGGCTTGGTCTATCAAGGAAGCTTAGCATAGCAGTAGAATTTGAAAATGAATGGAGTACATAATACCATGTCTAATTTACCAAATTGTCCTGAATGTAATTCAGAGTACACTTATGAGGATCGCAGTCTTTTCATTTGCCCGGAATGCGCTCATGAGTGGTCTACCGAGTCAGAAGCAAGCAGTGAAGACGTAAAGGTCGTCAAAGATGCGAATGGTAACATCCTGCAGGATGGTGACTCTGTAACGGTCATTAAAGACCTTAAAGTGAAGGGAAGCTCATCCGTCTTGAAAATCGGGACCAAAGTAAAAAACATCCGTCTGGTGGATGGCGATCATGATATTGACTGCAAAATTGATGGTTTTGGAGCAATGAAGCTAAAATCGGAGTTTGTAAAAAAGAATTAAAATGTAAGAAAGGAGAAGCCGGGGCTTCTCCTTTCTTATGTTTATAATGGTGCTAACCATACGGTTCCTGTTCCCCTGTACACATTTACCAGCCCTTCGCCGGAAGCAGCCGAGCCCATTTTGGTTTTCCCGGATTTTTCGACGGTGAACTGTAAGGTATTGGACCACATGAGGGCGAAGTTACCATCCACCTTCAGCACATCATTTTGCAATTCTATAACGACCGCTTCTTCGGAAGGGATCGGCGCTTGAAGTGCCAGCACTCCTTTTCCGCGGGCGCTTAAATTAAATAACCCTTCTCCGCCCAGTGCAGCAGAGGAAAGATTACTACGTGCAACGACGGATATGTCTAGCGTCGTGTCACAAGCCAAAAACAAGCCGTCTTCGATGGCAATATCATCATTGTCCACATCAATAAGCCAAATATATTGGTAGGTAGGCTCCAGCATGATGGTACCCGTGCCTTTATAGTGTGGTTTAATGGCACCTGTCCCGGTTACAGCACCGGACACCAAGTTTCGCATTAAGCCTCCAACGCCTTTTACACCGGTAGTCATTTCCATGCTACCCACAGTATATTGCATGGCTCCCGCCTTCATCATAATCTCGCTATTGTTGATTTCGATCATGAGTTGTTTGCGGCGCATATTACTTTTGCTCATATAGTAATTGTTTTTCGCAGCCTCCACCGAGGTGGAACTCAAATCTGTTATGTATTCCAGTACCGTAAATCCGCCTAATTGGTCAGTGATGGCAACATTGCTGTTATCCTTTAAATTGTTAATGACAAAAGCCATAAATGTATGTGCCTCCTTGTTGTATTCATGTTGTGGGATGGGAATCTTCTTTATTCCATACAATATTCGACAAAGAGACTTCTTTTCCTGCGGCGAATCTAGACACTTCCCTTGGCTGGTTTTCAGACTCAGAAAAAGAGAGCTTGAAAAAGATGCAAAAAAGGTTCAATATAAAGATATCGGTTTTTAAAATGATTGGCTTCGCAAGCAGCCGTATGAGAATAGGGCATGAAAATAGGGGGTAGAACAAGTGGAGATAGGGATAAGCACGTTTGTAGAAACAACGCCGGATCCCCAAACGGGTGAGGTCATCAGTCATGCACAACGAATACGTGAAGTTGTCGAGGAGATTGTGCTTGCAGATCAGGTAGGGCTGGATGTGTACGGCGTGGGGGAGCATCATCGTAAAGATTACGCGGCATCCGCTCCGGCTGTTATCCTTGCTGCAGCAGCAGCACAGACCCAACGAATTCGGTTAACCAGTGCAGTTACGGTGCTTTCATCGGATGATCCCGTACGTGTGTTTCAGGATTTTGCTACACTGGACGGCATTTCGAATGGACGAGCTGAGATTATGGCAGGCCGGGGTTCTTTTATCGAATCGTTCCCGTTATTTGGGTATGATTTGGATAACTACGATGAGTTATTCGATGAAAAGCTGGAGTTGTTATTGAAAATCCGAGAATCCGAGAAGGTCACCTGGAAGGGCGGACATCGGCCTGCAATTCATAATTTGGGCGTGTATCCGCGTCCAGTTCAGAATCCGTTGCCTGTATGGATTGGGAGTGGGGGTAATCAGGAATCTGTGGTTCGTGCAGGCTTGCTCGGATTGCCGTTGGTTCTGGCGATTATTGGGGGTAGTCCTGTACAGTTTGCTCCGTTGGTGGAACTGTATAAAAAAGCCGCTAGGCATGCTGGTCATGATGCATCGCTGCTTCCGGTTGCATCACACTCACATGGTTTTATCGCAGAGACGACTGAGCTGGCAGCGGATAAGTTCTTCCCTTCCACTCAGCAGAGCATGAATGTGCTTGGGCGTGAACGCGGTTGGGGCCCTTACACTCGCTCCAGCTTCGATGCTGCACGCAGTTTTGAAGGAGCGTTGTATGTAGGTGATTCCGACACGGTTGCCAAGAAAATTATTCATCTGCGTAAACAAGTAGGCATTACACGTTTTCTGCTCCACGTACCCGTCGGGACGATGCCGCATGATGATGTCATGAGAGCTATTGAGCTATTGGGAACAGAGGTAGCACCACGGGTGCGTGAAGAGATATCCAAGTGGGAATCCGAGAGTAAATAAGCGGGTTACCTCATAGATAAAAGAGAAAGGAGCAGGCCATGGGGGTGAGGTCGCTCCTTTTTTGCTTCTAAAAAAACGATATGCGAGCTGATGAGATTTCTTTATTTTGTCCGTTTTTTATGAGCGATGCGTTTTTGCAATAGGGTTTTACCTTGTTTTAGTCTCTTAGGTTTAGCAGGAACTCTGCGCAAGATAGGTATGTTTCCTATGAGAGTTTTGAAAGAAGGGAACGGACAGGAGTCTCTTAATCACTAAAATTAAACCATTTGCTGATGTCTATTTTGTGATGTTCATTCATAGATCGCCATTCATTCGTATCTGGTTGATAGATATAATCTTTTTGCCAGGTCGTGATGTTTTCCACGATTGCCCGTATGGAAGAGGCGATATAGGAGACTTCCTGATTCGTCATCATGGGATGGAGCGACAGACGCACCCAGCCCGGTTTTCGAGATAAGTCTCCCGCATGGATCAGGTCTGTCATTTGTTTAGATGTTTGGTGGTCGATGCCCAGCAAATAATGTCCGTAGGGGCCTGCACAAGAGCAGCCGCCCCGGACCTGAATGCCAAACCGATCATTCAATAGTTTTACAATCAGGTTATAGTGAATATGGCCGACAACGAAAGAAACGATTCCCATTCGTTCTTGGCTGCCTCCTCCTAAGATGTGTAGCCCTGGTATGGTACTCAAGCTCTTTAGTAATAATGATGTCAGTTCCTTTTTGCGCTCCAACAAGCGCTTCTGTCCCATTTGTTCCTTCAGCCGAATGCAGAGCGCGGTTCGAACGGCCTGTAGAAAGGCAGGCGTCCCTCCATCCTCACGGGCTTCAGCATTATCTTTATACTCGTATCCACCCCAAGGATTGGTCCAGCTAACTGTACCCCCTCCGGGCTGATCTGGAGCACAATGGAGGCACAGCCTCGAATCCATAATTAAAACGCCGCTTGTACCGGGACCCCCAAGAAATTTGTGGGGTGAAAATACAATCCCGTCCAGTTTCTCAAGCGGATCTGTGGGGTGCATGTTGATCTCGGCGTAAGGTGCGCTTGCCGAAAAATCAATGAAACAAACGCCACCATGTTCGTGCATTTTGCGGGCTAGCTGGTAAATCGGTACTTCGAACCCTGTAACATTGGAGCAAGCGGTAAAGGCGCCGATTTTGATAGGGCGATGCTGGAATTGAAGCAGCAGTCGTTCGAGATGAGTTGGATCGACCATTCCGCCGGGACCCGGAGGAAGACACACAACGTCTCCAATGGTTTCTGCCCAGGAAATATGATTGGAATGATGCTCCATGTGGGTAACGAAGATAACGGGACGTTCTTTTTCGGCGATGGGGTAGAGGGGCTTTAATTTTTCATGTATTTTCAATCCTAACAGCCGCTGAAGCTTATTCACTGCACCTGTCATACCGGACCCGGCGAACAGGATGATATCATGTTCATTGGCATGAACGTGGCCCTTAATGATTTGTTTCGCTTCTTCATAGGCTTGGGTCATCAGAGTTCCTGTCAAATTAGACTCCGTATGCGTATTCGCCACAAAAGGGCCTAATTCTTTTGCTATTTTCGACTCGATGGGTCCATACAGACGGCCACTGGCTGCCCAATCCGCATAAATCAGCTTTTTTTGCCCGTATGGAGATTCAAAGGTCTGGTGATATCCGATTGTACTTTCACGATACCTTTGGAAATAAGCCTCGTTAGAAGGCTGATACCTACAATTACTGCTTCCAATTCGAGCCATGAGCATACGGCGCCTCCCAAGTCGTTCTGTCTTCTTAGGGTACGTAGGTAGGCCCGAATGGGTTAAAAAAAATAGGCGAGTGTCATCATTTAGTCACAATAAAAGCCTCATCCAAAAGCGGGATAAGGCAGTAGGTCTATCTTATATAAACAACTGCATATCGGATTCGAGCGCATCTTTTAGATACGTTTTGGCCTCGATAATTTCCAGTTCAGGTATAAATTCTTCCGGTTTAAAACCCATAATATCGACCGATAGCTTACAGGCATAAAATTTTACATTTTTCTTTCGCGCTCCTTTCAAGAAATGAATGAGCTTCGGGGCTTCATTATCTTCGATCATTTCCGTCAGCATCAGCTTGCCAAGGCCGCTAAAATTCATTTTGGATAATGGCAGCTCTTCGGGTCCTTTTGGAGTCATCCAGCCCATGATTTTTTCATAAATCGTCTTGTCTTCAAACGTCATCTTATCAGGGTCACGAACCAGAAATAGTCCCCAGAACGCAAAAAACATCGTCACATCCACATCCAACTCCCGAGCTGTATTTGCCAGAATCAGTCCAGCCATTGCCTTATCATAATCGCCGCTGAACATAAGCAGATTCATCCTTTTATCCATAATTCCCGCCTCCATTACCAACAGATATATTCAGTATGGATTTGGGAATGAGAAGTATGCCCAGTTCACATATTGATCACAATTACAGGACATGTGTCGGATTCAAGAGCACTATTCAATATATGTTATTATTATCTATGGAAATTACATAGCACCATTGTTTTATGGAGTATTAGTAGGATAAATGTGAAAGGAACGGGGTTTGAAATTTATGAAAAAAACATCGTCTATAATAATTTTATTTTTATTGCTGATTGTGACAGCATGTGGAACCCATCAAGAGAAGAATCTGGATTCATCTTCAAAAGCTTCGATCTCCAAAAATTTGTCCTCCGAGCAACCGATAAATTCTGAAGAGAAGAAGGGAAATGCAACTGATGCAGGCCAATCTATGAAAGTAGTCGTACCTAAAGAAAAAGCTATTATACGTTCAGAAGAGGGAAATTCGTTAGTTCATGCAGATTGGACGTCAGGCCAACCTGATGTGGAGTTACCCCTCCAAATGGGGGCAACTAAGGCTGAACTCGTATTAGGGATGGATCATCCTAACGGGGTGAAAACGTTGGTGGTATTCCCTTCCGAGTCTACAGGTTGGCCGCTCGACCTGTCTTCAACTGGAGAATCGGAAGCCTTTGACGAGTTTGGGGAATTGAAAGCAGGCTATAGGCTTCAAGCGAGTGTTTACGACTTTGATTATGATGGAACTAACGAGATAGTCATTGCAGCGGGTGACTTGGCTACGAATGCTGAGACATGGGTTTTTTCATTTACAAATGTAGAAAACATTAAAAAGATAGATCCTTTTCATCAGGAGTTAGCCGTAACAGGGCAATCCTATATTACTTTGAATGGACATGAATTAGATGTACCTTATGGCTCTCAAGGTTTATTTGAGGCTTATAAGTATGTAGATAAAGAATTTCTTACTTCTGTCAAGTAGCCCGCCGTTACCAATGTCATATCTACAAACCGCTCCCATCTGTATAATCTCAAGGGAATTCAAGACACAAGCCTGAGATCGGGAGGATCATGAGAAAGTGAGTATAGACAACAAATATAAAGCACTTGAACTGGAAAAGCCAGGCATCTACGAGCTGGAGGGACTGGAAGTCGGGGTTACCTCCAATTGCAACTTCAAGTGTGATTACTGCTGTGCGTATCAGCGGAACGACGGGCAATGCATCAGCAGCAAAGAGGTCATTGATATTATTGATGACATTCCAACGTTAAAACGTGTGCGACTGTCCGGGGGAGAAGTGACCTTGAAATATGAGGATTGTCTGGACATCGTGAATCACTGTTCAAGCAAGGGCATCGCAACCCAGCTCAATACCAATGCCAGCTTGCTCAGCCCTGAACGAATTGAGAAACTGCGTGATGCAGGACTTTCCAATATTCATATCTCCTTCAACTTCACGGATGCCGATAAGTATGCAGCCTATTATCATGTACATCCTCGCATGTATGAGAAAATTGTACAGAATATTCGGTTATGTACCGAAGCCAAGCTAGAAACGGTGCTGGAGACGTTGCTGTTTGCAGAGACGCAGAATAACATGCCAGCCATTAGTGAAAAGGTATATGAACTCGGTGTGCGCATCCATGAAATCCAAAACAGTATCGTAATGGATCATACGAACTGGAACGCTATTTCTACCAAGGAAGCGCTCATTCGGTCCGTTCATGACCTGATTGCACATAAAAAGGACGATACTGTGTTGTATTTCACCTGTATGGACCGTTTTGCAGAAGCACTGGGCTTCAAGGAGCAGCCGGGTGTTTATTTTTCCAACTGCGTTGATGGTAAAAAACAGCTCCATCTTCACGGGAACGGGGACATCCTGATCTGTGAGCTATGCCATCCTGTGGTCATCGGCAATATTTATAATGGAACATCCCTAAAGGATATTTACAAAAATAAACCGAAGCAGCTTCAGGAGTTCCTCGACAAACTGCCTTGTCCTGCCTATGATGCGCTTTTCCCTGTAGGAAGCAAGTAGACATGATTTGAGATTGTGAGGCTATGAGCATCTACCATCCAAATAGGTTGGATGGTAGATGTCCTTCATGTAACTCCATGAATCTTTATTATTTCAGGATTTTGCAAAATCCTCATTTGTTTTAATGAAAGGGTTTACATGTTAAAATATAAAAATATGATCTTCTTATGAAAGAAGGAGTAGATATGAAATATAGAAATGTGGGCAACAGTGGTCTTAAAATTAGTGAAATCGGTCTAGGGAGCTGGTTGACGTACGGTACAGCCGCCGAGCAGGAAGCAGCTCATACCTGTATTGCCAAAGCCTTTGAACTCGGGATTAATTTCTTTGATACCGCGAACGCGTATAACCGGGGAGAAGGCGAGAAGGCTATGGGAGCTGCCTTGAAGCCTTATCGAAGAGAGAGCTATGTGTTATCTACCAAGGTGTACTTCCCTATGGACTCCGGTCCCAATGACAGGGGACTGTCACGCAAGCACATTATGGAGCAATGTGAAGCGAGTCTGAAGCGTCTTGGTACGGATTATATCGACATGTACTTCTGTCATCGTTATGATTCGGATACTCCTTTGGAAGAGACGCTGCGAGCGCTCGATGACCTTCAGGCTCAGGGGAAGATTCTGTACGCTGCTGTCAGTGAATGGAGTGCTGCCCAGCTCACGGATGCTTATGGGATTGGAAAAAGCCTGAATTTGCGGCCACTGATTGCCAATCAGCCAATCTATAATATGTTCGAACGTTATATCGAACATGAGGTACTTCCTGTATCCGGACAGATAGGTATTGGCCAAATCGTATTTTCGCCTCTGGCTCAAGGGATTCTCACGGGTAAATACAAGCCGGGACAGCCTTTACCGACGGGTAGCCGGGGGGCTGATGCCTCTGTCAATAATGTCATCAGCAGTTACATGAACGATACCGTTCTAAACTGTGTTCAGGATCTGGATAAGCTGGCGAAGGACTTGGGTGTCACCCTGTCACAGCTCGCGCTTGCCTGGATTCTGAGAGAACCGGGTATCAGCGCTGCACTCATTGGGGCTACTAAACCGGCACAAATTGAAGAGAATGTGAAAGCAGTCGAAGTGACGCTACAACCGGAGACATGCGTGGAAATTGAGCGAATTCTGAAGCAAGCAGAGGGTTTTGCACCTTTGCGTTAAGCATTTTTAACTTGCTTCAAGCATGGCATAAATACCTGAACCCACACTAAATACAATCCCGCTCACTAAAACAAGGATCTGCTTTTTACTGAGATCCAGCGGATCAAAAAAGATGGGCAACAGCCATTTTAGGCTGATGACAGCCCATAAACCCTCCAGTAATCCTAGCATCAACACCTTTTGTCCCCAGTGAAACTTCATTTGCGGTGTTAGCGGACCTTCAAGAAACAGGTCACCTGAAGTATGGAGGTTCCAAGAAACGATAACTACGAATATAACAAGAGTTAATAGGGTCGACATAATATAGGTGATATCTTTTTTAGCCTCTTTCGTAAGTCTCGGCGATTTTTTAAACTCAGGCAAGCCAATCAGGAAAAAGACGATTCCTACGATAATAGCCACGCCTACAGAGGAACCAAGTATGATATTGGCTAAGATGCCGATGCCATTGATGATTAATAATAAAATAAGCTCTCCCCCTTTGGGGTTACGATGATAGTTATTTTATTGTACATGTAGGAACGAAAATGCTCAAATATTTGAAAAAGCCCCAGCACTTTCGCCTGGGACTTTTTTGCTTTTTACCAATTACAATGCTGATTTAATGACCTTTTTATAATACAGGATGGATAGTATCCCAAAAATGGAATATAAGGCGGTGTACAGCACCATAACGATGATCATAGGCATCCAAATTTCAGTTCCAAACAAGAACCAGCCGGATTGGACGGCGAAATAGCTATGTGAAAGGCCAATCACTAATGGGATGCCGAAGTTAAAGAGTTGTTTTATTTTAATGCCTCTAAGCAGGTCGCTCTGTGTGAACCCTAACTTTCTTAACACGGTGTAATTGGCTTTTTCGTCTTCGCTCTCATCCATTTGCTTAAAATAAAGGATACAGCCTGATGTAATGAGAAAGGTGAGTCCTAAAAATCCAACGACAAACATGATCACTCCCATGTTCCGCTTCTGATTGCTGCTCATTTCAAGGCGTGATGTTTGTTGATCATTAAAATCCGCAGCTGCAAAGAGACGATTGGCTTCTTCAATCTGTTCTGCATTTATCATATCAATTCCAATATATAAGGATGATTTCTTTTGAATCTCAGGATTTACATCTTTCTTTAACCGCTCAAATATGGTTTCGTCTACAATGGCAGTGGGTAGTCCCCCGGCTGTAAAATAGTAGGGAATCACATACTCCTTTTTTAGACCCAAATATTGTTGATGTATGACTTCTTTTTTTCCCTTCAAATCCAATGGACCAAAGTTTTTCAAGGACATAAATTTCTGTAACAGATCATTATAGCCCATTAAAATTGCTTGACCTGGAGATACATCTGTACCCTCCACAGATTGATCGCTTATGACAGGCAACGTCATGGAATTCGCACCGATATTTAACCCTTCCAGAGGAGTCTCCATGATTTGCGCTGTGTCCACACTGACTTGAATAACTTCAATTTTCTTCTCACGATACTTTATGTCATGCTCCTGAAGTAACGTTTTGAATTTCTCAGCATCCGGTTCATTCGTCATTGCAAAATGGGAAGGTACATTGTCCTCAGCTGATTGATCCGCAGAATAGTAGGCGATATAGCTTAAGGAAAGTAAACCGATGGCAAGTGCCGATACTGTTGTAATAATGGTCAACAACAAAGCATTGGATTTCATGCGGAACATAATGGATGAGAGAGATAGCACCTCATTAATGTTCAAATAGCCGCCTTTACTTTTTCTGATGATATTGGAAATAAAGCGGATAGATCCTTTATAAAAAAGTAGTGTTCCGATGATGACAGTGCCCAAAATAAACACCATAGCCATAAACAATTCATTCATGGATGTAAAGTCTCCGCCAAATAATTTGGAGGAAACATAGTAACCTAAAGCGATGAGAGAGATGCCAATGATCCCGATGATCATCTCATAGATCGTTATTTTCTTGATTTTCCCTTCGGTGGTTGAGTTCACTCTGAACAAAGACAAAATACTTTGTCTCTTGATAAAGGAATAATTCATGAGCATGATCAACAGGTAGATGATACAAAAAACGATGAGTGTTTGAATCAGTGCTTGGTTAGAGAAATATAGAGTGGCAATGGCTTCGACGCCTGTCGTTTTAAATAAGATCATGATCACTAATTTGGAAAAGGAAAATCCAACTCCGATTCCGATAAACAGGGAACTGAAGTATAGAATTAAGTTTTCAGCACTCAGGATGCGGAAAATTTTGTTTTTGGTCATTCCGATTAATTGAAATAGGCCAATTTCTTTGCTGCGTCTTTTTATAAAGATATTATTAGCATATAAAAGGAAGATGCAGACAATGGCGACCAATAAAACGGAAGCTGCCCTTATGGAAGCTGCCCCTTTAACAGAACCCTTCACTTCGTCCATGGAAGGATCGTATTGTAATGTGACGAAAGCGAAATAGAGCGCAACACTAAAAATGAGAGCAAAAACATACAGGTAATAATTCTTTAGATTTTTTTTCAAATTCTTTAGAATGAGCAGATTAATGTTCATATTGGACCCCGCCTAAGACCCCTTGGGTTTTCATGATATCCTGGAAGAAGCTTTGTCTTTCCTGCTCGCCTTTATGAAGCTGCGTATACATCTGCCCATCCTTAATAAAAATGACCCGACTGCAATGGCTGGCTGCGACAGGATCATGCGTGACCATAATAATGGTCGCCTTGCGTTTTTGGTTCAACTGGCCCAGCTTATTTAATAAATCGGAAGCAGACTTGGAATCCAGCGCACCCGTAGGTTCATCGGCAAAAATAATACTGGGCTCATGAATAAACGCTCTGGCCGCAGATGTACGCTGCTTCTGTCCACCCGAGATTTCATTGGGGTATTTGTCCTTGAGCTCATAAATTCCCAGTTCTGTAGCTACTTCCTGAAATTTTTGGTTGGCTTCTTTTTTAGGCGTTTTGGTGATGGATAACGGTAAGAGAATGTTCTCCTTCACGGTTAGCGTATCCAGCAGATTATACTCTTGAAAAATAAAGCCTAAATGCTGTTTGCGAAATTCAGCCAGTTGCTTTTCTTTCATTTTCGTCATTTCGATATCATTGATTTTAATGGAACCTTGGCTCACTTTATCAATAGAGGAAAGAACATTCAGCAGTGTGGTTTTACCTGAGCCGGAGGCTCCCATAATACTGACAAATTCCCCTTCTTCAATGACGATATCAATTCCCTTCAAAACCTCCTGCATATTTAACTTATTACCGTAGCTTTTATGAATTTTATGGGCTTCTAAAATATTCACTTCGATGCACTCCTTATTGTTCTTGTAGCCTTATTATAAAAATAGAGCCGATGTTTTTCCTTTGATTGGGCGAACAATGCATAAAAGCATGTGACATCTCTGTCACATGCTCACCATACTCACGAAATCATTTCGTTTGGGGAAAATTAAAGTGAAGGTAGTACCCACGTTCGGTTTGGAGTGCACATCTATATGTATGAGCAAGGACTGGGCTGCCTTTTTCGTTAAATATAACCCCATGCCCGTTGAAGTATGATCAGAATGTTGGGTTGTGGAGGTAAAACCTTTCTCGAAAATACGGGGTATATCCTTCGGATCAATACCGCGCCCAAAGTCTTGGATCTCAAGCTGTATTCGATCCCTCTGTTCATAGCTGTGAATGATAATATCACTGGCATCGCTATATTTGATGGCATTAGTTAAGAGCTGTCTGATGATAAAGGCCAGCCATTTGGCATCACTCAGCACTTCCATGTGCTCCAATTGGATGTCAAAACCGATCCCTTTTTGGATGCACCATGACTGTAATGCTTTGATTTCATTAAAAACCAGAGATTTTAAATTCACTTGCTCGACATACAGATCATTTTCAATAAAGGATATGCGTTTGTGATGGAGCTGCTGATCCAGCAGTAAGTGGATTCGTAGCCATTGATAGGTTAACTGAGCTTTTAGGGGCTTATCGTCCAACCGCTCAATCATCAAATGCATGGTGGTCAAAGGCGTTTTTACCTCATGAATCCAGGATAATAGTTCATCTTTTTCATGTTCAAGTGTCAATTGATTTTGCGAGATGATCTGTTGTAACCGTTCGGTCTGGTCAGTGATTTTTTGTTCAATGATTTGCTCAAACGGACTCTCCGGTTCGCCTATACCCGTTAGTTCAAGAGGGCTCCTCCATTCTTCTAGTGTTGTATAGAATTTGGTTTCCTTGGGATAGCGAATGATTAAAAAAACCAAGAATATCATCATGGATAAGAAGACGATATAAAGGATGGGCATTAACGGAATTGCTGCATCCACATAAGCAATGAACAGGATCAGAAATTGCTGGCATACAAACAGTAGAATCCAGCTCCGCCTCTCTATAAGATATTTTTTAATCATAGGAAGGTGTCTCTTCTATAGCCATGTAGCCTTGCCCGACTTTCGTTTCAATGAAACGGCCCAAATCCAGCTCGTCTAATTTTTTACGCAGGCGGTTCAAGTTGACGGTCAGGGTATTGTCGCTGACAAAACGTTCATCATCCCAGAGGCTTTTAATTAATTCTTCTCGTGCGACAATTTTATTTTTTTGTTCGATTAGCAACTTCAAAATAAAAATCTCGTTCTTGGTTAATTCGATGGAGCCAGCCTCATTGGCTACTACGTTTTTTTCATAATCGACCGTCGCTCCACACCATGTTTTCAGGGAGACGGGTTCTGTATTGTAATTATATACGCGGCGGAGTGTCGCCTGTAATTTTGCAATGAGTACATCAAAATGAAACGGTTTTTGGATAAAATCATCCGCTCCAAGCTGCATCGACATCACCATATCCGTAGGATGATCCCGTGACGATAAGAAAAGGATGGGGACGTTAGAGTGGGATCGAATCATTCGACACCAATGAAACCCATCAAATTTCGGCAATTGAATATCTATCACGATCAGATCAGGTTTTATCGTTGTGAATTCCTGAATGACTTTATTAAAGTCCTGGATGCCATACACATCATAGTTCCATTGAGTTAACCGATCCTTCATTTCATGGAACAAAGTTTCGTCATCTTCAATTAGTAAGATTTTGAACAACGATTTCACCACTTTTTACTTTTTTTGTTTTTTGGAAAATTCGATTCCAGTCGCTTATTGGATTTTGCAAACTCCTCTTTTATAAAGTGTATAGCAAAAATTGTGTATGTGCTATATGGTGGACTCAACTTGATATTGCGATAATCTACTGTTAATAGTTGAGGTTTATAGTGGGTTTATATTGACTATCTCATATATTTTAAAGGATGGATGCAATGATGGGAATTCACACGTATTTTCGGTCGCTAAATGAGCTGGAAAGAATCATCCGTTGTCCAGGTAAGTTTAAATTTGAGGAACACAGCGTATCGGCTCATTCCTGGAAAGTGGTGCAATATGCCAAAACGCTAGCTGATATTGAAGAAAGAAATGGTGTCAGTATTGACTGGAAAAAGCTATACGAGATTACGAGCAGTCACGATTACGGGGAGATTTTTATTGGAGACATCAAAACGCCAGTTAAGCATTCCTCTAAGGAACTACGGCTATTAATCCAGCAGGTCGAAGAAGGTATGGTTGAGTATTTTATTGAAGAGAATATTCCCGAGGATTTTAAAGCCATTTTTCGCAAACAGCTAAGGGAGGGTAAAGATGATTCTGTAGAAGGTTTAATCCTTGAAGTTGCGGACAAAATGGATCAGGTGTACGAGGCATTTGCTGAGCTTCAGCGGGGAAATACTGAAAAGGAATTTATAGTCATGTACCGTAATGCACTTGTGAAAATCAAGAATATTCAATTACACTGCGTTAATTATTTTTTGGAAAATATCCTGCCCGATATGGTCAAGGAAGAAACGCCCTCATCCATTGATATCAAAAAGATTACGGAAGAAGCCTTAGCTTTGTAAATGAATTCCCCTACCGTCCAGAAGCTACTGAAGCGCTTCTGTTCATACATAATAATTCCCCTTTCAAAACCAGACAACGCTTGACTTCAAGTTAACTTTAAGTAGTAACATACGGGATGTGACGTAGTGATTAGGAAATGCGATGACTATTCTGACAATTGAGGAGTGATACAAATTGAAAAAGAAACAACTGGGTAACAGTGACCTTCGAGTATCTGCACTGGGTCTGGGCTGCATGGGTATGTCCGAATATTACGGTGAGTTGAATGATCAGGAGTCGATCAAAACGCTTCATCGTGCGCTGGAGCTAGGGATAAACTTCTGGGATACTGCTGATGTCTACGGTGTGGGGAAAAATGAAAAACTGATTAGCCAAGTTTTACGGAGCCGCCGTGACGAAGTGGTGTTAGCTACTAAATTTTCTATTATGCGTGGGGAAGATGGCGCATTTATGGGGGTAAGTGGCCGTCCCGAATATGTAAAAGAGGCATGCGACCGCAGTCTGCAAAGACTAGGAGTAGATGTGATTGATTTGTACTACCAGCACCGTGTCGATCCGAATGTACCTATCGAGGAAACGGTGGGTGCGATGAGTGACCTGGTTCAGGCGGGAAAAGTCCGCTATTTGGGGCTGTCCGAAGCTTCTCCTGGGCTCATTCGACGCGCTCACAAGGTACATCCGATTACAGCCCTGCAAACGGAATACTCCTTATGGAGCAGGGAAGCAGAAGATGAAGTTATACCGACGTGTAAGGAACTGGGCATCGAATTTGTGGCCTACAGTCCACTTGGACGCGGATTTTTGAGCGGGCAAATTCAGAAGTTTGATGATTTTGCAGAAGATGATTTCCGTCGCTCTGTGCCACGTTTTCAACCTGAGAATTTCCAGAAAAATCTGGATCTCGTGCAGCATGTTAAGGACCTTGCTGCCCAAAAAGGGGTCAAACCTTCTCAACTGGCGTTGGCATGGCTGCTTGCGCAAGAGGGAATTGTACCGATTCCAGGAACCAAGCGGGTTACGTATTTAGAGGAAAATGCAGGAGCCGTCGATGTGGTTTTGTCCGCAGAAGAAATGGAGACTATTAACGCAATCATCCCCAAAGGAATGGCAGCAGGCCTTCGTTACCCGGCCGAGCGGATGCCAAATTGGCAAGCCGAATAATGAAGATAATGAGATAAACCCAAAGCCGTCTTTCACGCGAATCGGCGTGAAAGGCGGCTTTGTGGGTTTCATAGATAAGCAAGAACGTACTTTTTCTTTTTACAAAACGGGAGCTTGCAATGCAGTATTGATATTTTGCAAATCCATCGAAAGCTGCTCTTTTACGTTCCAAGGGTGATACCAGCCGCGTTCAATCATGTATGTGGAAATTTGCTCATGCGTATCAATAGCTTCATCCAGTTGCTTTGTAAGAATTGCCTTAATTTCTGGAGTTCCCGCTTCTGTTACGGCCATAGCGTAATTTCTCACACCGCTTTTGGCCGCGTTCAGAAAATCGGCTGCAATGACTTGGTCCGTTAAGGTATTCAGTCCGGTCAAATGCTCCAATAGTGTATTCATGGCTTAACCTCCTGTGAACTGGCTTGATCTAAGAGGGTGCCGAGTTCTTGTAATTGGCGGGTCGATAAGTCAACATCCTGCTGTAATATAGCTTTGAGAGTCGGATCAGAGATCAATGCTTGCATTGTTTTGGACTTAGTAAGACATACTGCTTTGAACGCTGACAGTTCATGGACTTCAAGGGTTTCGTGCAGGCCATACACCATATGACGTTTACCTCCAATACTCCAATAATAGTTAAGGTTTAAGCACCACTTTGATGCAATTGTCTTGTCTGGTATCGAAAATTTCATATCCACGTTTGGCGTCGCTTAACGGAATGACGTGTGTAACAACGTCTCCTGGGTCCACCTTTCCCGTATCAATCAACTCATACATATATGGCATATAGTGAATAACGGGAGCCTGTCCCGTACGTAAATTAACATTTCGCTGAAAAATGTCTCCCAAAGGAAACCCGTTATATCGTCCGCCGTATACCCCGGTAACTTGAATGGTCCCGCCTTTGCGGACAGCTTGTGTGGCTATGACCAATCCTCCTAAAGCTCCACCGTGAAGTTTGAGACCAGAAGCCAAGGATTCCAGCGGAGACATTTTACCGCTCATGCCGGAGCAATCAATAACTACGTCCGCGCCTCCTTTGGTCATCTCCTTCAGGTAGTTGCCGATGTTTTCTTGCGACTCCACATTAACAATCTCCACGTGATTGGTGCGCTTCGCGTGTTGCAGACGATAATCCAGATAGTCTGCCGCAATGACTCGTTTTGCCCCTTTGAACCAGGCGAACTTTTGCGCTAACAGACCTACCGGCCCACAGCCAATAACAATGACAGTATCCCCCTTCTTCACTCCGGCATTATCGACGCTCCAAAATGCAGTAGTCATGGCATCAGCAATCAGGCAAAGCTTCTCGTCAGGATGTTCACAACTCTCCGGAATTTTGAAGTGAGTGAAGTTGGCAAAAGGCACACGTAAATATTCAGCTTGTCCACCCGGATATCCACCAGTTGTTCCTGAATAGCCGAAAAAACCGCCCATATCTCCATGCTCATTAGAATGATCACATTGACTTTCCAATTGGTTTTTACAATAAAAGCATTCACCGCACGCTATGTTGAACGGAATGATCACGCGGTCTCCCTTTTTCAAGTTGGTTACGCCGCTGCCGACTTCTTCTACAACCCCCATCGGCTCATGCCCAATTACATAATCCTCTTGTAGATTCGGAATCATTCCATGAATGAGGTGCAGATCTGAACCACAAATAGCGGTTGTTGTCAGTCTGATAATCGCATCATCGGCTTTTTGAATACTCGGGTCCGGAACATCTTTAACCACAACGTTTTTGATACCTTGGTAGGTCACTGCTTTCATGCCTGGTTTCCTCCCATATGTTCGTCCGGCGTGCGATCAAACATACCCTTGCGGGTGGTATCGTCTGGGAACAGTTTCATTTTACTGATGTCCACCGTCTTGTTGGCTGATAGTTGATCCAATTGATACTGCTTTTGCAGATCATAGGGATGAAACCATTTTTTTCGTACCATAAGATCAGTGATTTCCTGATGAAACGCGATGCCTTGATGCAATTGATCGCGCAACAGAGTTCTAGCATCTGGAGAGACGGTTTCCGTCAAGGCTATGGCTGTATTTCGAACCCCTTCCTTGACGCGAATAAGAAAGTCCATTGCAAATGTCATGTCTGCCATTTCTGGCATATTTAATGAGTTTTTTGGATCCACATAATCCATTTTAGCGGACTGGGTCTGATTTAATGTCACATCATTTCACCTCAATTTAAAATTGGTGTTGGTCGGAATTTCGGTACAGGTGCCTGAAACGGTGCCTTGGCATAGATTGCTTGCAAATCGGCAATAGCTTGTATGGATTGCTGAACATCTTTTTCCATTAAATCCTTTAGCTCTTGATCGAATACCAAGCCCTGCATTAATTTGGACTTAGCTAAGCATAACGTTTTAAAATTTAGCGCTTCGTGGATCTCTAGGGACTCATGCGCCGCTAATGCAGACTGTTGGCTTATCATAGGATCACCTTTCTTTTATGATTCTCAAGGGTATGTTGTCCAGCGTAACTATGTTTATTCAGAGTTATGAAAAGGTTAGGTTACCGAACGAGGGGGACTCTTTTGGAAGAACAGCGAGCGATTCCAGTAAGGCCTGTGCTCTTGAGTCTCCTTAAGCATACAAAGGTTGGTGCTATTCCCCTTCAACCTTGCCAAGCGATTTTTTGGCCGGACCTTCAATGACTTCGCCTTGATATGAAAAGCGTGAGCCATGACAAGGGCAATCCCATGTTCTTTCCGCTTCATTCCACTCGACTTCGCAACCCATATGGGTGCATGTTGTGTCCACTAGGTGTAATGCTCCTTGTGGGTCTCGGTATGCGCCCGCTCTTTTGCCGTTCACCCGAATGACCGCCCCTTCGTCGTGCTGCAGTTCTTCGGCTTTTTTGTAGTTGATCCCCAATTTCCCAGCAATCAAATGTTTAGCCACATTCGCATTTTGAGTCACAAATGTTTTAATGTCGGGGTCCATATGAAATCTTGAAGGGGAGAAAAGATCCTGATACGGGCTTTCCTCTCTGGTAATCAGATTCGTATTTAATAAAGCTGCCGCTACACTTGTGGTCATCCCCCATTTTCTATACCCCGTAGCAACGAGGATGTTAGAAGTGTTAGATAGTTCCTGCCCAATATAAGGGAGTTTGTCTAGTGTATATAAGTCTTGAGCCGACCAGCGATAAACGATCTCCTTTAATCCAAAGGTTTGCTCTGCGAACTTTTGTAAAGCTTCATAGTACTGGAAAGTACAGATTCCTTGTCCCGTTTTGTGGCCTTCCCCACCGACGATAACCATCGGTTCACCGTTTATTAGTACAGAGCGAAGCGAGCGTTTGGGGGTTTCCGCACTAAGGTACATACCACCCGGATAGGTTTTGTCCGTCTTGACAGCTAGTACATAAGACCGCTCGGCATGCAATCGCGCAAAATAAAGACTGTTTGGATCATTGAACGGAAAATGCGAGGAGGATACGACATAGTTGCAGGTGATTTTGTGCCCGTCGCTTGTATTAATAATGGAGGGGGTTCCCTTATCCACACCCACAACGGTGGTCTGCTCATAAATCTTTCCGCCTTGCCGGATGACTTGATTGGCTAGATACCTTAAGAAAGGAATCGGATTAAACTGAGCTTGGTTTTCCATCATAATAGCTGCTTTAGTTGAAAAGGGCAGAGGCGTTTGTTCGACATAACTTCCCGGGATGCCAAGTTCCTCGTAGGCTTTATATTCAGCGGAGATTTTTTCCACATACGTATCTGCACATGTATAAACGTAAGCATCTTCTTCTGTAAATTGACAATCGATATGATACTCTTCTACCGTTTGCTTGATAAATTGAAGAGCATCACGGTTGGCTTCGTAATAGAGCCGGGTTTTTTCCTTGCCAAAATGTGAAAGAAACTCGCTGTAGATCAAATCATGTTGTGCGGTAATTTTGGCGGTCGTATGGCCCGTTGTTCCATGAAGTATCCGCCCTGCGTCGACGACTGCGACATTTAGTCCTTTTTTAGAAAGTAAATAAGCAGTGGTAATACCAGTAATCCCCGCACCTACAATGGCAACATCCACCTGAATATCTTCACTAAGTTTGGGAAAGTTGGGGATGTCAGTTGAAGCTAACCAATATGATTCGGGAAATTGCGGAAATGTGGTACGAGATTCGTCTTGTTTCATTTTCACAAGCACCCCTTTGATTACAATTATTGTATACATTGTTATCATTGTATGATTTTATATACCCTAAAAAGGGATACTTTCAGCCAGCTTTCATCTTGTTTTCAGCTTGACCGGGTACAATCAAGGCAATTTTCCCGGGGAGGATGCATAACTAATGAAAACAAAAATGAGAAGGAAGGTTTGGATTCCGGCTATCATCGCAGTTACGGTAGCAGCTCTACTCATAATCTACTATTACTACATGTCCTCGGTTTCCGGCGGCAAGCCTGGCATGCGACCTCCGGGAGGCGGCAATGTACCAGGACACATGGGCGGACGTCCCGGCGGAAAAGGTGGTGGGGGAAACGGGGAAATATTTAATACCTTGGGTACGATCTCCGTTTTTCTTGGGGCGGCCTCTTTCTGTTGGTTCTGGTTTAAGAAGAAACTGAGATCGCCGTCAATGTTGGTTCGAAAGGCCGGAAAGTTGTTTCACTCCTTGCATAAACTGCTGGGTTGGGCGACCTTGATTCTTATTGCCGTTCATGGTGTCTATTTCCTGATTACCAAATTTCAAGATCACAAAACCTACTCCGGTCTAGCAGCCTTTGCTATTATACTGGCTATCTCCGGGTACGGCTTCTATATTAATAAAGTACGCAACAAGTGGATGCGAACCATCCATCGTATACTTGGACTGCTGTGGGTTCCCGTGCTGCTGCTGCATGTCGGCGGAACTGCAATTATGGCGGTCATCGCCACTCTTGCCGTGGGGGGACTAGTCTGGACACTCGACAGAATGGCGGAGAAAACGTTGAAGCCTGTCGCAGGGGACACTCTATAATTTTATGGAGCGGTGTTACCTTCATCCGGGGGAGAACAAGATGCTGGCGAAGGGTACGGTTTCATTTTTTACGTTGTACTGGAAAAACTGCTACGTCCTTAATAGGACGTAGCAGTTTGTTTTATTTAATGACTATGAAATTAGATAAGCTAGTTACCTAATTCGAGTGCGAATTGTCCTAGTATATGAAAAGTAGCAGAACAGGAGTTATGCTCTTCCGTTAACCAGAATAACATTAGCTTGAGTTCCTGATTGGCGCAGCTTAATTAAGGGGGCGTAGTCATCGGAATAATAGAACTGCTTGGCAGCCTCGTAAGTCGGGAATTCGTGAACTACGACTATTGACGGCTTCCATGTGCCTTCCAGTGTCTCGGGCTGTGGATCTAGCGTAAGGTTGCGGAATCCCGGCACTTTCTGCAGCAGCGCATCTGCTAGCTCTGCGTATTGTTTGAAAACAGCTTCTTCCTCTACTTTTATATCTACGATAACATATGCGCTCATATCCATTCTCCTCTGTATGTCGGACGGTGATCATACGTCCTAGGATTTCGCCGGCGAGCATCTTTAGCTTAATCCGACACGCGGAGATTGTAAATTAGGCACTTTTTTTATCCTCAGTTTCATTTATTACACCGGTTCGTTATTTCAGGTTTGAAAAGTCGGAGAGATGAGGTTCAGCCTGAAATCGTTCTCCCCAAGCCTTCAGTTGGATGAGTATTGACTCAAGCGAAGATCCGAGCGGGGTTAGCGAGTATTCCACTTTAGGCGGAACAAGGTGATGAACTTCGCGGTGAATGAGACCGTCTGCTTCTAACTCTCTCAGTTGGAGGGTCAGCATTTTTTGAGTGGCCGTGGGAAGTGCCCGCCGCAGTTCTTGAAACCGCTTAGTTCCGCCCAGCAATTCGTACAGAATGATTCCTTTCCACTTTCCGCCGATAATGCTTAAGGTTACTTCCACCGGACAGCCTTTAGTCGGCGTGCAATTAACTCCATTGTTCAGCCGTTTTCTCACGATATCATCTCCTTTCACTTTGTTATTATACCAATTCCATCCTTATATCCCCAAAGCCGTCCTTAACGCGGATCGGCGCGAAAGGCGGCTTTGCAGGTTTACATATACAGCTAAGGACGTGGCTTAAAAATGCCGAAAGGACGCCCGACGGGCAGAAATGTACGACCAAAATGAGCATTCAGGACGGCAGCTCCTGTACCATACAGTGAGAGCAGACCAATGCCCATTTCAGCATAAGCGGCGATGGTATGGAACACCTCTGGGGCAACGCCAAATGCATCGAAGCTAAGACCGAGGAACAGAAAATCAATCAACACAAAAATAAAGAATAAAACCTTATGCGTCTCCATCGCTCCAATGGTCATGAAAAGCGTAAAGATGAGATAGCCCGCAAAGGCAAAGCCGAGCTGTTTGCCATCTACAGCAGATGCCAGCTCTGAGCCGAATACGCCCATTTTTATCATCCAGCTACTGGCTACGGCCAACCAGAAGAAGGCGTAAGCACCAAATGCCGTCATGCCGAAGGTGTTGTTATGTTTTGCATCCTGAATGGAAGCAAATAGCTGTGCAAAAGCACCGAGAAATATAGCCCAAGGGATGATGAAGCTTAAGCCGTCGGTGAGGCCAAGCTTTTGGGATGAAGCCACAAGCGTTACAATAGCCAAGCCAAACAGGCCGATCGCACTCGGATCGGCCGTTATGATTTTTACGTTAGAATGAGATTCATTTTGCATAAAAAAATAGGAGCCTCCAATAATGTTCAAGTACGCGTCAATCTGCCGATGCCAGAATCACACTGACATATTGTAACGGAAACCGACGTACTCGCATAGTAGGTAAGTTATAAAATTTCTACCGATCTGTCTTGTGATGGGCAAGGATTATTAAATGGTGTTACCGCAGGATTTGTGATAATATTTACACCTATATAGAATGAGGAAGTGACATAGTGATTAATATAACAATTCCAACTCCGGATATCACGATTACCAAACAGGTTAACCCTGAGCTTAGCCATATTTACGGATTTACCGACTTTCACCTGATCCCTAGAGATAAGGCTGGTATCTTTATGTTCTACAACACACAGGAGGAATTGCTGTTTGTTGGTAAAGCAAGAAAGCTGAGACAAAGAATCAAAAAACATTTTGAAGATACCGTATCGCCGATCAAGGACAAGCGGAACGAAGTAGCGATTATTGAGGTTTGTATTGTGGAAGATGCAGTAGAGCGAGAAATTTATGAAACCTACATCATCAATTCACAAAAGGCTAAATATAACGTCGAAAAAGTATTTTTTAAGTAATGGAGTAACTTCCATATGAAAAAAGAGCAATAAGTCGCAGTGACTGTACTGCCCTTATTGCTTTTTTGTATTTCTGCATTTTTGCATTTTTGATCCTTCCAGAGAGGGGCCGTGGTATGAATAAAACAGATCGTATGCTAGCGATCTTGCTAGAGTTGCAGCGTAAGAATATTGTACGAGCCGAGGATTTGGCAGCCATATTCGAAACGAGTGTGAGGACCATCTATCGGGATGTTCAGGCTCTAAGTGAATCGGGCGTACCGATTGTAGGAGCACCGGGCATTGGATATTCCTTGATGGAGGGGTACTTCCTGCCCCCCTTGAGCTTTACCGCAGAAGAGGCTGTGGCGTTGCTAATCGGAACGGATTTTGTCGAACAAAAATTTGATACAGACTACGGTATCAAGGCGCAAGCTTCCCGCAGAAAGATTGAAGCCATTTTACCGGAGAGCGTTCGCAGGGAAGTCTCCCGGGTGCGTACGACCATCAGACTGCTCGCAGTGGGTGAAGGAGCAAACCATAGAGAGAAAACCTATCTGGAAACGCTGCGTCTCGCTGTATTGGAAAAACGGAAAGTACAGTTTGGCTACTCCAAAAGAATGCCAGAGGCTGACGGGAATCGTCAAAGTGTGCGTGTGGTCGCTCCTTATGGTCTTGTCCTGCTCCGTGGTTCTTGGGTGTTAATTGGGCAATGTGAATTGAGGCAGCAGCTTCGCCATTTCCGTCTGTCACGTATGGACGAGCTTATCGTGCTGGAGGACAGGTTTCAGTTGCCTGTCGATTTTCATTTGCAGGATTACAAGCAAACCGATGACCGTCATGTAACTGTTCGCATACTAGCACGTTCGGATATTGTAGATAAGGTGAAGGAAGCGAACAACTTTTATATGGAGGCCATAGAGGAGCGTGCAGATGGACTGCATATACTCTTCCGCGTCAGACAGCCGGAGGAATTACTGCAATGGGTACTTGGATGGGGAGCGGATATGGTTGTGCTGGAGCCTGAGTCGCTCCGGGAGCGGATACGTACAGAAGTGGAAAAAATGTTAAAATGCTACTGACATAATGCTGTCAGTAGCATTTTTGTATAGTAAAGCTACTTTGATAGAGAGGGGTAATTATTAATATATGAATACAACTGAAACATTACAGCGTTTCGAAGAAACGGCACAACACTATCTTCTTGAATTGGACAGCTTTAGCTTGGAGCAATTGCAGTACACAACTCAGGAGGGTCAATGGTCGCTTGGACAAATGTATCTTCATTTGGTGAACTCTGCACTGTATATGCATCTTAAGAACATTGATCTTTGTCTACAGCCTAATGGGGAGACCGGAGTTAAAACGGAGGCAGGCACGGCCATTTTTAATCTGGGGAGCTTTCCACCAATGCGCATCCAAGTTCCACCATCCCCGCAGTACACTCCCCAACAACCCACTAGCAAAGAAGAGATTGTGGAGGGATTAAACGTCGTGATCCGCAAGATGAGAGAGATTGAGCCAACCGTTGGGAAATCAACAGGGCCGTCTACCGTCTCTCATCCCAGTTTCGGCGCGCTGAATGCTGGAGAATGGTTTTCGCTCATCGAGATGCATTATCGTCATCATCTTTTGCAGAAGGAGCGCTTGAAGCACGCAATAGCCGATTAATCGTCTCCCGACGCAGCCCTATAAACTGGCCGATTTCCTCCTGCGTCAGCACGTCCGTTAACGTGGCGGGTGCGATGTAGGAGTGGAACCAGCGTTGAAGCTTCCGAAGCTTCTCAGCAGGTGACACCTCGGTGAGCTGGTCAATTCGTTGCTGCATCATGCGCAATTTGTCCTGTAGCTGCAAAGCGATCTCCCGACATTGAGCTGGGTCTTGCTCCAGCTTTAGATACCATTCTTTTTGCGACAAAACCCCAATCTCAGAGGTTACCAACGCCACCGCTGTACCATAATAAGGATTGGGGCTGATCAGGGAGTGGTGCGGAATGATTTCATCGGGCACAATCACATTAACTAAAATTTGCGAGCCGTCTTCATGGACTCGGACAATTTTTAACAAGCCGCTCTTTAAGTGATATAAAGGACCGGATTCTCCTTGTCGAAATAAGGTCTCGCCTTTGTGTAATATCATGAACGTAAACAGCCTCCATTCCATGTATTCCAGCTTTTAGATGAACCCGCCATTGACGCGGATCGTCTGCCCGGTAACCCACTGTGATTTGGCGCTGACCAGGAACTCAATCACATCAGCGATATCTTCCGGTTCGCCGAGCCGACCCATAGCATTCATTTTTTTCATGCCTTCGATTTGCTGCTCGGTTTTTCCTGCTTGGAAAAGCTCGGTGTTCACAGGACCGGGAGCCACGGCGTTGATCGTAATTTGCTTGCTTCCGAACTCCTTGGCTAGCTGACGTGTAAATTGCTCCACTGCGCCCTTGGTACCTGCGTATACGCTATATGCCGGGAACATTTGTCCGATTACGGATGTGGACAGGTTCACAATTCTTCCGTAGTCCTCCATATATTTCATGGCTTGCTGACAGGCAAAGAAAGTGCCCTTTACATTCAGTGCGAATTGTTTGTCAAAATCAACTTCGGTTACCTCAGCCAGAGGTTGGGTGATCATCAGCCCAGCGTTGTTAACCAGAATATCCACTTTACCAAATTTAGCAATCGTATTTGTAAATAATGCTTCAATATCACTCATTTTGCCCAGATCAGCGTGAAGTGCTATGGCTTTGCCGCCTTTTTGGATAATGCTCTCCATGACTTCTTGGGCTTTGTCCGGACTGCTGGCATAATTGATGACTACATTAGCGCCTAGATCAGCCAGTTGCTCGGCAATGGCACGTCCAATCCCTCTGGAGGACCCGGTGATAATTGCTGTTTTTCCGTCCAAATGCTTCATATGTGTTCAGCCCTGCTTTCCATATCTATTTTAAGTGATTCCTTTTTCTAAAAGCGTCCACACATCCGAAAACTCCTGATTAATCACAGGGCTCTTCCATTCGTAAGCATGAGCGGGGTGATGAAAACGGGCTGTGGCATAGAAAAGGGTACGCGCCAGTTGGGCTGGCTGATCTGATATGATGTCCCCGCGTGCAATGATATCAGCGAGATGATCCACAATGTGGGCGATATGCTGGTCGATTAAATCAGCGGCTTGCTCGGTGACCCTCGTATACATCTCGAACATTTCCTCGTCGTCGCGAGCATAATACTGTTTGAGTTCAACCAAGGTCTGTATATATCGTTTTAAATGTGGCGTTCCCAGTATAGATGAATTCTGACAGACCTCCGTTAACGGGCCAATAATCTTTTCATTCAGCCATTTCTCGGTCACGCCTTCAAGAAGCTCGGCCTTACTTTTAAAGTGTCGGTAAATGGTGCCATGACTTACTCCCAATACTTTGGCAACATCGGTTACGGAGGTTTTGGCTACACCAAAACGCCTAAGTGTGTCTTCAGTAGCAATGAGAATCTGTTCCTTGGTTAGCACATCTGAGGATTTTTCCATAGGGACACGGTCAAGTGCCGTGTGAGTCACCTCCTTGAAGTCAGGATAACACAAAGAGTATCAAATGACAAATATTCATTTTTGTCATTTGATACTCTTTTTTTAAAGAATCCAAAGAAATGAACAGAAAAACTACAATAGCGATTCGATGACAGGATCAATGGCGCAGGGCTCCGTTGTTACTTCAAACCTTCCTTTTATCTGGCCATCGCGATCGACCAAGAATTTAGAAAAATTCCACTTGATACCGTCGCCAGCGTATATTTCTGGATACTTATCCCGCAGGAAATCCTCCATCCATTGACCGTCTTTGGTTTGGGTATCGAAGCCTTGAAACGGTGCCTGTTGGGTCAGATATTGAAATAAAGGATGAGGAGATGAGCCTCTTACATCCGTCTTCTCAAAGAGCGGGAAGGTTACTCCATGGTTAATTTGACAGAATCCCTGAACCTCCGAATTGCTACCTGGCTCTTTTTCATTGAATTGGTTACAAGGAAACGCGAGGATTTCAAAGCCTTGTTCCCTCCGTCTCTCGTAGAGCCTCTGCAGATCCGCGAATTGACTGGAGAAGCTACACTTGCTGGCTGTGTTTACAATGAGGAGAACCTTTCCTCTGTAGTCTGAGAATTCAATCGGTTCCCCGTTAATTGAGGTTGCTTGAAAATCATAAATAGACATGTTAACGTTCCTCCTCAGGTTATTATTTAATACATCATATATCCAGAATTATTATTGGTCTAATATATTATTGGGATCAACTTTATAGGTATTTACAATAACTTCGTCATGCAGAACACATTGTCCATCTCTCTCTTGAAATCAAAGAAGACTCGCCTTAAAGAAAGTAGGAGATTTGCCTCTTTCATAGCAAACTGTGGCATTCGCCGTTACCAAGATAGAATATAGATGCATATTCATGTAATGTGTGCAAAAACCCAACAGAATCGAGGGATATTCGTGCCCATTGGAAAGATGATTCAATACAAGGAAATGCAACAACATCCCATTTTACGTTCTCACTTGCCCGAAACCCGCTGGATCAGTAATGCAAGGACTTTACGGATGCTGGATACCTATCGCACAGTCTTTATCAAGCCTAATTATGGGAGTGGAGGAACTGGCATCATACGTGCGAAAAAGCTGGGGAGGAAGTATGAGGTTCGTTGTGGCTCCAGTCGCAGAGTCGTTAGGTCCCACGCCGTAAGAAGAGCAGTTAGAACCTATCGGAGACCTCATCGTCGTTATTTGGTACAGCAAGGACTTAAGTTAGCCAAGTACAAAGGTTCCATTTTTGATGCCAGAGTGTATATGCAGAAGCCGGAATCGGAATGGGTCATTTCAGGAATAACCGGTCGTGTCGCTGCACCTCGAAAAGTCGTTACCAACTATCGGAAGGGAGGACATGCGGCGCCGTTGTCCAAAGTGCTTTTAAGGGTCTTTAAAAATGACAGAATAAAAATGAAAGAGATTCTGGACCAGATCATCGAGCTTTCTAGAATCATTGCCGACACGATAGATAAAAATCATCCGGTTCGCGAGCTGGGTATCGATCTTGCTATTGAAAAGAGCGGTCAAATCTGGATTATCGAGGCTAATCCGCATCCCGGACATATGTTGTTCAGGCAGCTCCCCAATCACAAGATGATTCGCAACATATTGAGAAACAAACGTCGTATTCATCATTAGGATAAAGTTTTTGAAATCATTCATTGATAAGAAAAGGAGGAGAACGCCCAAGCAAAGGTGCGGGAGCGTTCTCCGTTTTTTTTGTTAAATGACTGACGGATTTAAGACGAAGCTTTTATGTTAAAATATGTCCGCCATCCACATGAAGGACGGTTCCGGTCACAAACTGATTTTGAATCAAATAAAGTACACCTTGTGCAACATCCTCCGCAAGTCCAACTCGCTTTACAGGAAGCTTATGCGCGACCGTATCATAGAATTGATTACGCGTATTTTCAGGCATTTTGCTGCGGGAAGGTGTATCAATAATGCCGGGTGAGACGACATTCACGCGGATGGGAGCAAGTTCTAACGCCAAGGTTTGACCAAGATTCGAAACCGCTGCATTCACAGCACCGAGCGCAGAGGAGCCAATCATCGGCTTGTATGCCACCACTCCTGAAAATAAAGTAATGGAACCCTTGGTTGAGAGTTGGGAAGCCCCGTATTTAGCTGCATAATATTGGCCCCAAAATTTGTTTTCGAATAGCTTGCGGGCTTGATCCGTCTCCAACTGAAGGAATGACCCGCCTGATGTTTCTGCGGCGCTAACGATAAGATGATCATAGGGACCGACTTTTTCGAAGAAAGATTTTACCTGCTGCTCATCTGACGTGTCCAGCACATATATTGCAGCACGAGGGCCCAGCATTTCTTTGGCCTTGTGCAATTTATCCTCCGAGCGGCTGGCGATTACCACTTCCGCTCCAAGCGAAATGACTTGCTTAGCTGTTTCTAAACCGATACCTGAGCTTCCACCAATAATGACAATCTTTTTGTTTTGCAAATGGATTACCTCCTCGTATTAGAGAAAACATGACTTGCTACAGCGATATTGTATATGTAGTAAGTTTATTTAGGGAAGTAGTGATATTTAATTCATATAGTTTCCCAAAAGGAACTATTGTGATACCATTGGTTTTAACAGATGATTTTTGGAGGAGTTCCCATGCACGCCCAAGAACCTATTGAATTGACCAAAGGAATACCAGGCAAGCCGTGCCCTATTGCCCAAACACTTGATTTGATCGGAACGAAATGGACTTTTCTAATCATCCGTGATCTGCTTATCGAAGGAACACTGAGATTCAGCCAACTTCAGAAATCCATGAAGGGGATTAGTCCCAAAACGCTTTCCCTACGCCTGAAGGAACTTGAAGATAACGGCCTGTTAGAAAGAAAGGTATATGCCGAGGTTCCACCGCGAGTTGAATATTCGTTAACGGAAAAAGGGAAGCGACTGGAAAGTGTTTTTATTGAGCTGAAGAGATTTGGCTTAGATTTAGAAGCAGATCATTGAGGGATATGACTGCAACATTCCGAGGTATCGTTGAGCTGAACGATGCCTATTTCTTATATATATAAAGGGAAGCGCTTACTATAAAGTTCACAGAAAGTTCACTTATGTGGAGGTTTCGACTATTTATATAATTACCAAGGTACACAGAAGGGATGATGGAATTGCCAACAACGAAGAAAGAAAATTTTTATTTTGGTTTAATGATGTGCTTGGGGATGGTCGTATTCATGACATTTTATAATCTATATACAAATGACTTGATTGGCACAATATCTCTAAAAGTAATGTTTCTTCAATTTATTTTATGTTTTATCATTGCTTTCGTATTGGAATTATTTATTGTCGGTCCACTAGCAAAGAAAATAGCCTTCTCATTACCATACGACAAATCTAAAAAGGTATTTGTGATTCTGTCCCTTTCATGCTGTATGGTCATTGGAATGGTTCTTTGTATGTCACTTTATGGATTGGGGACAGCTTACTTTTTTAATGGTCTTTCGGGAGATTCATTATTTAAAAATTACTTATCTTTAGTTTTTAATAATTTTATTTTTGCTTTCCCTCTGCAGATCTTAATTGTAGGGCCGCTTGTTCGGTACTTATTTGCTAAATTCGTGAAAGGTACACGAATTGCGGTATCTATAAGCTAAAACGTAGTCAACGACGGTATACGATAGCTCAAAAGCCGCCTTCTGTCTGAGAAGGCGGCTTGTTTTTTTACGCAGAAGTCCCAGTATCTTTACAGTGTTTGTCCGCTGTCCACCGTAATGATCTGGCCTGTCATGGCTTCCTGTTCCAAAGCAGAGCAGATCATGCTCGCGATATCTTCGGGCGTGGAAATGCGCTGTAGGAGCAAATGAGGAAACAGTTGATTCATTTGTTCTTCTCTGCCTGCCCACCATCTTGTCGCTACGGCTCCCGGCACGATGCAATTGACGCGAATATCCGGTGCCAGTGCTCGTGCTAAAGATTTGGTCAGTCCGTGGACGGCCGCTTTGGATACCGCATAGGGAAGAGAGGAACCTAGCCCTGTTTGCCCTGCTATACTTCCAAGATTGACGATAGCTCCTTGTTTACTACGCTTCATAAAAGGAGCTACGGCTCTGGCACAGTAAAACATGCCTTTTACATTTACATCAAATAGATCATCCCATACCTCTTCCGTGGCTGGCTCCAGATCATCCATAGGAATGTGATGTGTAATGCTAGCGTTATTCACGAGTATATCAATCGTACCGAATTGCTGGACAATCTGGTCAACCATAGTTCGAACTTCCTGATCTCGGGAAACATCTGCCTGTAATGCGATAGCACGTCCGCCCTTTTCAAGGATCATACGTACCGTTTCCTCAGCATCGTTTTTAGAGCGGGAATAGTTTACGACTACTGTAGCTTTTCGATCTGCCAAGGCCATACATGCGGCTCTCCCAATTCCTGTACCTCCACCTGTAACCAGTGCTACTTTTTGATGTAAATCCATATATATTCGCTCCTTCTCCAACCAGTTCATTTTGCGTCTGAAAATAATATGATCTGATATGTATCATTGTAGAGGATGTATTGTGTTCTGTATAATTGAATTAACTGAATTTATGATTCAATAAAATTGAATTAATTGTGCGTATAGGAGACTGAGAATGGACATTAAAACGCTCAAAACATTTCAAATGATTGTGAATTACGGAAGTTTTATGCGTGCAGCGGAAGAGTTGAATTATGCACAATCTACCGTGACGATGCAAATACAGAAGCTGGAGTCCGATATGGGAATTCAACTGATCGAACGGGGCAAGAAAATAAAGTTAACTGAAGCGGGTAGGATGTTTTACGAGCAAAGTCTACATATTGTAAAGGATATGGAGCAATTGTATGAAAATATGGACAATCTGCAAAGAGGGACTACAGGTAACATTCGTATAGGAGTGACCGAACCGACTGCCAGTTATCGACTACCAGAAATTTTAAAACGCTTCTTAACCCATTATCCGAATATTCGGGTTTCTGTTGAGTTTGGGAATACCCCTACCTTAAGCGAGCGTATTCTCAAGGGAGATATTGACTTAGCGCTGTGTTCCACACCGGATGTGGGAACAGAGCTATATTTTGAACCTTTATTTAAGGAGAATTTTGTAGTTTTAATGCCTGAAAATCACCCGCTTGCGGAAAAAGAAAACATTGGGCCAGAGGATTTACAGGGGCATCGGTTGCTTATTACATCGGCCAGCTGTCCATATCGTCGCAAACTTGAAATGGTCATGAAGGAATATGGAATAACCACGCTAGACACGATGGAAATTGGCAGCATGACGGCTCTGAAATTTTATGTGGAAAGCGATTTGGGTATTGCCCTTGTGCCACAAATTCTGGTCAGTCCTATCCCGGCAGGAGTAGCGGTGAGGGAATTAAGCGGCAGCCTGATCGATATGACCTTCGGCCTTCTTTGCAAAGCAACAGACTATCCGCTAAGGCTGGCAAGCTCAAGGCTATATTCTGTGTTGAAGGAGGAGCTTGGGGAATGGTCCTCGGTGCATTGAGCTAGAGTAGCGAGTATGCAGGGAATTGTGTTTTCTGTCATCTTATGATGTAAATGCAGTACGGTATAAAACCGACTGCAATCGGCAGTCGGTTCGGTTTGTTTACTTTTTCTTAATCGGAATCCAAACTTCACTTCGGTAGTCTTCAGCATGTGAATCTCCCATAGTATACACTTCTAGTTCCGGGCCGCCTGAATGCTCATAATTACTGGCAGGGAACCATTCCTGAAAAATTCTTTGCCATACCTTTTGGATCGAGTGAGGCATAGGGCCGATGGATGTAAACACTGCCCAGGTTGAAGCCGGAATGGTTCTGGATTCCAGCCCATTCGCGGTCGCTACGTCTTCGCTGCCTTCTGCGGCGATTAAGTAACTAAACGTCTCCTCCCCATGTTTCATGTCCAAGCATATACCGAGTATATCGTCGCCTGTCCCCAAGGCATGAATCCGATCCGATGTACCATCCGCATTCAGTTCGTTCCAGAATTTTGGGATTTCTCGAAGATTATCGCCGTTCTTAGTGGTGACTTGAATGGACTTGCCAATGACCGTAAAGGCCGTTTTCTCTACAATTTTGTAATCCATTTCCTGATCTCCCTTCAACGATAGATGGAAGGTGATGCGTGGAAAGGCTTTCAGGTTCACCCCAGGGCTTCTGGCCTCAGAGGGAGAAATACCGTGTACCTTCCGGAACGCTTTAGAAAAAGATTCGGGGGAATCATATCCGTATTTGAACGCTACATCCAGCACCTTGGCGGAAGAAAGACTCAATTCCTGAGCAGCCAAGGTCAATCGACGTTTGCGCACATATTCTGCAACCGTGACGCCGGTTAGCATATGAAACATGCGCTGAAAATGGAAAGGAGACGAGTAGGCTGCCTTTGCAATTTCCTCGATATCGAGTGGCTGCTGCATTCTCTCTTCCATCAGATCGAGTGCGTTCTTGATCTGAAGCAACCATTCCAACCGCATCACCTTCCTTAGTTGTAATCATATCATTAGGAGTATCTGTAATCCTGTCTTTGCGTGCTCTTGTTGAACAGGTTCTGTCGCATAGTTTAATGTGGCTTGTACTTGGTTTCAAGACATAATTTCACAATGAAATTTTGGAGAAACAATGTGCCTGCCCCCTTGTGTTCATAATTAAAATTTGGGACAATGAAAGAGGCGCTTAAATAGCGCAGATAGCTTAAACATGCTATGATGCAATGATGGTTGAGACGAATGGTGCGTGCTTAGTTTTATATAGAGGAAGACGAATTTGAATGTTTTGAAATGAGGATCGAACATGAAAAAAGAATCCATTTATGGATTAACGCTAGTTCAATTGACAGCATGGCTCATCGAGCATGGACATAAGAAATCCCGGGCATTGCAGGTATGGGACGCATTGTATCGGAAGAGGGTTACTGATTTTGCAGCAATGGCAGAGGTACATGAGGATTGTACTCGCCTGTTGGCAGAGCACTTTTCCATTGAAACACTTGAAGAACACGTGAAGCAACAGTCAGCAGACGGGACGGTCAAGTTCTTGTTCCGGCTTCAGGATGGTAATTTGATTGAGACGGTATTGATGCGGCATAAGTTTGGCTTATCCGTATGTGTGACTACGCAGGTAGGATGTAACATTGGGTGCAGCTTCTGTGCGAGCGGATTGTTGAAGAAGAGCCGTGACCTGTCCAGCGGTGAAATTGTAGAGCAAATTATGAAGGTCCAGCTGTATCTGGATCAGGAACGTCCGGGCGACCAAGTCAGTCATGTCGTGGTGATGGGAATTGGCGAACCGTTTGATAACTTCGTGAACCTGTCCGATTTCATTCGGGTCATTAAGGATCACAAAGGGCTGGCGATTGGGCCGCGGCATATTACCGTTTCCACAAGTGGACTTGCCGATAAAATCATTGAATTTGCAGATTCCGACCTGCATGTCAATCTGGCGATCTCCCTCCACGCTCCGAATAATGAGATTCGTACTCGCATTATGAAGATCAACCGTGCGATTCCGATTGAGAAACTCATGCAGGCGATTGATTATTATTTGGACAAAACAAATCGTCGGATTACGCTGGAGTACATCCTGCTGAAGGATGTTAATGACGGTAAGGAGCATGCGCTCGAACTGGCTGAGCTGGTGGGCCATCGTCGTAATCTGGCCAATGTAAACCTGATTCCGTACAATCCGGTGGATGAGCATAGCCAATACCAGCGGAGTGAGTCGGAGTCGATTACGGGCTTCTATGATGTGCTGAAAAAACAAGGCATTAGCTGTAGTGTTCGGCTGGAGCATGGAGTCGATATTGACGCAGCCTGCGGACAGCTACGCAGCAAGCAAATCCGTAAGGATGCCAAGGGTAGCCGCAATGCGGAGCGCGAAGCCATTAGTTAAATACACAAGCGTACTCTCTAACAGGAGTACGCTTTTTTATATCACGAGTCGTAGGGCGAAACGTTGCCCTAAAATGTGAAAATAGTCACGTAATAGTTGCTGCTTTTACGTTATAGTGAGTGGTTAGTGGAGGGGTTATATGGCTAACGTAATTTCGAATGTGGCGCTCGTTCCGGGCATCTATGTGATGAAAATAGAGGGAAAGTTTAAAGGGAACATGGGGCAGTTTTACATGCTGCGCAGCGGGACAGGTTATCCACTGCTGCCCAGACCCATCAGCATTTATGATATCGGGGAAGAGAGTATTTCCTTTTTGTACCGGGTTGTTGGAGAGGGGACAAATTTGTTTTCCCAATTACAGCCTGGTCAGGAGATTCAGTTAGAAGGACCTTTCGGAAACGGTTTTCCGCAGGTAGAGGGTAGTTTGGCTTTAATCGGCGGTGGCATGGGTACAGCTCCGTTGCTGTTGGCTGCAAAGTACTACCCGCATGCGCATGTTTACCTGGGGTTTGCACAGCAAGCCTTCGGGGTTGAAGCGTTCGAAGCTGTGGCGGCATCTGTACAGGTCAAGGTAGGGGGAAGCATCGTCGAACAGGTCGATCCGACGCTTTATGCAAATATGTTCTCCTGCGGGCCAACTCCGATGTTGCAAGCACTCGCCATGAAAACGGTGGATACGTCGTCCCGTTTATATATTTCAACTGAAAGACACATGGCCTGTGGTATTGGCGCATGTTTGGGCTGTACGATGCGTACCCGTGGAGGCAATCGGAGGGTATGTAAAGAAGGGCCTGTATTCCCGGTGGAGGAGGTGGAGTTCGATGATCTCCATGGCGTGTAATATTGCGGGTGTACCGTTCAAGAACCCAATCATCATGGCTTCCGGTACGTTTGGATTCGGACGTGAGTATGCGGAATTTTATTCTCCTGAATTATTGGGCGGTATCGTCGGCAAGGGACTAACCCTGCATCCGAAGGCTGGTAATACGGGATCACGAATACATGAGACAGCATCCGGCATGCTCAATAGTGTAGGGCTGGAGAATCCGGGGGTTGCCGCCTTTTTGAAGGATGAACTGGATGACATGACTCACTGGAACACGGCTATTATTGCCAACGTAGGCGGCTCCAATCTGGAGGAATATGTTCAGGCCGTAGCGATGATTACGGAAAACGCACAAAAACGACGCACGATGAATCGAAGAGGCGTCGATATGCTGGAATTGAACATTTCGTGTCCCAATGTGAAGCAGGGTGGAATGCAATTTGGTATCCAGACGGAGGTAGCGCGGGAGGTTGTGCGTCAGGTGCGCAATGTGACTGCGCTTCCGTTGGTCGTCAAGCTGTCTCCAAACGCAGAGAACATCACGCAGATGGCGGTTATGTGCGAGGAAGAAGGCGCAGACGGAGTTTCGCTGATCAATACATTTTCTGCAATGAAAATAGATATACGCCGGCGTCGCAGTGTCTTCGCCAACACGTATGCTGGTCTTTCCGGCCCGGCAATTAAGCCAATTGCCTTGCGCATGGTTCACCAGGTGGCACAGGCGGTGTCGATTCCGGTGATCGGGATGGGCGGGATTAGCTCGGTAGAGGATATTATTGAATTCACCATGGCAGGGGCCGCTGCCATTCAGGTGGGAACGTACAACTTTGTCCATTTACATGCAGGGGCTGAACTGGTACATGGACTTGAACAATGGATGCAGCGGGAAAAGGTGCAGTCATTGGATGAGATACGGGGAATTTTGTGAATTTGAAACCTTTTAGCATACACTAATTCATATAGAACCGGCTTGTCTTTAAAAGACAAGCCGGTTTTATTTATTTACTGAAATAGCCAAGCTTCAACTAGTGGTTAATATCGCACTTGTTCAAGATGAACGAAATTTGATTTTCCAGTCGATGGATGGCATCCTCGGATGCCTGGTCGTTCGCACCTTGTTCCTGAAGCGCGGCGAGTTCCTGTTTTAGTTGATGAAGATCCTGCCCTGCATTGGCGCAGTTGTAGTTACTTTCGAGATTTTCGATCATCCTATATCCTCCATTTCGTTAGGTATACGTCCTTATTATGGAGAGTTGATACTTCCTTATTCAGCATATTGTCTTAATTCAGATAAAGTTTACGTTGTTGTCGCTGGAATGCATAGAGCTTGCAGATGAAGAAGGAAATTGTCAAACGGTGTCGAATAACAAGGGATTATAGGGAAAGAGATAGGCTCTTTTTCCTAATGGAGAGCTTGACAAAGAAGCTGGGTGATGGGGTTGCGGTTAATAGGTAAGTCGAAGCCGAGACGACAATTCAAAGTTTCGCTACAATTCATGATTATTATTTTGGTTGTTTTAGCTATTATTATTTCCTTAATTATATCCTTGCTTCTCATTCGTAATTTCGTAATTAACCAACATTTTGATAATACGAAGGAAAAACTTTCGGGTATTGCCAAGGTGGTCGCTAGTGACAACGATGTTATTCGTAATGTTGAGCAGGGAGTCCCTGTGAAGCAGATCCAAGACTACTCGCTTGGAGTCATGCACAACGTTAATGTGGATTTTGTAGTCATTCTGAACCACGATTTAATTCGGCTATCTCATCCGAATGCAACGATGGTTGGCAAACCGTTCTCTGATTTGAATGATGCCAGAAGAGCGCTATCCGGTCAGGGACATTTTTCTGAGAATATAGGTATTTTGGGCAAAGGTTACCGATATTTTACGCCGATATTTAATCAACAGCATGAGGTCATTGGCATTGTATGTGTAGGGCTGACCATGAGGACCCTAAATCATGATTTGATGCAGGCGCAGTATACCATTTTTGGGGGGCTGATGCTGGGACTCTTTAGTGGAGTTTTGGGCGCGATCATTCTGGCTCAGAAAATCAAAACGATTTTATTTGGGCTTGAGCCGCAAGAGATAGCAACACGATTGCGCGAAAAAGAAATTATTGAAAATGAGGTCGCTGAAGGAATTATAGCCATTTCGGCGGACAAGAAAATTATGCTCATGAACAAAGAAGCTCAGGCCAAGTACCAACTGGCGAACCAAGAGATAAAAGCCCCGATTGGCGAGCAGCTAGATACCAACTTTTATAACGTACTCTTCAAGAGAGTGTTTGATGATAAGAAGAAGATCAAGGATCGCTCATTTTATGTGAATGGTATAGAAGTCATTGCGACAGTAACCCCTATATATATTGAAAATGAGTTTTTTGGGGCGGTTGCAACGTTGCGCGACCAATCCGAGATGATTCATCTTAGTAACCAGTTAAGTGGTACAAAATATTATATTAACTCCCTTCGTGGACAGACTCATGAATTTATGAACAAAATGCACGTAATATCCGGGCTGATTGAAATGAGGAAATATGCGGAGGTCAGTCAATATATTCAGCAGCTAAATCACCGGTATCAAGACGAGGTAGGCTTTCTGACTGAGAGAATTAAAGTTCCGGCATTAGCAGGTTTTATTATGGGTAAAATCAACGAAGCACGCGAACAGAATATTTCGGTTCTTCTTGCAGAAAGCTCGAATGTCTCTAATGTGGAGATGCAGGATATCGTTCATGATGTCATACACATCCTGGGTAATTTTTTTGACAACGCCATAGATTCCATCTTACAAAAAAAAGAACCCGGCAAAATTGAGCTGAAATTGAACTATGAGTGTGAGGGAAATGTATTTATTTTGAAAGTGAAAGATAATGGGTTGGGGATTGATTTTGAGATGCAAAAAAGAATATTCGAGCATGGCTTTTCAACCAAAGGAGAAGACAGAGGCTACGGCTTGAATCTGGTTAAAACCATGGTGGAAAATCATCAAGGAATCATTGAGCTTGATAGCCAACCGGGTCTGGGAACAAGTATTTATGTAGAGTTGCCCTGTACATTGGAGGTGACAAATGAATGAAAGTTCTAATTGTTGAGGATGATCCGATGGTTGCTGAGCTCAATCAACAGTTTATCGAGCGCATGGACAATTTGGACGTTGTATGTAAGGCAGATACCGTCAAGAAAGCACAGGACTGTCTTCAAAAATGGAAACCGGATCTGGTATTACTGGACGTTTATTTACCTGGAAAAAGCGGATTAACTTTATTATCACATATGCAGGAGCATCAATATCATGCTTCGGTTATTTTAATTACGGCTGCAAAAGATATTCAGACGGTGAAGGAAGCTGTTTTTTATGGTGTTGCAGACTATTTAATTAAACCCTTTACATTCGAACGCTTTAGACTGGCTGTTGAGAAAATCCAGCGCCTAGCCACGGTGATGGAGGAAGGGAACGGAATTAATCAAGCTGTCATTGACCATTATTTTAATAAAGAAGAGTATACGGGTGTGGAGAAGAAAAAACCTGTTGAACATCCATCGCATAATCTACCGAAAAACCTGTCTAAAAATTTGTCCAAACTGACCATGACCACGATACTGAAGAGTATTCAAGAGCTGGACGGACCATTCTCGGTTGAAACGTTAGCCAGAGAAGTGGACTTGTCCCGTATCACGGTAAAAAAATATATTCAGTTCCTGGTGGACGATGGCTTCCTGGTTGAATCGATAGAATATCACAAGGTTGGCAGGCCGCTAATGCTATATCAGTTGAATCCTGATATAAAAGAACCGCCATTTCCATTGTAATCTGGAAATAGCGGTTCTTTTTTTGTTCACAAGAGTACCGAGCTTCCTAATTATTTCATAGAGAGAACAGGAAGTGGGACCAGGTTATCTGAAGAATGAGTTGTAACGATATCATGGAAGTTGTCGTAGCTAGTTTCAATCATGTTGGATAACGCCGTAACGGTATTCGAGCCAGCATGAGGCGTTACCAAAACTCTTGGATACAGCTCCACAAGCTTCTGGATCGTTGGGTCCGGGAGCATTTGCCATGGTTCAAATGCTTTAAAGAATAATTCATCTTCTTTAGGGAAGACATCCGTAGCGAAGCCTTCCAGATGGTTACTGAGCAAAGCGTCCAAAATGGCTTGGTTATCTTGTAATTCTCCACGTGATGTATTGATAAGAATAGATCCCTTTTTCATTTTTGCTAAAAAGCTGGCGTTAATCATTTTGTCGTTCTGTCCCGGCAGATAAGGAACATGCACACTAACGACATCACACTCTGCTAGTAATTCATCCAAGGTTGTGAATGGAATGACTTCCTTGGCTGCGTCCGATTGGTACACATCATAGCCGATAACAGAAGCACCTAATCCTTTAAATAATTTGGCTTCTGTCAGACCAATGCGGCCGACCCCAATTATCCCAACTTTACAGTTATGGATCTCTTTGCTGAATGTATGCTCGTCCACAATAAAATTTTTGAACGAGCTTTTGGTAGTCATATAAGCGGTGTGTCGGAACAGCATCATTGCTAAGGTTAAGGAGAGCTCGGCGATGGCATTCGGAGAGTAGGATGGTACGCGTGCCACCTTCATTCCGAATTCGCTGCAGGCATCCAAATCAATGTGGTTGATTCCGACTGTTCTGGTAAAAACATATCGAATGCCGTATTCATTGAATTTTGTGATATTTTCCCGATTGGCAGCACAGTTTCCTCTTAGCAAAACGGCATCGTGATGCTGTGCCAATTCTGCATTGCTAGTGGTTAACAACTCTTCTACCAGCGTTAGTTGAAAGTTATATTTATTGAGATCCTGGAAATAGGGTTTCTCATAAGAACGGACACCATAGCAAATGATTTTTAACATGTTGTTTTCCCCCTGATTTAGAAAATTCCAATTTTATCAATGACATTGAGCGTAACGATCCACACTGGAATCATGACGACAGAAGTAATAGTTGATAGAAGCGATGCATTGGAGGTCAATATGGCTTCCTTATCAAAACTGATCGCATAGGCTGCGGCTACGGTAGCTGTTGGAGTAGCCATCATGATGACAATAGTAGCTAAAGCGACAGAATCGACTGACAGAATATGAGATACAGTCAACAAAGCCAGCAAGACGATGTTAACAATGGGTACAAGCCAAACCTTAACTATGCTGTAATACCAAGAGGTCTTATCAGTAGCTGCCGACTTGAAGCTGATCTCCCCTAATGTCGAGCCAATCGATAACCAGGCTAACGGAGAAGCTAGTCCAGCAAGGTAGGTCATGGGCTTGAACAGCCAGCCAGCGGTTTGATCAATTCTTAGAAAGGCGAACTGCTGAATGGCCCCATCCTCTGTAGCTACACTCATCTGTGGCAAATAACCTTGAAACAACCAAACAAACAGGCCTAGAAACGTGGCGATAACGATCGGATTCAAAAACATGGTTTTGAGATTTTTAAGCTCCATTTTCAAGCCGCTCATTTTGATATAGCCATAGGAGTATAAGAAAATGCGGTACCCTATGTTAAAAATGGAACTGTACATCACTCCGGTAGGACCGTAAATGGCTCCGACAATTGGAATTCCGAAGAAAGTCGTAGAACCGAAAATGGTTAACACCCGCAAAACATCCTGTTTATCCTTGTTGTAGCTCAGAAAGAACGGTTTAGAAATAAAGATGAGAATAATATAAATTAGAACTCCCCATATTAAAACATTCATTCCTTGTTTTAACATTGTAGGATTAATGTCCTGCATGAAAGAATTAAAGGCTAGTGCTGGTAGAGCCACGGTTAGAACAACCTTGGATAACAACTTTCCTACTGCTGCGTTAAAAATCCCCTTCTTGCGGCAAAAGAAACCAAGAAGGATAATAAAAACGGTGGAAGCGATAGAACTGACAATTTTGTTATCTGTTAAGGTCGCTGTAATCATTTCTAGTAAAGACATAAATAAAACCCTCTCTTGTACCTTTTTTCACATAAATGACGATGCAATTCCCTGATCTTTTGGCCAAAGTGTTGGTTTGCACTTTTATAGTAAAATGACTTTGTGAAAAAAAGAACAATATCTAATTAATTTAACTTATGAAACTAATTTAAAAAATTTATACGTTACATCAGATGGCAAATGAAACGAGAGGGGACGTCTTCACGGAATGATTATTTCTTGGCTTTGTTAGTGCTCATCAACATTCGTGCTATAATGTAAATCATTAAAACCCACTTGATTAGTGGGTTAAATAGAAAAGACGAGCAGGAGGGGCCGCATGAATCCGATACAACATATACTGGACGAATTTCAGCTGATCGTGCTGGACGGCGCAATGGCGACCGAGCTGGAGCGTCATGGACATGATCTGAACGATAGCTTATGGTCAGCTAAAATCCTCCATGAGCATCCGGAGTCGATCAAGCGTGTGCATAGAGATTATTTTGAGGCTGGGGCAGACTGTGCGATTACTGCGAGCTATCAGGCTACCGTTGAAGGCTATGTTAAACGAGGCCTAAGCGAAAATGAGGCGCTGGAGCTGATTCAATCATCGGTGCGGATTGCTGTGCAGGCACGCGATGAGTTTTGGGCTGACGTGACGGCTACTGCAAGTCAGCGGCATCGTCCCAAGCCGCTAGTCGCGGCCTCTGTAGGCCCTTACGGGGCGTTTTTGGCAGATGGATCAGAGTATCGCGGCGATTACAAACTGAGCGAGGAACAGCTAGTGGAGTTCCACAGGCCGCGTATGAAAGCTCTGATTGAGGCGGGTGCAGATATTTTAGCTTGTGAAACGATACCCTGTCTGGTTGAAGCCAAGGCCATCGCCCGATTGCTGAAGGAATTCCCTGGCACGTATGCCTGGATCAGCTTTAGCGCAAAGGATGGGCAGCATATCAGCAATGGTGAGTCTGCCGCTGCATGTGCTGAGTGGCTGAATGGGCATGAGCAAGTGGCTGCTGTAGGAATCAATTGCACTTTGCCGAAATTCGTTCCATCGCTTATTCACGAAATACGCAGCCACACGGATAAGCCTGTGGTGGTATATCCCAATCTGGGGGAGGAATATGACCCGGTCACCAAGACATGGCACGGCAGCACTTGTACAGAGACATTCGGACAAAGTGCCCGCCAATGGTATGAAGCGGGAGCTCGTCTGATTGGCGGTTGTTGCCGGACTCAGCCGCAGGATATTAAAGAAATAGCATCATGGTCGAGAGATGAATAAACGGAGATAAACGATGGCCCGAAAAAGAACAAGCAGGCTGAACCAAGTTGTGCTCCAGTAATGGAGCACAACTTGGTTCAGCCTGCTTTGTTTACTGCCTGCGCCGATCCGGTCAGCTTTCTGCCAAACGTTCCAGCAGCGCGTCTCCATTGCGGCTCACCCGAATATGGGCAAAATGTGCGTTCTGTTCTACAGTACGTCCGGTTCCCTCAGGAATGAAATAATTCTCAATACCGTACAGAATACGGGAACCATACCATTGTCCATTTAGAATGACCTCATGGCTGGCAAGTTTTTCACCATCTTGATATAGGCGATCCGCGACGTATACTCCTTGGCTATCTGGTGTGAGAACGACTTTGACCTTGCCTCGGCTCCATTCCTCCTCCTGAAGAGGGGACTTGGAAGGCGGGGTAGATATGTCGTAATTCAGTGCCACATAATCGCCTTGCAGCAGGGAGCGCGGGTCTACAGGAGCTAGTTTGAGCTTAATGGAAGCCCCTGTGGCGAGCAGGGTTTCACTTCTCGCCGTCTGATAGCCGATGATCCCCAGCTGTAGCACGATGACAATGGCAATGAGTAACGGGCTTAAGCGCATAAAGCTAAAGCTGCGGTGGTCGGCATCGAATGCTGCTTTGCCGCTATGGGCCATTCGCCGATCCGCCCACCAGGTAATTCCGAGCGCAATGATCCCCAGTAGCGCCAGCGTAAAAGATTTATACAGTAGCGTCCACAATAAATCATAATATTTGAAGCCGATAAAAATAAACCAGAAGACAACGCTCGTGATAGCCTCCGATTTTTGTTTCAGACGGGCAAAGGCAAAGACCATCCCGGTAACGATAACAAAATAAAAAATGTTAATGAACATATAAGAGTGTGGAACGACATCCTCGAAAAACGTCGCCCAAAACAGGAACAGCAAGCTGAAAAATAATGAGCTATTCCGTAGATGTTCTTTTAACTCCGTCTTGGATATAAAGTAACTTACCCCATATAACACGGCATTGACGATGAAAAGAGAGAAGATGATGAACTTATAGGTCCAGTTCCAACCATCCCACTCCTGATACTGCTGAAATAAAATGGTCGCCAGATTCAGGTTTACAAAGGTGTAGGCAAAAAACAACTGCCTTTTCCCCTTGGAGCGAAACCATCCAGCGATGGAAACGATCAGAAATAATACCGAAAGCAGCGACTGATCTGACCATAGAATGGCCGCCAAGCCTGTAATATAGCTGATGGTCAGCAGTGTATAACGTATTACCGAATCCAGCTTGGATTCCGGTATGACAATCATCAAAATCATAAGCAGCAACGACACAACCAACAGTACATATTCGGTGTGGTTTACATTCGTGCTAATCATAATCAATCCGATGAGAGATATACTGCCGATCAGCACTCCAACCACTTTGATCACACGGGATACGGTTTTGCTAATCCATTCACTGCCATGTTCCTCGTGGACGGTCGCTTCATTCTTTGATGTACTGATGTCCGTTGTCCCTGAATCCGGCAGTGTTTTCCCCAAACGATTCAAATAGCGGAAAAACCACACGTTACCCGTCAGCAGCAACGCCACAAAAATCAAACCAAAAACAAAAAACAGAGATGAGGAGTACGCCTCAGCCAGCTCTATAAATTTAAAGACAGCAAACGCCGAAAGTGCCAATGCATTCAAGGTCAGTAGCGTTTTATTCAGCCGCACCTTGATAAATATATAAAATCCTAAAGCAATCGCAGCAATATGCGGTACATTCATGACCATGCCATACTCATCAAATGCAAAGGAATTGGTCATCGCTAACATAGCTATATGGAAAACCGTAAAGCTCATATATTGTAGTGGAGCAGAATGTATACGATCGAGAAACGCCAATAAACATAGCAGCAGATTGACTATTGCGAACATTCCGGCAATGGACAACGATTCCAGCTCGCTATAAGGCACACTTTGCATCGTAGGGTAAAAATAAAGCCACAAACCAAGATGAATTAGTACATAAGACAGCATATAAAAAGGATTGTAGCGAGTAATCCAGCTAAGCAGTAGAGCCGGCACCGACCAAATGAAAAACAATCCGTAGCTGTCCGCATGGGAATTGTAAATTTGACCGAGCAATGCCACGGAAACGCCAAAGGCTATACAGCCAGCCACCAAAAACATATTAGACAGAAAAGCTTGTTGACCGGGAACAGCACGTATCCGTGCAAATACAAAAGACAAGCCGTAGAACAGAACAATAAGTGCAGCAGCAAGTACAATCTTGAATGTCCGATCCAGTCCACCCCAATTGGAGGCGAAAAAATAAATAATTGCGGCCAGTATCAGTGAGATGCCCAGCAGATAGCCCGTACGTATCGCATTGAATCGCAGCATGGATTTCACGTACCTTTCCTGTTGGTTTGATGCCTATTATAGCGTTGAAAGGGCTCAGAACCAAGTGGGAATTAGGATCAGGTCATAAAAAGAGAGACACCGTATACAGTGGCTCTCTTTAACGTTACTGGATTCCGACTAAGCGTTGACGGTACGAATCTCTTGCCGGGACTGATGTCGGAAGCGATACTCACGCGGTGGAATCCCTGCTGTTTTCTTAAATGCCTTGGAAAAGGTGGACATATCGGTATAGCCGATGGACTGGGCTATGATCGACAAATTGTAAGTCGTCTGCTCCAGTAATCTTTTGGCTTCGTTAATCTTGAGGTTTTGCAAATACTTGGCGGGAGAGATGAGGAAGGTGGAATGGAATTTACGTGAAAAATGCGCACGATCCACACCTACATGCTCGGCAATTTGTTCAATCGTAACACGGTCACAATAATGCATTTCAATGTAATCTTTCCCCTGCTGGAGCCAATAATCAGAGCATACAAAGTTGCGCAGCACGTCAGATGTGTTGCGGGATAACTCCTCGAAGATCTGGTGCAGTGTAATCAAGCGGGCCAGATCGCTGCGCTGTCTGCTGTTGTCGTGTACGATGGAAAACAGGTTGGAGATAAGTCTGAGGATTTCCTCGCTCACTGCGTTAGCCATCAATGGCGTAGAGGGATTAATTCCGATCCGCTCCAGCAATGCGAGGGACTTGGGTCCCTCAAAGGCAATCCATACCTTTTGCAACGGGTGCTCCTGATCGGTGTAATATTCATGGGCAAGATGCGGAAAAAAACAGAATAAATCAGACTTTTGGACACGGTATTTTTGTTGTTTATAAATAAACTCAGCCTGACCTTCAAGTACAAATATCAAATAAAAATAAGGAACAGCCTTGGGACCGACATGGCAGCTTGTTTTCGAAATATCCATACCTAGTCTGACAGGCCAAACGGCGCTGGATTTTTCCAGTTCGGTGGCTGTGAAATAATGGTCTTCCACGATGTCGAAGTGATCTTCATTTTTTGCTCTTTTCATAACTTGTCACCTCTCCTTTGGTGGAGATAAGGGAATTTTGATTTTATTGTATATAAAGGAAAGCATAATTACAAGTTAATTCATTGGAATTAAGGGTTATGTAATTAAAACTAGGTGTGCCAAGGGCTCCATGGCCGGTTGAGACGAGCCTTGGAGCCTTTTAAGTTCTATATTATGAGATGGAGATTAGTCTATATTTATACGTTCAGGATTCCTTCTTTTGGAGTAACGTTGAAGGCTTTGGCCAGATCGGCCAATTCCTGATCTGTAATCCGTTGCTGAATATCATGGTGAGCAATGAGCATATAAATTTGCGCCGCTTTTTCAATCGTTTCAATCAGGCCAAATGCTTCATCAATGGAGCTGCCCGTTCCGAAAATGCCATGATGAGGCCATAATACAGCGTGATGATCCTTCATTTTTTTAGCCGTTTCGCGGCCGATTTCGCTGGAACCCGGTACCATCCAAGGGATTACACCGATACCGTCTGGGAAGACGACAATACATTCAGTACACATTTCCCACAGCGTTTTGGTGAATTGGTTTTCGTCCAGACTATGAATGAAGGTCATGGCAATAACATGGGTGGCATGATTATGAATCACAACACGATGGTTAGGGTCGACCTTCAAGCGCTCAATGTGGCTCATAAAATGGGAAGGCAACTCACTGGTAGGCACTGCGCCATGTTTGAGGCCCCACAAGACTTCCAATTGCTCGCCATCCTGGGAGACACGAAGGACTCCTAAGTTAGCTTCTGGATCTGCAATTACGTTTTTGAAATATTTCCCTGATCCGGTGACGATAAAATATTTACCAGCCAGTTCATTCACCGGGAAAGCAGGTTTAATCGTCCGAATGACCTGATGAATATCTATATATTTTGCAACCTCAGCTTCATCCAGAATATAGCTTACATTACCTCCATTGCGTTCATCCCAGCCGAATTTCCACATGTTTTGTGTAATTTCCGCCATCTCGCGAACAAATGGGATATCCAGTCCCGATTTTCGTTCTTTTTGATTCTCCAGTACAGTAGTCATGGATAATCTCTCCCTTTTGGATGATATGAATATAAGCATTATCAGTACAGTGGTTAACGTTTCAGCAGTACCTGTTGTTCATAATTTTTAACTTCGGCCAGCCATTCCTCACGAACAGGAACGCCGTTTTGAGCGCAATAGTAATCCCATATGGCACCAAACGGATACGATTTAAACTCTTCGACCAGAGCAAGACGAGTGGTAAAGTCCCGTTCCTCTTCCGCCTGCTTTAATGCTTCAATCGGTTCGAGCATAGCGCGAAGCAGCGCTTTGATCGTGTTGCGTGTTCCGATGATCCATGCTGCTACATGATTGATACTTCCATCAAAGAAATCAAGACCGATATGGGTTCGGGAAAGCAATTCACCGCGAACCAGCTCACGGGCAATGTCCAGCAATTCGTCGTCCATTGTCACGACATGATCACTGTCCCAGCGAACCGGTCTGCTGACATGGAGCAATAATTGATCGGTGAACATCAGCACAGAGGACAGTTTGTTCGAAATGACTTCGGTTGGATGGAAGTGACCAGAGTCGAGACAGATGGATTTGCCGCGTGTCAGGGCGTAGCCCATATAGAATTCATGGGAGCCCACGACATAGCTTTCCGAGCCAATGCCAAACAGCTTGCTTTCAACCGCATCGATGTTGTATTCCTCGCTGATTTCCTCGCTGAAAATTTCGTCCAGCGCATCACGCAGCCGTTCTCTTGGAGCCAACCGACCAACAGGGGTATCCTTGTAACCATCCGGCATCCAGTGGTTTGTGACACAGGGCTGACCGAGTTCTTTTCCAAAATGCTCTGCAATCCTACGTGATTTTTTACAGTGTGTGATCCAGAAATCACGAATTTTCGAATCCTTATGGCTCAGTGTGAAGCCGTCTTCCGCTTTGGGATGGGAGAACAGTGTTGGATTAAAATCAAGCCCAAGCCCTTGCTGCTTAGCCCAGTCTACCCAGTTCTGAAAATGGCGTGGCTCCAGTTGATCCAGATCCACTTGTTCTGTGGTGTCCGCATAGATTGCGTGCAAATTGACCTTGTGTTTACCCGGAATGAGTGATAGAGCTTTTTCTAAATCCTGACGCAACTCATGCGGCGTGCCTGCTCTGCCCGGGTAGCTGCCCGTTACGGCAATCCCCCCGCTAAGCTGTTTGTCTTTGAACAGAAATCCCTGAACATCATCTCCCTGCCAGCAGTGCAGTGATATTTTGATTTGTGAAAGCTTCCGTAAAATATCGTCAACTTGAATACCGTGGCGGGCATACAGCTTTTTCGCTTCGTTATAACTGGCTTCAATAGCTTCGTTCATGGCTTTACTCCTTTATTGAGATATGTGAATAGAGGATGTTGCTTGTATCTTAAGGTGCTCCCAGCGATCCAAAAGTTCTTGCATGCCTTCCACCAATTGTGGCTCATATAGCCGAGTCGGAAAGGAGCGGGCGATGGTTCGGCCAGCAGCTTTGAGATCCTCAAGAACACCAGAGCTAATTAATTGCACGACAATATTGCCGATGGCCGTAGATTCGGAAGGACCTGCCTGAACCTCAATTCCCAAGAGATCGGCGGTTAGCTGACATAGTAATTCGTTGTTAGCGCCTCCGCCGACAATGTGCAATCTGGTAATCGTTTCGTCTGTTAAACATTGCAGTTCGTGTAAGGCATCGCGGTAGCTTAAGGCCAGACTGTCAAAAATACAGCGGGCGAGTGAACCCGGCGTCCTGGGGATGGGCTGGCCTGTTTCTTCACAGAATCGCTGGATTTCAACGGTCATACTATCCGGGTTTAAAAAGGATGACTGGTTACAGAGGACGAGACTGACAAACGGTGCCTCTGCTGAAGCTAGTTCGGCCAATTCGGCAAAGCTATGTGCGGAACCGCCCTCTCTTCTAACCTCCTGAATCATCCATAATCCCATAATATTTTTCAGAAAACGGTACGTACCGTAAGCGCCCCACTCATTCGTGTAGTTCGCCTGCATGGCTGCCTTGGTATTCAAGGCTTCGGATCGTTCCATTCCCAGTAGTGACCACGTTCCGCTGCTAATATAAGCCCAAGGTTCTTCCCGCTGTGACGGAACACCTGCAACAGCCGATGCAGTATCGTGAGTCGGCGCTAGAATGATCTGACAGTCCGGAAGATCGTATTTTTGAACAAGCTCCGGCAAAAGAGAACCCAGAACCCGTCCAGGCTCGGCAAGCTCTGAAAACTGATTGCGTCGCAGTTGGAGCAGGGAGAGAAGGTCTTCATCAAACTCTCGGGAGTTCACGTTGAGAAGCTGCATCGTGGACGCATTCGTCATTTCATTGATCATGATGCCTGTCAGGCGATAGTACAGATAATCGGGGACCATCAATATTTTATTCGCCTGGGCAAGCTGTTCCCGATCATGGACGAACAGTTGATAAAGGGTATTAAAGTTTAATTCCTGAATGCCTGTTTTCTCATACACAGCCTCTTGACTGATGAGCTGATGCAGCCTGTCGGGTGCATGGAGGGTACGTGCATCCCGGTAAGCGTATACCTCATGAATGCGGTTACCTTTCTGATCAAGCAGCACGTAATCTACAGCCCATGTATCAATGCCGAGCGTACAGGAATGAATCCCTTTTTGTTTAGCTTTTTGCAAGCCCTGAATAATCTCATTTAATAGTTCGTCGATATTCCAGTAATCGTGTCCGTTTTTTTCGGTAAAGGAGTTGTTGAAACGGTGAAGCTCTTGCAAGTGTAGCTGGTCACCTTGCAGAGTTGCACTTACGAGCCTTCCGCTTGAAGCTCCAATATCAACAGCAAGATAATTATTCATATCCAATCTCCTTGCATGGATAAAATACGGGCAGCCTGAAAGTCTGCCTTTTGTTTTCTTAACTAACTCCATACTACTTCCGTTTTTCTTTGCAGTCAACAGAAACGGAAGTGGGATTTGTGGTTTTATTTTTGTTTTTTAAAATTATAATTAAAATCAAGTGTTGTTTTGTATGCATTTTTGTTTTTTTATCTGTTTTCTACAATCAGGATAATGCAAAGTCCTCACAATATATATACCTTGAACAAAGGTCGATTTGATTTTACGATATTCCAATTGTGGAAGGTTCTCCAAATGCCGCTGTCTGTATGAAAAATAGTCTTGAAACCGCCCGCCAGAGGGTGTAGTATACAAGATATCAATTTCATATGACTCGTATAATATTGGGGATATGGCCCAAAAGTTTCTACCGGATGACCACTGTAATCGTCCGACTATGAGTGATAGCGCATCGGCTTTGGATGAATGCGGGCATTTATTTGTGCGCCAATCCGTCAGGGATGACAACCCCAAGGACAGGCTTCACTTGAGAAACAACTCAAGGGAGCCTGTCCTTTTTTGGTTTTGGCAGGTTTTATACTATTTTAAAGTACAGAAGGAGCGATACTCGCATAATGAAAGCTTTGGAGGAACGTATTCGTCAAGAAGGACAAATTTTATCTGACACCGTATTAAAGGTAGATTCATTTTTGAATCATCAGGTAGATACAGCATTAGCATTGGAGATTGGTAAGGAGTTTGCACGCCTTTTCGGCAGTGCTCCGATCACCAAGGTGCTTACAATTGAAGCTAGTGGTATTCAATTTGCTATGGCTACTGCTATTGCCTTGGGGGTCCCGTTCATTTATGCGAAGAAAAAGAAGGCAATCACGCTGAATGAGCAGGTATACTTCGCAGAGGTTCATTCGTTCACTCGGCAGGAAACCTATCAGGTGAGCATTTCCCAAAAATATCTTGATGCCAGCGACCATGTGCTGATCGTGGATGATTTTCTGGCTACTGGCGCAGCCTTGGTTGGACTTACGGATATTGTGAAGGAAGCAGGAGCGGAGCTGGCCGGGGTTGGCTGTGTAATTGAGAAGAGCTTCCAGGAAGGTCGTGGACTGTTGGAGCAAAGAGGCATTGCCGTGCGTTCTCTTGCGCGTATCGCTTTCATGGCACCAGGCGAGGTTCATTTTATAGAGGAAGCTGGAGCGGTGATTCCTCCCGTTAAGGAGAATGTGGGATGTTAAGTAAACAAAAGTTATTCGCGCTGGGCTTCCAGCATGTCATGGCCATGTACGCTGGAGCAATTGCTGTACCTCTAATTGTAGGGGGAGCATTGCACCTGACACCAGCCCAGATGGCTTATTTGGTGGCTGCCGATTTGTTCACTTGCGGGATTGCTACGTTATTACAGATTATGGGCACACGCTTTTTCGGTAGTAGACTGCCTGTCATTTTAGGCTGTACGTTTACGGCAGTAGGGCCCATTATCGCAATTGCTTCGACCTCAAATTTAGCGACAGCGTACGGTGCCATTATTTTGTCCGGTATATTTGTGGTGTTAGCAGCACCGTTGTATGGCAAGCTGTTACGCTTTTTCCCGACGGTTGTTACGGGTTCGGTCGTTACGATTATCGGTCTATCTCTCATTCCGGTGGCGATGAACAATGTAGCAGGGGGCCAGGGTAGTTCGGACTTTGGACAGCCACGGAATTTGCTGTTGGCGTTAGTTACACTACTGGTTATTCTGCTTGTGAATCGGTTGGCAAAAGGCTTTTTGCGCTCGATTTCCGTGCTTATTGGTCTGTTCGCGGGTACGGTGGTTGCTTATGGAATGGGAATGGTGCACTTTGCCCCCGTGGCGGAGGCCTCATGGGTGAGTATTGCGCAGCCGTTTTATTTTGGTAAGCCAGAGTTTAGCATGATGGCAGTTTGTACGATGATTATCGTCAATATTGTCAGTATGGTTGAGTCTACAGGCGTTTATCTGGCAGTAGGCAAGGCGATTGATCAGAAGGTGGAGCAGAAGCAGATCGTCAATGGTCTGCGTTCCGAAGGACTTGCGATTATGCTTGGGGGTATTTTTAATGCGTTTCCTTATACAGCATTCTCGCAAAATGTTGGCCTGATCTCACTCACACGCGTCAAATCGCGGAACGTTATTTTTGCTGCGGGCGGTATCATGGTTGTTCTCGGTTTGCTGCCTAAGTTGGCTGCCTTAACGACAGTGATTCCTAACGCTGTGCTAGGCGGGGCGATGATCGTCATGTTTGGCTCGGTTGCTGCATCAGGCATGTCTATTTTGTCAGAAGTGGATCTGCGGAAGGAAAGCAATCTGCTGATCGCAGCATGCAGTATTGCCGTGGGCCTAGGCTCTGCCGTTCTGCCACAAATGTTCGACCAGCTGCCGAGCTTTGCCAAAATGCTGTTGCAAAATGGTATCGTTTCGGGTTCGATTACAGCGATTGTCTTGAACATTGTTTTGACGAGAAAACAAGGGGAATCGGTCAAAAGCGTGACGGTTTCAGAGGTTCCACAGAAGGTTTGATGATTAGGAATAAATAAAGATAGCCGGAGAGAGAACGTATGCCTTTTTTCCGGCTTTTTGGCATGGACTTATCCGGGGAAGATGAGCAGAGAAGATAGGCTGTGCAAACTGGTATCTATTACGGCAGGCGTCAGGCTGGCCGGAGCCAGACGCAGCACACCCAAATTGATTGAGTTTGGAGTTGGACAGCTATAACCTAACGAAGCTGCTTACATTGGTTCGCAGCCAGCGTAAGCAGATGCGCAACAGTCGCGGATCGTCAACAAGGGGGCTGCTTTATTTCCTGGATTTGGACAAGCTAAAGCAGGGGGCCAGAATTATGACTATTGGACGTGAAAGTCGTGGACGATAGAAAATATTCTTTGGGAACGTGTTGGTTTTTTTATCCTAGCAAAAATCACGGAAGATTATTCGAACCGTATGCGTTAGCAGATAGATAAAGTGAATGCCTCCCTATGCTGATACAGTAAGATTCCATACGAAATTAAATTCCAAAACCCAGAGTTTTGTGAGTGCATATGTCCGGTCTTCCAATCCTCAAATTTCGCTGTCTTGTTAATTTCATCACCCTCCGTGCTTGTCAATAAAAAGCCCGTAGTACCAAGTATTTAATTGTCCGTCACGACGAATTACAATCCTGTTTCATCATTCTTTTACTTGCCCGCTCTATTCGACATTCTTTCGTGTAACCCTGTCTAGGTATGATATAGAGTCCTTTGAACGCAATAGATCGTTCGGACGCCACAGCTCCAGTCCAAAGTAACTGAGTAGACTCGCGAGAGTCCCGCTACTTTCCGCTATAAAAAAAAAGCCGTGTTGGTTGCAACGGCCTCTCTTTTTATTTCAATTTATTTGATATGATTAGTGCTTTTCTACTCTGAAAGCAATTCCCACAGGCTTGTCTACTCTCACATAACCTATGAAAGGATCACCTATGAATGGAGCTGGCCAATACATTCCTAATCTATGTTTTTCATATCGTGGAAAAGCACTAATGACCCATCTTTCTCCTTTAGGAACATTGATTGAATATTCATCATCTAGGCCAATATCAGCTTCTATACCAAAACCCAATGTGCCTTCTATAGCTTTAACGCCACCTGTTATTGCTCCTTCCGCTTTCACTTTAATATTAGTTTTCACTGCAATTTTTGCAGCAGCAGGCCCAGTATATGTACTTACACGAATTGCATTGTTTGTATCAACCCAATAACCTAGATTTTCATGGGTTTTAACAATAGGAGTCACCCCAATGGATTGGGTACTAATTCTATCATTATTACCTTTTTCTTGATTTAAATTGTCGTAATTGACATAATAGTAATAAACATCATCGTTAACACTACTAGGATCGATATATTTGTAGACTTGTCCTTCCTTGGCCTTTATTTCATCTGTCGGTTCCCATTTTCCGGCTTCTGATTGTATCGTCGATGACAATGGATTCGGCGCATCATTTGCAGAAGCAATGGCTCCATATGGTAATAATATTGCTGTCAATGCTGCAATTATTGCTGTTTTAGTCATGACTTTGAATGGTTTCATAGTATTAAAATTCTCCTCTTCGAAAAATATTATTGGGGGCTAAGAAATGAGTAAATTTGAAAAAAATCTGTTTAAGTATTTGTCTTACGGTTTTTTGGTAGGAATATATTATTCCTTTATTCAAGGACCAACGACGACAACTTCTTCGCTTAACGGCTCATTGCAACTTTACACAGTGTCCGCATCTACTTTTATTTTCAGAACATTATCAACCTCATTTCTACTAAGTCTCCTCTCTGGAGTCGTGTATACAATTGTTTTTTTATCCATAAGAAGGAATAAGTAAATATTACCTGTAAATTTTATGTTTGTAAATAATTTTATTTAATGGATAAAATTTAAAATAAGATAGAAGAGAGCCGTATTGATCGCAACGGTCCTTTTATTAACTGACGGTTTAATAGCAAGTGCCTCCCCGTTTGGTTGTTCGTACAAAACTCTTTAGCTCCGCAACTTTTCGAGCGTTAAAGCAAGCCGTCGCGTCGTCCTGGTTTACAGTACGACGCTGTGAACGACCTGCAAGATCCCTCGCTTCGCTCACTTACTAGCTAAAAAATAACTGGACTGCTAGGCACCTAAACGGCACGCTGACATGGCTTGTCAGGAAATGGTCAGTTAACAAATTAAGCCCCCGGCTAATCACCGGAGGCTTTTCAAACTCATTCTCTAACTCACTAAGGAATGTTTACGGGTAAATTCTCTAATAGTTAAATTTGTCTCAAAGGCTGTCTGAGAAGAATCAACAATATAGTTCTTTTGTTTGGTAGCTGCTCCCCATGCTGTTATCCTTATAATAGAAATTCCACAAGGTTTGCTCACTAATTTTCCGATCAACTCTTTGGTTTTGTCGCTTTTCAAATCTTTTTCTTCCTCAATTTTTTGGAGAAGAAATAACCAACTGCTTTTTCAGGCCTTTGGAATAATGTATCTTTTTTAATAGCTTGTACAATTGATCTGCAATCTCGCTGCTAAATTTTCGTTTATGCTTCTCTTTTAGATTCATTAAGTAGTCTGGTACAGTTTTCGGGACAGCATGAGGGAGACGGAATGACCGTCATTTCGTGCACGCAATGAATAGCCATTGCCTTCATTCTCACTATATTGTTCAAATTTAAATTATTATACAGCATTTATTGACAAGCCTGTGACAACAAAATAAGATCGTAATGGAAAGAAATAAAGGAAGAAAACAGGTGTGAGCCGGACGACTCTATGTACGGGGTTTTGTTGAGACCATGTGGATAGTTGTTGAGCGTGTTCACTTAAAAGGGAAGTTCGGTTGATTCCGACACGGGCCCGCCACTGTATACAGGCATCAGCAGGATACTGCTGGAGCTTTCAGAACAGCCACTGGAACTGTGAAGAACCGGGAAGGCCTGAAAGATACGCTTGGAGTCAGGAGACCTGCCTGTTTTGACATCACTGTCAGACCCACGGGATGCTGGGGAGGTGGTTAGGCGTGCTGCATACGGAATGTCTGAAACCGATCTGATCCCTTCTATGTTTTTGGAGTTGGTTTCGAGGTGTGTTTTGACATTTTATAATGAAAGCATTTCTGACTGCTGATCAAGTGGTCCGGAATGCTTTTTTCGCGTTTTGCGTTAGGTTTATATGATTTTACAAGATAGAGGGGGATTCATCGAATGATTAGCAATCGTAGCAGGCGCTCATGGTTGATATGTACAGGGGTGATGCTGTTACTGGCAGTTATGGCTCTTTCGGGATGTACTAGCAATAAGACGTCGAATAGCTCCGGCAAAGATGAGAACGCGTCAGTACAACAAACAGCGACAGGTAAAAAGCTGGTAATGGCGTATACATGGAAACCGTCAGGTGTTGACCCGCACGGAGATAATAGCTGGGATGTGATGCGATCCGGTGTAGGTGAGACACTGGTACGTTTGAATGAAAAGCTGGAGCCTGTGGCTTGGCTGGCAAAGGAGTGGAAGCAGGATAGTCCTACAGTTTGGACGTTCAGCTTGCAGGATAAAGTCACTTTTCATAATGGAAAAAGTATGGATGCAGCAAGTGTAAAAGCATCTTTGCTACGCTCTATCGAGAAAAGCCATCTGGCGAAGGATTTACTGAATGTGAAGTCCATTGATGTAAGCGGCCCGCTGGCCTTAAAGATTACGACAAACCAGCCGAATGCGGCGTTGGTGTCCAATCTAGCTGATCCATCGACGATTGTACTGGATGTGGCATCGATGAAAGATGAGCAGAGTTACCCAGCGATGACAGGCGCCTTTAAAATTAAAGCGTTCAGCAAGGACCAATCCTTGGTCGTAGAGCGTTATGACGGATACTGGGGCGAGAAGGCCCGTTTGGCTGAGGCGACAATGAGGTTCATTACGGACGGGAATTCGCGCCTGATGGCGCTGCAATCCGGCGAGGTGGACGTAGCGACGGATATTCCGGTTGATAACGCAGAGGTACTGAAAAAGAACGACAGGCTACAAGTGCTGTCGGCTCCCTCCTTGCGCACCCATATGCTCGTGTACAATATGGAATCCCCAGTATTCAAGGATGCGGCGAACCGTAAGGTGGTAGACAGCCTGATTCCACGCACATCGATTGTGAGCGCCGTCATGAGGGGCTTCGGTACGGAAGCAAGCAGTCCGTTCCCGAGCATTCTTCCCTTCGGTAAAGTTGAGCGTAAAGCGCTGGACGGAACGGCGGATCAGCTGTTAACGAAGGATGGCTGGCAGAAGGACGCCCAAGGGACATGGACTAAGCAAGGCAAGCCGTTCGAGGTTACGCTGCTGACTTTTCCTCAGCGTCCGGAGCTCTCTGTTATGGCTGAGGTCATCCAAAGCCAATTGCTGAAAGAGGGAATCCAGGTCAAGATTCGCAAGGTGGAAAATATCGACGAGGCGTTGACCAAAAACGATTGGGATTTTGCTATGTACAGTATGCTTACTGCTCATACAGGAGAGCCACAATATTTTATGGACATGTTTTATTCTTCGAAAAGCGAAGCCAATGTAAGCCGTTATAGTTCCAAACCGCTAGAGAGTATTCTTAACAGCTTGAAGCTGGCGAAGGATACAGCGCAGCGTAATGCTGTGACACTACAAGCGCTGGATATCATCGATACGGATTTGCCACAGTCGTTCATTGTGCATCCTGACAATGTGTTTGGTGTGAAAAAAGGGGTAGAGGGTTTTACACCCCATCCGATCGAGTATTACTACATTACAGCGCAATCCGATATTGCGGAATAACGAGCGGCGTATCCTATGATTCGTTTTATACTGGAACGTGTGGCGCAGCTGCTCATCATTGTATTCGTTGTATCCACGCTGACTTTTGTACTGATGCGGCTGGCTCCTGGAGACCCTGCTACCATTTTGCTCACCGCGCATAATGTCCCTGCCTCCGAGGAGGCGTTGACGACGCTACGGCAGGAACTGGGCTTAAACGAACCGCTTCATATTCAATATGTGAACTGGCTGCGGGATGTGTTCACAGGGCATTGGGGCACCTCGTATGTATCCAAGGAATCCGTGCTAGCCGAACTGTGGAACAGACTGCCTGCTACTGTGGAACTAGCTGCTGCGGGCTTTGCCGTCATGACGGTGCTTACGCTGGGGTTGGGGCTGGCTGCCTCGTTAAAAATTAGCGGCCCATTGGATCGTCTGGGCAGGCTGTTCGCCCTGCTGGGATCGTCGATCCCCTCTTTTTGGCTTGGGTTTCTGTTGATCTATCTGTTCTCCGTTCGCTTGGGCTGGCTCCCATCCATGGGAAGGGAGGATTGGACACATCTAGTGCTCCCAGCGCTGACTCTTGGCGCAGGTTTGGGAGCTGTGCAAGCCCGTGTACTGCGCGCTCAAATGCTAGAGCTGGGTGACCGGAATTTTGTGAAAGCAGCGAAGGCTCGAGGCTTTTCCCGTATGCATATCCTGTTTTTTGAGATATTTAAGCATGCGGTTCTGCCTATAATTACACTGCTAGGTACCAATCTATCATTTATGCTGGCAGGTAATGTCATCGTCGAGACCATTTTTTCATGGCCGGGGTTGGGCAACTATTTTATAGATGCGATTACACAGCGAGATTATCCGGTGATTCAGGGGTATGTTATTTTTGCCGTATTTTTAATTGTAGGAGTTCAGTGTTTGGTGGATGTGGTCCAGACGGCGATAGATCCGAGGCTGCGTTTGCGTTAAGGGGGAAGCTGAAAATGAAAAAGATACGGCTTTCCTTTCAAGGGAGCTTGCTGGCAGGAGGCGTACTGTTTGGCCTGATCGTGCTGCTTGGGTTATTGGCTCCATGGGTCGCTCCTCATGATCCTCTTCAAGTGGATCTTTTGAACCGTCTGGCACCTCCCAGTCGGAAATATCCTTTCGGTACGGATCATCTGGGTCGGGATGTGCTGTCAAGGCTAATTTACGGGATTCGGATGAGCGTGCTAATCGCATGTGCAATTACTGTAGCTACGTTGTGCTTCAGTCTGCCTATAGGGTTGCTCATTGGTTATGTGCGCGGACGCGTGGATCAGCTGATCATGCGGGGAATCGACGGCGTACTGGCTTTTCCTGATATTATTTTAACGGTGGCAATTGTGGGCATTTTGGGTCCAGGTTTTGTTAACATGACCCTTGCGATTATTGCGGTACGGTGGGCGGGCTATGTCCGGTATATCCGTAGTCTGGTTCAAAAAGCCTGTCAGGAGGACTACGTTCGATATGCCCGTTTATCCGGCAATTCACACGTACGTATACTGAGACGTTATGTATTGCCACAAGCGTTGCCACAGTTGTTGGTTTATGCAGTATGGGATATCGGACGCGTGGTGCTGATGATCGCTGGGCTGTCCTTTCTTGGACTGGGTGTACAGCCGCCCAAGCCAGAGTGGGGCGTGATGCTGCATGATGCAACCTCGTATTTTCAGGTGGCTCCGCATGTCATGATTTTCCCGGGCTTGGCGATTATGCTATTCGTACTTGCCTGCCAGCTTTTGGGCGACCGCTTTTCGGAAAAGGGGGCGGCCAAATAGTGGAGGATCAAACAGCCCTTGGGTGCAAGGATACGATAGAGCAAGTGGCAGGGCGAAAACCGTTGTTACACGTGGAACATTTGGAAATCTGCCGCACAGGCGTAGGAGCAAGCGGAAGTGGGAGCAAACCACTGCTGCGTGATGTGAGCTTTTCCATATATTCAGGGGAGATTGTGGCCCTGACCGGACCGAGCGGATGCGGCAAGAGCCTGACCGCACAGGCAATCGCAGGCATGCTGGAGCCAGGTATTAATGTTACGCAAGGGCGTATCTACTATAACGGGGAAGACATTCTCCCGTTCCAGGAACGGCGCTGGCAAAGGCTGCGCCGAGAGGATATTGCCCTGCTCATTCAACAGTCGCTGAGCGGGTTGAACCCGATCCGGACTGTCCGCGCCCAGCTGATGGACACGCTTAGACTGCACGGGCGGCGTCGGATGCCGCATGACCAGATGGAGCCGGGGCACGCTGATGCTGTCCCATCCCATACTGCATCGCAGCAAGTCCACCCGCTGGGCGTGCTGCCACGGATGCGGCAGATGCTGAGCCGTGCCACGGAGATAGCCAGAGGAGGTGCTACTCCAGTGCGGGAGGCCTATTTGCGCTCTCTGCTCCGCAAGGTTGGATTTGCAAATCCTGAGCATATTTTGTCGTCATATCCTTTTGAACTAAGCGGAGGCATGTGTCAAAGGGTGCTGCTGGCTGCAATGTTAAGCTCCGGTCCGAGCCTCTTTATTGCCGACGAGCCTACTACGGCGTTGGATGTTATCAACCGGGACAAGGTCTTGGCATTGCTGCAACAGTTGAGAGAAGACTTTGATCTCACCATATTGCTGATTTCACATGATCGCCAGGGGATGAGTCGCATAGCAGATCGAGTGTTGGAGATGAGCCCGGAAGGAAGGATGCACCAGTGATGCTGGAATTGAAGAATGTGACCAAAGCATACCCTGTCCGCAAACGGAGAAAAGGCTGGTTCAGCACGCAAGATAGCGAGCAGGTCGTGAAGAAGGTGAGTCTGGAGCTACGACAGGGGGAATGTCTCGGACTGGTTGGAGAAAGTGGAAGTGGCAAAAGCACGCTGGCACAATGTATTCTAGGGCTGGAGTCGTTGACTTCAGGAGAGATTTGGCTGGATGACCAGCCCATTCACACCGGAAGGATGAAGGATATCCATCTGTACAAACGAATCCAACTGGTCGCACAGGATTCGTCTTCCTCGCTCCATCCTCGCATGACCATACGAGATATTTTGGAGGAGCCAATCCACAATTATTTTCCCGGACGAAAAGCGCAAACACTGGATATTTGCCAGTCTTTACTGGAATCTGTGGGGCTGGACACGGAATGTCTGGAAAAATACCCAACACAACTAAGTGGCGGGCAAAAACAGCGGGTATGTATTGCCCGAGCGTTGGCGGTGGAGCCGGATATTATCTTGTTCGATGAATCGATCGCCAATCTGGATACGACAACGCAGTTTTCCGTACTGGGCATGCTTAAGAGAATGCAGCAGGAACGTGAGTTGTCCTACCTATTCATCACTCACGATCTCCAATCTACTCGTCAGTTTTGTGACCGCGTTGCCGTCATGGTTCAGGGGGAGATCGTGGAAATATTTAAGGAATGGGATAAAGACTTGTTACAGCATGAGTACACGCGTGCTCTGTTTCAAACGTTGGCGAATTAAGCCATAAATTTAATATTCTACAAATTTAAAATAAATAAGAGGATGGCTTGTCGAATGTTGTTGACAAAATAGCACGTGGTACCTATTCTAAATATGATTATGATAATCATTATCACATATATAGAAAAGGGGAAATACATTGATGTCCGTTCGACACCGCAAGACTGCCACCCTTATGTTGGTGGCGCTCCTCTTATTATCCGTTGTTTTGGGCTGCGCGAAGCAGGAGAACACACCTGCATCCACCTCTACTGAGGGAGCTGCCAATGAAAAGTCGATCACGCTATCGTGGCCGCGTGACATTGGTACGATGAATCCTCACGTATATAATCCTTCCCAACTTTTTGCACAATCCATGGTTTATGAGCCGTTAGTCAGCTACAAGCAAGGAGGCAAGCTGGAGCCTGCTTTGGCTGAATCCTGGACCATTTCCAAGGACGGCAAAATATATACATTTAAGCTGCGCAAAGGTGTGAAATTTTCGGATGGAACGCTATTTAATGCAGCCATTGTCAAAAAGAACTTTGACGCTATTATGAAAAATGAGAAGACGCACAGCTGGCTTGGTATAGTAGACGTTCTCGACAAAACTGAAGCTGTAGATGACAGCACCTTCCGAATGACGCTCAAAGAGCCATACTACCCAGTGCTTCAGGATTTGTCTGTCGTTCGCCCGTTCCGTTTTCTGGGTGAAGCGGGGTTCCCGGATGATGGAGATACGTCCAAAGGAATCAAGAAACCTGTAGGTACAGGGCCTTGGATGCTGGATGAATACAAGCAAGATGAATATGCAACCTTTAAGCGTAATCCAAATTATTGGGGCACTGCACCAAAGGTGGATAAAATTACGGTAAAAATCATTCCTGATGGCGAAACCCGTGTAATAGCCTTTGAAAAAGGCGATCTGGATCTGATTTATGGAGAGGGTGTCATTAGTCTGGATGCTTTCAAACAGCTTCGCGACACGAATCAGTATGTTACCACGCTGTCCGAGCCTGTCGGTACAAGAAGCCTGTTACTCAACTCATCCAATCCCAAGCTGGCAGACCTTCGGGTACGTCTGGCACTCCAGCATGGCTTTAACAAGCAGGCAATGGTGGAAGGTGTAACCTCGGGGCTGGAGGAAACAGCCGATACGGTTTTATCCAAAAACTATCCGTATACGAATGTAAACTTACAGCCTGTTGGCTATGATGTGGAAAAATCCAAATCGTTGCTGAATGAGGCTGGCTGGAAGCTGCCCGCAGGCGGTACAGTACGGGAAAAAGACGGACAACAGCTGGATTTTGAGCTGATTTTTGATAAGACTGATCCGATCCAAAAGGCGATGGCTGAAACCATTCAGGCTGAATGGGGAGAACTGGGTGTCAAAGTGAACCTGACCGGACTGGAGCTGACGGTTCAAATTAAGCGCCTTAGATCTAACCAGTTTGATCTGTACTTCTGGTACAACTATGGTGCGCCTTATGATCCGCATTCCTTTATTAATGTTATTGCTAAGAAGAGCTTCGGAATTTCCGAGGTGCTGAGCGCCCTTCCGATGAAGAAAGACCTGGATCAGCAAGTACACCAAGCGCTCTCATCGACAGATGAAACCAAGCGCCAAGAGCTGTATGCTTCGATTCTGAAGACGCTCCAGGAGCAATCTGCCATTGTACCTATTTCGTATATTAAGAAAACGGCAGTGTACCAGAAAAAGATTACAAACTTTGTATTCCCGGCTAATCGGGATGAAAATCCGTTTGAGGGAATTGAAATCGGAAAGTAGCTGAAGCCGATGGGTAACGGTAGTTTACAGGATAGGAGGACAACTCATGATCAGCTATATCGGGAAGCGAATGGTAGCGGTCATTCCTATTGTTCTCTTTGCCACCCTCGTTACCTTTGCACTCATTCATATTTCACCAGTTGATCCGGCCGAGGCCTATTTGACGGCTGCTCATATTTACCCTACTCCAGAGATTCTGGAGCAGAAAAGACATGAGTTCGGGCTGGATCAGCCTTTGCTGACGCAGTATATGCATACACTTCAAAGAATCAGTCAATTGGACTTTGGTACTTCGTATCTAACCAACAAGCCGGTGTGGGATGAGGTCAAGGTTCGGCTGCCCGCCACTTTTGAATTGGCTGTGAGCAGTATGGTGCTATCTATTGTGGTAAGTATTCCGCTGGGCGTGCTGGCGGCGATGCGTAAAAATGGCTGGATCGACATGCTTAGTCGAGGAATTTCATATTTTGGCGCGTCTATACCCCAGTTCTGGCTGGGATATTTGTTAATCTTCTTTTTCTCTGTCCGATTAGATTGGCTCCCTGTAGAGGGGCGAGGAACGTGGCAGCATCTGGTGTTGCCCACGTTAACCCTGTCGCTGGTTCTGATTGCTTTATATACGCGCCTGCTGCGTTCCAGTGTGTTGGAGCAGCTTCAGGAAACGTATGTGCAGTATGCCAGAACTAGAGGAATTCGTGAGCGGGTGATCATGCTCAAGCATGTACTGAAAATTGCCATTGCTCCACTGATTACAAGTATGGGTATGAATCTGGGCAAGCTTCTGACCGGAACAATTATTGTGGAGCAGGTGTTTTCATGGCCCGGGTTTGGCCGTTATTTTGTGGAAGCGATTTTTAACCGGGATATTCCCGTCATACAATGCTATGTGTTTTTGGCGGCATGCCTGTTCATCGTATGCAATTTGCTCGTTGATCTGGTGCATTTGTATATGGACCCCCGAATTTCATCGAAGGGACGAGCAGAGCAGTGATGATAAGGTTGCGTACAATGTTCAAAAGTCAAAAGGTAATCGTGGTCTGCTCTGTCGTACTGGCTGCTCTTTTTATCATTATGGCGCTAGCTCCTTGGCTGGCTCCCCATGATCCGGTTAAAGTCAATTTACTGCACAAGCTGGAGGGACCTTCGAAAGAATACTGGCTGGGGACCGATCATTTGGGTCGGTGCAATTTATCCCGGTTGCTGTATGGAGCGCGGATTTCCCTCGGCTTTGCGACATTAATTTTCCTGTCCTCGCTTAGTATCGGCGTTGTGATCGGGTCGCTTGCAGGTTATGTGGGTGGCTGGGTCGATAGTGTGTTGATGCGGTTTTGCGAAGGTATTATGGCGTTTCCGAATTTGGTGCTTGTGCTGGGCATTGTCGGTATTTTTGGGCCGGGCCTCATGCAGGTACTGCTTGCTTTAATGATGGTGCAGTGGGTGTATTATGCCAGAATGTGCCGCAATATGGTCGTCAGTCTGAAAGAACGGAATTTTATAGCTGCCGCAAGGATTAGCGGGTCCTCCTCAGGGGCCATTATCCGCCGGCATATCATTCCAAATGTACTAAGGCCGATTGTGGTCATTGGTACGCTGGAAATGGGCTGGGCGATCATGGATATTTCTGCGTTGTCTTTTCTCGGTTTGGGCATCCAACCGCCGACTCCCGAATGGGGAGCGATGATTCATGAGGGAACGGGATACATCCGCAGTCACCCGGAATTAATGATCTATCCGGGGGTTATGATTCTGGTGGTGGTGATGGCCTTCAATATATTGGGGGAGGCGCTGTCCGACCGATACGGAATTGCCAAACGTCAGTAAAACAGGAGTGAGTTACAACGATGGACGACAGGGCGAAGGTGCTGGAGGTCAGCGGCTTACAGGTGAAGCTCAAAACCGATGCCGGGGCGGTATCTCTGCTGGAGCCAACTCATTTTGAGCTGAAAAGGGGACAAGTTCTGGGTCTTGTCGGTGAGAGTGGAAGCGGCAAAACGGTGACTTGTAAAGCGTTGCTCCAATTGCTGGATCGCCAGACGATGGACGTGGAAGGTAGTGTCCGTCTGAACGGGCGTGAACTGAACGGAATGGCGGCCGAGGAAATGCGGCGTATTCGGGGCAAGGAAATCGCGTTTATTATGCAAAATCCGATGAGCGCCTTTACGCCAGTGTATACGATCGGAACTCAGTTTATGGAAACGGTCCGTACGCACACTGGATTAACCAAACGACAGGCGCGTGATCTTGCCATTACGGCTCTGGAAAATATGAATTTGCCCGATCCAGCCAAGCTGATGAAGCGTTATTCGTTTCAGTTGAGCGGCGGGATGCTGCAACGGGTCATGATTGCCATTTCCATGTGCCTGCGGCCAGCAGTGGTTATTGCGGATGAACCAACGACGGCGCTTGATGTGGTCAATCAGCTACAGGTGCTAAGAGAGCTGGATCGCTTGCGTACGGAATACAATACGTCCATTTTGCTGATCTCGCATGATCTGGGCGTCATTTCCCAATTAGCGGATGAAGTGGCTGTCATGCAGCAGGGTCGTATTGTTGAGCAGGCTGAGGTCCATCAGTTGTTCGATCACCCGCAGGATGAGTATACCAAAATGCTGCTGCATGTCAGACCCAAGTTGTCCATTCGGGGCATGAATCAGGTAGGTGGTTAGTCGCCTGTTCGACAGTTACACTTTCAAAAGGGGAGCGAATGCGTATGCTACAAGTGAAGAAAGTAACTCATAGCTATGGAAGGCGCAAATGGCTGGGCCGTTCTGAACCACGCCCCCCTGTGTTGGCTAACGTTTCACTTACTATAGAGAGTGGGTTTTGCCTAGGCTTACTTGGAACCAGTGGAGCCGGTAAAAGCACGCTGGGCAAGGTTATTCTGGGGCTGGAGAAGCCGCAGGAGGGTCAGGTGCTGTTCCAGGGACAGGACATTTATAATGCGAGCCCTCAAGTCCGCAGGGGAATGCGACGGGATATGCAGGTCGTATTTCAGGACTGCTACTCTGCTGTAAACCCCCGAATGACCGCCGGGCAGATTATTGGGGAGCCATTGGACAATTACGAACGGTTATCGGTGCAGGAACAAAAAAGAACGGTCGAAAGCCTACTGGAACGGGTCGGCCTCAAGCCAGAGGATCGGATTAAATATCCGCATCAGTTCAGTGGCGGACAATTGCAGCGGATCAATATTGCACGGGCGATTGCGCTCAAACCAAAGCTGATCGTGCTGGATGAGTCCGTCAGCAGCCTCGATATGGTTCACCAGATGCATATTTTATCCCTGCTGGGAGAACTGAAATCTTCGTTTGGATTGTCATATCTGTTCATCACGCATGATATTCGGGCAGCTTATGCTGTCTGCGATGGCATTGCTGTGATGGAGCAGGGGAGACTGATCGAGCGCTGTGATGAGAAGGATCAGATTTTTGAATCTGCTCATCCGGCTGTACGACGGTTGATCTCGTCCATTTTGCCGGAACATCCAGCAGAGCGTTTTTCGCTTCATGGATGACATTGGACCCGCAAGGGTCCTTTTTTTGTGCAACATATAGCTAAATAATCAATATGAAATTTACTTGTTGTATTATTTGAATAACCCGTTATAATATAAAATCATAGTAAATTACTTGGATATTAAAAAGGGGATGTCATAATATGAAGAAATCTGCTTTGGTAGCAGCGATTGGCCTATCTCTTGTGTTATTAACGGGTGCCTTGAGTGGATGTTCCTCGAAGGATGCGGCATCGGGGGATAAGGTAATCTATGTCGGCACACAAAATGACTACCCACCGTTTGCTTTTACGAATGATAAAAACGAGCTGACTGGATACGATGTGGAAGTAGTCAAGGAGATCGACAAGAAGCTGGACGGCTATAAGATTGAATTTGTACCTTCGGGCTGGGATGCGATATTCCTTGCACTAGATTCAAATAAAGTTCAGATGATCGCCGATGAAGTTGCCAAAAATCCTGAACGTGAGAAGAAGTATTTGTTCTCGGATGAGTCCTATTTCTCGGCTCAGTCGGTTATTATTGTGAAAAAGGGTAGAACGGATATTCATTCCCTCAAGGATTTGGAAGGCAAGAAGGTAGCAGCCTCGGTAGGCGATTCCTACACACAGTTGCTGGAACAGTATAATGCGGAGAACGGAAATAAAATTATTTTGAAATACAATGATACAGGTACTTCGTCCGATAACCTTCAAGACGTGCAAAATGGCCGAGTGGACGCTTATGTGAATGATCCGGTTATGGCGGCGGCAACGATCAAGAAGGAAGGCTTGCAGGTGGAAGCTGTGGGTGAGCCGGTGCAAAGCGATAACATCAACCTGGTGTTCAAAAAGGATAAGCAGGGCGAAGAGTTGAAAGCTAAAATCGACCCGATTATTAAAGAGCTGAAAGCGGACGGAACACTGAAAAAATTGTCTGAGCAGTGGACAGGTGGAGAATTTATTCCTCAGTAATAACAATGTAAAGGGTAAAGTGGGGTTCCTATGGAAAAGCTGTTTGATCTTGATTATATGCTGAAAAGCCTTCCCCAGATCGTCGAGTATCTTCCCGTGACCTTATGGATTGCGTTTGTGTCCATGCTGCTGGGTGGGATCATCGGGTTAGCTACGGCCTTAATCCGGATATACAAGGTGCCTGTCTTGGCGCCATTGTCTACGTTGTATGTCTCGTACATTCGGGGAACACCGCTCATTGTGCAGCTGTTTCTCGTATATTACGGAATACCCAAGTTTCTGTATTATTTCCAGAGCGAATATGGATTCTTACAGCAATTCAATGTCTATGTCATCCCGCCCGAGCTGTTTGCGTTGCTCTCATTTTCATTGAACCTCGGGGGATATTTGTCGGAGACGTTCCGGGCGGCGATTCATTCAGTCGACCGGGGACAATTTGAGGCTGCTAATTCCATCGGTATGAGCCAAACACAAATTATGCTCAAAATTGTATTGCCGCAGGCGTTGACGGTCGCTTTGCCCAATTTGGGAAACACGCTGATCAGTACGGTGAAGGATACGTCTTTTATTTTTATGATCGGTGTCGTCGATATGATGGGACAGGCTAAAATTATGGGCGCGCGAGCGTTGGCTTTTTTTGAGGTATATGTTGCGGTGTCTCTGATTTACTGGTTGGTGTGCATTATTATTGAGCGCGGGCTTGTCGTGCTGGAGAAGCGTATTCGAATTTACGAAAGAAGTGAGTAAGGGTATGATTCAACTTCATCAAATTCATAAGCATTTTGGACAGCATCACGTGTTGAAGGGCATAGACCTGACGGTAGGCAAGGGAGAAGTCGTAGTGATCCTGGGCCCAAGCGGATCGGGGAAGTCCACGCTGCTGCGCAGCATTAATTTTTTGGAACAGCCGACCAGTGGTGTTATTGAAATTGACGGTGTAAAGGTCGATGCCGCCAAGGCGGGAAAAAAGGACATTCTCGGACTACGGATGGCAACGGCAATGGTATTTCAGCAATATCAGTTGTTTAAAAATTTGAATGCACTCCACAATGTGATGATTGGTCTGACCAGTGTGAAAAAGCTGGATCGTAAGCAGGCGAGAGAGATCAGTGAAGGCATTCTGGAAAAGGTCGGGTTAAAGGATCGTATGACTTATTATCCTGCCCAGCTTTCGGGTGGACAGCAGCAGCGAGTTGCGATTGCCCGTGCTTTAGCACTAAATCCACAGGTGTTGTTGTTCGATGAACCGACATCCTCACTTGATCCTGAATTGGTGGATGAAGTGTTGTCCGTGATTCAAAAGGTGGCGAGTGAAGGCAATACGATGATTATTGTCACACATGAGCTTGGTTTTGCGAGAGATGTAGCGGATCGGGTTGTACTAATGGAGCATGGCGTGATCGTGGAGCAGGGACCCGTCGAGCAGTTTTTCACCAATCCGAAGGAAGAACGGACACGGCAGTTTCTGGGCAAAGCGTTGGTACAGCAGAGAGCGCCACAGGAGCAGCCTGTATCCCCATAAGAAGTACGTGGATGGGTTATAGGTATGTGCAGCGCTGTAGAGTATTGCACCTATAGTAAAAGCACGTTAGACAAGTCGCAGGAGGAAGGAAAGCCCGCGCTTGTTTGTCGTGCTTTTTTTGGCCCCTCATATCCCAAATTCTTTTCCATTGCAAAGTAGCTTATCACACTTATTCATGATAAATTCTAAGAACAATACAGTGAAGATGTAATCGGGAAGGAACATTGGCATATGAAAAAGGTTTTGTTCATTAATACCGGAGGGACCATTTCTTCCTCCTATCAGGAAAACGGCCTGACACCGACCCAATCGGCTGAAAATATTTTGGCGGAAATTCCGGAGCTGAAGGAGATTTGCGAGATTGATGCCCATAATCTGATGAGCATTGATAGCACAAATACACAACCTGAGGATTGGGCTTCTATCGCCCGGATGGTACATCGTTCGCTCGATCAATACGACGGTATTGTCATTGCACACGGCACGGATACGATGGCTTATACGGCTTCAGCCTTGAGCTTCATGCTGGGAACCGTAGACAAACCCGTCGTCGTGACAGGTTCGCAGGTTTCCATTTTGGCGGAGCACAGCGATTCCAAAAAAAATGTAATCGACTCATTCCTGACCGCATGTGGCGAGGTGGCCGGGGTTTTTGTCGTGTTTAACGGCAAAATTATTAACGGCAGCCGCAGCTCGAAGATCAGAACACGCAGCTATAATGCTTTTGAGAGTATTAACTATCCGTATATCGGACTCGTGGAGAACGGTAAGGTGGTCTATACGGAGGGCGTATTTGCAAATCGCGGTACCGCTCGTCACCCATACAACGACGGGTATGCTTCGGAGGTATTCCTGCTCAGGCTGATTCCGGGTACGAATCCGGCGATTTTCGATGCCATTCAGGGCTTGGGCTATAAAGGTATCGTCATTGAGGGCTTTGGTATGGGTGGCGTTCCTTTTAAAGAAAGAAGCCTGATCAGCAAAATCGAGGAGCTGATGAAGGACGGTATGAGTATTGTCGTGACTACTCAATGTCCTTATGAGGGCGGGGATTTGACGATTTACGAAGTGGGACAAAAGGTACTGGAGAAGGGCGTTATTCCGGGGTATGACATGACAACGGAAGCGCTGGTGACGAAAATGATGTGGGCGTTGGGGCAGACGACCGACCCGGCAGGGGTAGCCAAGATTATGGCAACGAACTACGCGGACGAAGTTTCCTTGCCTGCGGATACAGCTTCCTTATAGGAAGCTGATTTCCGTAGATAAGAACAGGCATAAGAAAAAATACGGGGTTAACGCTGGGCTTGCCCCAGTCTGCCTTTAATCTCAACAGCCACTTTCAGCGCTTGTACAGCCGATTCCAGTGGAATCAGGCTTTCCGAATGTCCGCCAAAGCATTCAAGTGCATGATCCAAACTTTTTTCATATGGATTGGCAGATTCGAGGTTGATTTTTTGCTGTCCTGATGCGGTATACTCATATAATGCGGTAGGTATAAGATCGTTTTCGTCACTTTCATGAAATACCAGCTTGGCCTTTCATGAACTGAGTAGGAATGGAGCTTAGTCCAAGATCCCCCCACAGAGGAGGCGTTTCTCTTTTCAAAGATAAGGAGATGAGCTTCCCGTATTTCTGTTGGCGGTATGCCTCATACAGATAGGTATAGGCGGGATCAAACTTAATGAACTGGTTGACCAGAATCCTTTTGCCATATTGCTTCTCAGCTTGTTGCATAAGAAGAGCGTCTTCGAGATCAAAGCAAACCGGTGTTTCACAAAATACATGCTTACCGTGCTTCAGCGCATCCACGGCATAGGACCTATGCAGCTGGGAGGGCAGGCATAGATCGACGATATCCACGTCTGGGTCCAGCAGAATATCCTCTATATTTTGTGTGACTTCTACGTTTAGCTCCTCTTTCAGCTTTTGCAGCTTGGTTTCGTTCCTTCCAAATACCATGATTCTGTTTACTTTGGGATGGTTGTTTAACAGTGAGGCATGATACGCGCCGAATCCCGTCCCCAATATTCCAATATTCATCATCCATTACACCCCTTTACTTCTATGATACACACCTATTACTGCCAACAGGGTGTCAACAATCTTTGCATCATCTTTTCAAGGTTCGGGTTACCCATCTATTGTGGAGGTATGATTGTGAGACTGCATCGTTTAATCGCGATTTTATTATGTATCGAATCTAGAGGGAGAATGAAGGCCAAAGAATTGGCGTTGGCACTGGAAACCTCTGTACGCTCTATTTACAGGGACATCGATCTCCTGGCTGAAGCCGGCGTTCCGATTGTTACCGCATCCGGCCCGAAGGGCGGAATTTATTTAATGGAGGGTTATACGGCGAACTTGAAACAGCCTGTAACACTCCGACAGTTTGTGAAGGAAGAAATTAACCGACTCCAGAGGATATATGGATAAATGATTAAAAAAACACCTGCCTAGGGCAGATGCTTTGCTTGTTAAGTCCAGGCCCAGAGAAATCCGTCACGATCCCAGGCAATTCTGCCACCATGAAGCTTGCGGAATGCTTTTTTGATTTCTTTTTCCAGAGATACATGACCATGCTCGCTTATAAACACATACTGCTCTCCATACTCAGAGCGTACATATGCAATTGCATCTTCTTGTTTCAGGGTGCCCACTTCACGGATCTGCGCGACCATCCATTGTGCAATCTCTTGTTCTGTTGTAGGGGTGTTGTCCATTTGTCGTATCCTTTCCTGCGTACCGATTGGGTGTAGCTGTTCGGCTCACCTCCCCGTAGTATACGGCAATTCGGAGAATTATTGAATTTTTTGATATAAATTTACTTGAGCAGTTGGCTAAGTGGTCTTTCTTTTGTATAATTAAGGGAATATTCACGGGAATTTTCTTTTTTTGTATTGTAATCATGCAAGTAATCCCTGGGGGTGCCTGATTTGAAGGAAACAACCACAATTCGCGCAGAGCTGGAGCAGTACATCAGACGAGAAGGAATTACGATTAGTAAGTTTGGGGAGAACACAGGTATTAATGCAGGAACAATCAGTGCCATTATTAACGGTAATCGTCCGATTGCGATGCTGCTGTTGGATCGGATTGGTGCAGGCATGGGGCTTGAAGAAGGGAGCCTCTATGAGTTATACATTGATGAATTTATACGGAATACGGCACCGAATTGGCGACGGGTTCGTCCCTTTTTGCATCGCTGTGCAGAGCTGAACAAACTGGATTGTATTAAGCAAGTCGTGGAGTTTATGATGGACTATCTCATATACGCCCCAGCTTTGTTTGAGACAGCAGAAGAATTATTCAGTGAAGGTAAGCTTGAGGCTGCGGCAATTATTTATAAAAATGTTTCGGAAAGTGAGAAGTACCAACATTCAGAGCGTCTGGCGCTCTGCCAATATCGTTTATTTACGATTGCCGTTGGCGATGACCAGGACGGAAATTTATGGGCAGCCACACACTTCGAAAGCTTTGTGGACCGACTGGGTGAAGCAGACCAACTGGATGCCTTAAGAGACCTGGCTAATACCTATGCCTCCTTGCGGCGTTGGGATAAAGTAGAATGGTTTGCTGAAAAAATGGCTCAAAAAGCCAAGGTACAATACGAGCAAAAATACGGAAATACCAGAAGACCGGAGCGTGGCAAGGAACCTAAGGGTCCTTTGTTTATGTATATTGTATATTCTTACGTGCTGCGTGCCGGGGTGTGGGATGAGCGCGGGGATTATCATAAGGCACTGGAATTTGTATCCCTATACTCTGATTTGAGCTGGGTGCAAGAGGATACGGAAGAAGCTCGGCGTTTAAAGGCCCTTTGTAGCAACTGGGCTGAGGCCAACGGGTATTTATATCAGTTGATGTCAGGCAGCCTGGATGTGATTCCACAATATGTGGATTATTTGGAAAAAAACGAAGGCGAAATTCTGGTGGGGTTGCATAAAATTATGGTAGCGGCCAACCGTTATGATTTTAATGTAGATCATGTACTGTTGCACTTTGAAAAACAAATTGAGGCATTTGCAGATCAGCATGTCAAGGTAGGCACCTATACGGAGCAAATGTCAGCAGATCTTTATGCACGATTTTTGGCAGAGATGGCTTGTTATGATCTCAACAAACACCGTTATACCAAAGGCATGAAATTCTTGCTTGAGAGTCTTTCCTATTCTGTAGTGCTGAATGGTAATCCTGTCACCATTAAATGTGTAGGACTATTTGAAAAGTATCGGCATACTGCCACTTCTGAGGACAAAGAGGAATATAAAAACTTACTTGGAGAGGTAGAGTACATCCATGATAAAAAAGATCGTTTTTTCTCTGCTCGCATTTAATGTTTTTGTCCTATTGAATTTTTCACCCGTTACCCCCCCTATGGAAGATCCTAGCGACGTCCACAGTCATGGGTTGGGGGGATGGGCTTTTTCATCCCTTGAACCATCCGCTTAGAGGATCTAGAAAGCGGCATTCAAAAAGGTATTCTCTTATGAAGAAGAGGATACCTTTTTTTGATGTGAAGTGCATTTGAAGGAGCACTTTTTGCCGTCAAGATTGAGGAGTTGGAAGTTGAGCAGGCGGAAACCAGACATGACGCAGATCCACCCAGCCCTGACTGTTAAAAGATACGCCACGCACAGAAGGGAGATAGGCCGTCTGAACGGGCTTTTCATATAAAATATGCAGCTGGTGCTCATCCATGAGCCGAGTTTCGATATGTTCGAATTGCTGCGCCCTAACAGTATGATCGGCCTCCCGTGCAATTTCACGCAGCAGTCTTTCGATATCCACACGGCTATGAGGCTCCACATGCCCAGATACATTGAGATACAAGTCAAACAGGCGTAATTGCTCATCACGGTCACGAAAGAGAGAAAAGATGATTAAGTCTGACTCCATACGGATAGATGAGCTTTTGAATTCGTTCATAGATGCAGCCACGATGTTACAGGTATACCCACAGGATTCGAGCTGAGCCGCAACCCGGTCTGCGTCTGCTTTATACTCGGGAATGGTAGCAATTTGCAGCGCCGCCAGAGGTTCATAAGAATCGTTAGATGAATCCACTGCTGGAGGAAGGGAGCGATGATCGAGACATGCTACAATGCGGGCACGTATTTCTGGATTGCGTAGTGGTCCATCCTTATGTGTATTACATGTGATAAATTTGCGTACCGAAGCCGCCGAGTGAATCTGGCTCCATGCGGTATCCGTATCTCCCGCCGATACGGGATTATGGATAATGTGAAAAGAAGAAGTGGTGTCTTCCGTATCCGACGATTCCAGCTTAGTCGCCCATGGGAGTTGGACAATTTCCACTCGGTCCAGATGAGCCCGGCCTTGAAAATAAGGTGCGAAAGCCTCCAGTGTACACAGGCTTTCGTTCATTTCCGTGACTTTGAATGCCCCTGTACCGACAGGGCGGATGCCAAAGGCGGCTTCACCCACCTGATTAAGCTCACGCGGCACAATCGCAGCCCGGCTGGTACACAGGAAGGATAGAAACAGCTCGTTCGGCTCCTTTAGTACGAAGCGTACTATCGTTGGACTTAGCGCCTGGACGTGCTGAATTTGCCGGACGATAAAATGGTAAAGTCTCCTTCCCGGTGCCCGACTCAGTCGCTCAAAGGTATAGACGACGTCTTCAGCGGTCAGTATTTTTCCGTTATGAAACAGCACTTCTTTACGCAGGAAAAAGGTCCACTGTGTACGAGTGGTATCCACCTCCCAAGCGTGCGCCAATCCTGGCAAAATCTCGCCGCTTTCGTTCGCCCGGCGGGCCAGACCATCAAAGACGTGGCTGGATACGAAGGACTCGGCGAGCCAGTTCAAATACAACGGGTCCAGCGTATAGAGCTGCTGGCGAATAGGCAGACGCAGCGTGTCGATCTGCTGCTGATCACTGCGCACCTCTGCGTGATGCCCAAAATAATTCAGCAACCAGCCTTGCAAATGCTCCTGCATGGTGGAGGAGCGTGAATGAACTCGAATTTCATCCAGCGCGCGTTTGATATCATGGCGGTCTATGGCTTGCATCATGGATTGCACGGCAATGTCTTCCGGTTGAATGAGGAAGCGCAGACTGGAGCGACGACCTCTGCCTCGGCGGGGAGTCCATTGTATCCAGTCATGCTGCTCCATTTTCTGAATGATCATCAAGGCGTTGCGGTGAGTACAGTCAAAAATAGCCGCAAGCTCATCCAGCGTCGTCTCTATGGTATGGTTTTCGTCCTTGTTGTCAGCTGCGTGTGAGTGAAGCCGTAAAAATTGGGCATGGAGTTTCATTCAAGGTTGCTCCGTTTCCCCTATATTTGATTGAAAGCGTAGTCACTTTTATAAAATAGGAAATTTTGTTTGAATTAATTTCTCTTTATCTTCTTATTTTATCATCTACAATAAGGGTTATAAAGCATATTTGTGGAGGTATTTACCATGCATGACAAGATGAATGGAACGTCTTTGCCGAAAACGTCGTTTCTGTCCGCCTTTGCTGGCGCAATTGTGTTGGCGCTGGTTCATCAATATCTGTTTTACGGACATGGGCTGGGCGTGTCTATGCCAATTTTTGTTATTGGGTTTTACGCCTATATGTATGCCTTTAACCGAGATCGTTTCCAGTCCAGATCATGGATAGGGCGTTTGCTGTTTGTGATCATTTTCATGCTGGCATTGACATACGCGCTGTTCAATAATCCGGTCCTATACGTGTTAAATGCGCTGGCGATACCTGCTCTGATTAGCGTACATATGGTGCTGCTGTTCGGGGAGAAAAGGCATGGCTGGTCAGAACCCGGTATTATCGGTCAGGCGTTAAGCCATTGGTTTTATCAAAACTTTCATCATATCGTGACCCCCTTTCGGATGGTCAAGACAGTAGCCCTTCGAAATGTAAAGGATGAGCGTAAGCGTGTATTGGGAAAAGTGCTGATCGGTTTACTTATTGCCTTGCCGCTACTGTTCATTATTATATCTTTGCTGGCTTCGGCGGATGGGATGTTCGAAAAGTTGTTAGCTGGAGTACCCGAATGGATCGGAACGCTGTCCTTTGGGAATGGCATGCTGCGGCTGATCTGGACCTGCTTTTTCACCTTCTGTTTCTTCTGTTATTTGTGGGGATTTGTACAGCCTGCTCCGCGTAATACGCAGAGAGAGACCCAATCATGGCACGGGTTAAATGAGCGCACGAATGGCCAAACCACCGAGCATGATGGTCACTCTTCAGTGATGATTGACCGACCAACGGTGCCTTACCACGAGCCGGTCGCGATTAAATTTGACCCTGTCATTACCGCTACGGTGCTGATTGTCATGAATCTGGTGTATGTTGTGTTCGTCGTGTTGCAGTTTGGATATTTGTTTGGTGCATGGGAAGGTGCTCTGCCCGAAGGAACCTCGTATGCCGAATATGCGAGAAGAGGATTCGGGGAGCTGGTTATGGTAACAGGTATCAACTTTGTGCTGATGATCAGTGTATTGAAGTGGACTGAATTTGGCTCAGGTATAGTGCAAAAAATGAACAGTGGCCTGCTGTACATACTCGTGGGTTGTTCGGGTGTGATGCTGTATTCGGGATATACCCGGCTGGTTATGTACGAAGAAGCATACGGCTATACGTACACCCGCTATTTGGTACACGCGTTTATGATTTTTCTGGGCTTGCTACTGCTTATTGCAGCAATGCGCATTCATTTTCGTCAACTGCCGTTGGCGAAATATTATATTGTACTCGCTCTGGTCGCCTATGTCGTCGTGAACTATGTGGGCATTGATATACGGATTGCTGAAAATAATCTCGAACGGTATCGCACGACATCGGTGATAGATAAGGAATATTTGAGTGAGCTATCGGCAGACGCGATTCCGCTGCTGATTGACTTTAGTCGTAAGGAACATGGATCACTAGATGAGTTTTTACAAGCCCGTTTGACGAGCATGACGAGAGAAGAATCGGCTTGGCCTGAATTCAATTGGGCAAAGTATCGAGCGCAACGGGAATTGCACGACTATATTTTGGAATGAGAGGTGTTTGGGAATGATCGGAACAGAAACGGCACAGGGTATGGTACTGGAGCTACAGGATGAAATGTCACAGTATCAGCATCAGTTTGGTGTAAGACGGAACGATTTTCTCGTGGAGGCTATGTCTTACGGAATGAGTGAGGAGGAAGCTCGGTCTTATGCTATCCAGAGTATCGGTCCGGTCGTTCCCGTCGCCTATATGCCTACGTTGGCTCCCGGTAAAATCCGACCACTCAGTCCAATGCTGGCAGCGCGGTACCGATATGCGGGGGATTGGAAGGATATCGACGAGCATCTGCTCCTACCTGATGAAGTCCTGCGGATTGCAGGTACAGAGCAGTTCCGCAGCTGGATCAGCGATATGCGGAATTACTGGGTGGAATCGGCTCCATACCGATTCGGAGATGATCGTCTTTCGCTGCTATCGGTTGCGAGCGAGGAAGAGGGTCACTTTTCCATGCTCGTCTGGAAGGAGCCCGGTGAAGAGCCAGAAGTATGGACGTACGCTTCGCAGCATGAATACCGATTCAGCCATCTGCTCCATTGGTTCAAGTGGCTGAACGGGCGCAGTGAAGAATGAGAGGTACAGATGATGAAAAAGAATCGTAATTGGGTCGTGCTATTTATCGGCATCGCTCTGATGATGGGGGCAGCAGACTATTTAACACAAGCTAAGCCTACGACTACTCCTGAGCTTATCGTTCCAACCGTAATCAGTGAAGAAAGCCTTCAGTTATGAGAATGAGGTTAATTTTTTGTAGTATTACGTTGTTAAAGTAAGCCGGAAATCACCCTAATAGTTGAGAGGGAATTGAGGCCAACATCAATGAATGTGGAGCCATTCAGATGTTCAAGCGACTCCGTCGTTTCCTCTACAACTTATATTCAGGGGGAATTTCAATGGCTAGAAGTGCAAGTACTTACGCATCTGTAATTGACGGTTTTAAGGTAGAAACGAACAAAAAGTATTCGCCAGTAGGTGGAACGAAGTGTAATATTTTTGCACAAGATGTGATGTCTGCGATGTCGGCTTCCCTGCCAAGTGGCTTAGCCAATCAAATGGCTGATGCTTTACTGGGCAACAATGCGCCGGGATGGTACACTGTAACCTTTCAGGATGCTCAAAAAAGAGCAAATCTCGGGTATCCTACCATCGGAATCAAAAAAGCAGATGGGCATGGTCATGTGGTTGTTGTCAGACCGAAGGGTTCATCGATCACGATTTTGAAGGAGGTACAGGTTGCACAGGCGGGGACCAAAAATTACAACAGTAATACCATTAATTATTCGTGGGTGGCAGCAGATCTGCCTGGGGTAAAATTCTACACACACGACTAATTGTATACAAGATATTGAAAATCTAATGACCCCGGAAGCAGATCCACTCGATCTGCCTCCGGGGTCGTCTTTTTTATTTTGAAACGGAATGTTTAGATATAATAAACGCTTTGCCTGGTTTGATAAAAGCAACAGCATAGCCATTGGAGAAGGAAGAAGATTCGGATCTGTACTCAAGTTTAGTTAGCAGTTGCCCTTGACGATTGATGTAACCGAATTTGCCGTCTGAGACGGATGATTGTGTTTGTTTACCGACTAAAGCTAAGCCTTCTTTGAACGGAGAGGTAACATCATATTTTTGTTGATATTTAATGACCAGCGTTCCGTTTTTATCAATAAATCCGACTTCGTTTTTTGCATTTTTCACACTCGCCAGGCCTTCACTAAAATCCTGGGCATCCGTAAATTTAAAGGGAATCGCGACTTTTCCCTGTTTGTTGATGAATCCCCATTTTCCCTTAGTATTTTGCACCGGGGCCAATCCTTCCGAGAAGTCTCCACCGGATTTATATTGAGGAGGAATAACTTCTTTTCCTGCTGTATTGATATATCCGTATAGCCCTTTGCTATTCTGAACAATAGCCAAGCCATCCGAGAAACCACGACTGTATTTATATTTATAAGGAATTGCTAGTTGACCAGAGGCATTCACAAAACCGATCTTGCCAGTGTTGGGGGCGTAGGCAAGAGCCAGATCGTCCGTAAATATATATTCTGAATCCCCATTTTCTTTAAAATGAGAAATGATTTTTCCCGTTCGATCTATAATTGCATTTTCTTTGGTGTCTGCTATGGTAACCTTGGCTTTTCCTTCGGAAAAGAAATTGGCTTCGGTATATTGGCAAGGGATGACCAGTGTCCCTTTGGTGTTAATGTATCCATAGAGATTTGTTTTTGTATTTTTGACTACGGCTCGCTGCTCATGAAAATCACCAATGGGTTTAAGCTCGGCGGGAAGTGAGAAAGCTTTCTCTCCTTTGGTATTGTAATACACGAGGTTTCCAGCAGATGTTTCAGCAGCCAATAAGCCATCATGAAAAGCACCATCGCTCAGCGGGCGAGCAACGTTGTAATCCAGAGCAGTTTTAGAAACTTCAATGGTTGTTGTGCCGGATGCGGCCCAGCCTGTTCCCATAACGGAGAGGCTAGTAACCAGAATCAATGCAGCTAATCCTAACTTTTTTAACATGCATAAGCTCCTTTGTGAGTTGTTTTTTTAACTTCGGGCTTCGAAAAATCTTACCTTCATACGTAAGGTATTCCATAATATAGACGATAAAAATGTAGGAATGTTTCATAATATTCTAAATTTTTCTAATTTTCATCTCAATAACCAGAGAGGGAGCAAGCTAATCGCTTGCTCCCTCTACACCTAAACCTGCCCTATATCTTTCGTATGCTTAACAGAGAGTTGCCGTTACGCATAAACTCATACGGAACCTTGGCCTCTGTCACCCGTAAGCCTTCTGCCTCCAGCTCAAGAATCAAACGATCTAGCAGATCGTAACGAGTTCCCGTTAAATCGGTCAGAGGAAAAATGCGGACTTCCTCTGAAGCCACTCGCAGCAGTTCGTGTACCGTATTCTTATGAAACTCATAGTCGAGTCGATCACTATACATAAACAGAAAATGGGCAGACAGCACGATATTAAACTGTTCATCTTCAAAGGGAAGCTCCGGCAGTACCGCAGCAACGTAGCGTTCTGGATGCTTCCTCATATCCTGCGTGCAATCCTGGAGTGCTTGATGGCGCTGCTCGCTAAGCCCTTGCACATCTCCATAACAGCTCCAAACATAATTATCTTTTGCACGTTCTAGCGTTTCCATTGCATGCTCAATATCCAATAGGCCTTTGCGTTTCAGATCATCAATCTTGTGATCGTAGGCGATATCACTTGCGGTGATATCCAGCGAGGCTTTGGTGCCCAGAGCGGTGAAGGAACATGCTCCCGCAGGACAGTCCAAAATCTTTTTGCCTACAAGTTCAGAAATGTGCAAATTGAACATTTGGACGTACTCCTCAAACGTGCGGCCGATGAACACGACCCGGTCTAACTCTTGCTTGGTTTTACTTTGACTCTTCTCTTCTCATCTCTACTCATCTCTTCTCACCTCAGCTATTCTTTGGCTACGGAGGAGCAACCAAGTTTACTCCGTAAGCTCATGTTAACATTTTACAGAATCGAATAACATATCATTTGGCAGAACCTCTTATTGTGAAAATCGATTCTATTGAGAGATTAAAGATAAGAGATCACGTTCATTTTCAAGAAAAAAAGTGAAGAAACAGTGTCATTTTAAAAAAAAGTCTATACATATATATTAAATGTATAGACAAATCAAAAAACTGGATTTATAATTACGCTGTAAACGTTTTCTAGTAGTTAACATCCAATCAGACCTTGAAGGGAAGGAACAATCATGAAGAAAATTTTGCTGGCGTGCAGCTCAGGTATGTCTACAAGTTTGCTGGTTACTAAGATGCAGGATTATGCTAAGTCCATCGGAGACGAGGCTGAAATTTGGGCAGTAGGTCAAGATCAGGCGGCAGAAGACATGGCTAAGGCTGACGCAGTATTGATTGGCCCGCAAATGAGTTTTCTTAAAGGACAGCTGGAAAAGGAAGCAGCCCAATATGGTATTCATGTAGAAGTGATTGACATGATGGCCTACGGGATGGTTGACGGTAAGAAAGCCTATGAGCAAGCAGTGAAGCTGGTGGAACGCAAAAATGGATAAAGTCAATATAGCCGAACTGACGGAAGAGCAAATTAGTTTCCAACTTATTCTTCATAGTGGAAGCGCTCGCAGTAAAGTGATTCAGGCGCTGACCGAATACCGAAATGAGAATGTAGAGGGTGCGGACGAACTGCTCAAACAAGCCAAGCAGGATTTACGTGCTGCGCATGATATCCATTTTCAAATGGTTAAGAAGGAAGCGGGAGGTACCCAAACCCCTTTCTCGCTCCTTCTAATGCATGCCGAGGATCATCTGATGTCCACGGTTACCATGAAGGATCTGGTTCTAGAATTGCTGGAGCTGTTCAAATCCAGAAATTTATAACGGAACATGTAAGTTTGTGAAATTTGGGACATGAAAAGCTTGCAACCCTATTGATGCAAGTCACTTCGCGGGGAGGAATAGGCTTTGTTTGAGAAATTAAGCCGGATACTGATACCTATTGCCGGTAAACTGAACAACAACCGCTATCTTACTGTACTGCGTGATGCATTTATGTTGTCATTTCCATTAACAGTTTTTGGCTCCATCATTGTCGTTATTATCAATCTGCCGTTTCTAAAAGATTGGATGGGCGACGGTAATTATGCGACTTTTAACAGTCTGCTGAACATTGCGCCGAGTGCCACCCTGAACATCATGACCTTATTCGTGGTTGTCGGGATCGGCTATTATTTATCCCGAAGTTATAAGGTCGAGCCCATATTCGGTGGCATGATCGCGTTGGTCAGCTTCTTGATGCTCACCCCGTTTGTGCTGACACAAGAAAGCGGTGCCACGATTGCTGGTGTCATTCCGTTGGATCGGATTGGGGCCAAAGGCATGTTCCTTGGCATGATCGTTGCTTTTATAGCTGCTGAAATTTACCGAAGAGTGACACAGCGGAACATTGTTATCAAAATGCCTCCAGGCGTTCCGCCAGCCGTTGCCAAATCGTTTGCCGCTTTGCTTCCGGCGTGTATCACATTGGGCATATTTTTGATCATTAATGTTGTAGTTACACTGACTCTTCATAATAACCTGCATGATCTGATTTATCATGCTGTACAGGCACCTCTGGTGCACTTGGGCAGTGGTATTATACCTACATTAATTGCTATTTTCTTTGTTCAGCTTTTATGGTTCTTTGGGCTTCATGGTCAGATTATTATCAACTCAGTCATGGAACCGATCTGGAATACGCTGGCACTTGAAAACTACGAAGCGTACTCCAAAGGAGCGGAACTGCCGCATATTATCACCAAGCAGTTTGTTGATATTTATACCGTAGGTATCGGTGGTACAGGTATGACACTGGCCGTAGTGCTCACGATTCTGATCTTCCTGAAGAGTAAGCAATTGAAGCAGGTCAGTAAGCTGGCCCTTGGACCGGGTCTGTTTAATGTCAACGAGCCCGTCATATTCGGTTTGCCGGTTGTGATGAATCCGCTTATTTTTGTCCCATGGGTCATTGCTCCAATGATCGTTACGCTGATTACTTACTTCGCCATGTCTACTGGGATTGTACCGCCGCCAAACGGAATACAGGTTCCTTGGACGATGCCGTTGTTCTTTAGTGGAATGATGGCTACGGGATCTCTGATGGGAGGCGTACTGCAGTTGTTTAATATGGCTGTCGTCTTTGTCATCTGGTTCCCGTTCCTAAAAATTATTGATCGGATGAACGTTCGTAAAGAGCAGGAAGAGGAGCTTAACCAAACAGCCATTGCAGGTAAGGATCAAACTGTTGGAATGTAATGTGAATAAGCTGCTAGATTAGCAACTTATTCATGCAAAAGAGAGAGGAGTAGAGCTGTGAATCATACCGAAATGAAAGATATAGAGCAGCAAACCATTCAATACCGTTTTCCATCCGACTTCTGGTGGGGCTCATCGGCCTCGGCTACCCAGACAGAAGGAACCGTGGAGGGAGACGGCAAAGGACCGAACATTTGGGATTATTGGTTTGAGCAGGAGCCGAACCGTTTTTATGACGGCGTTGGACCTGGCGAAACGTCCCGTTTCTATACCCGTTATAAAGAAGATATTGCACTCATGAAAGAGCTTGGTCACAACTCCTTCCGGTTCTCTATTTCCTGGTCGCGTCTGTTTCCGGCAGGGAGAGGTAAATTGAACCAGCAGGCAGTTCAATTCTATAATGCCGTAATTGAAGAGTTGCATCAGGCGGGTATTGAGCCGTTTGTGAACTTGTACCATTTTGATTTGCCGATGGCTTTACAGGAAAAAGGAGGCTGGGTGAACCGGGAGACGGTCGAAGCTTACGTGGATTACGCTAACACTTGCTTTGAGCTATTCGGGGATCGTGTAGCCAAATGGTTTACGCATAACGAGCCGATTGTCCCGGTGGAAGGCGGCTATCTATACGATTTCCACTATCCGAATGAAGTGGATTTCGGTAAAGCCGTACAGGTGGGATATCATACCTTGTTATCGAGCGCGAGTGTCATTAAGGCTTACAGAGAGGGCGGTTATAAGGGCAAAATCGGAATTATTTTGAACCTGACGCCGACTTATCCGCGTAGTCAGCATCCGGCAGACGTGCAGGCTGCTGAAATATGCGATGCGTTCTTTAACCGTTCCTTTTTAGACCCATCTGTGACGGGAGAATTCAATCCTTTGCTCGTGGAGCTGTTACGCCAAGAGGGATATGTACCAAGCATGGAAGACGGAGATCGGGAGATTATACGCCAGGGCACTGTGGACCTACTGGGTATTAACTATTATCAGCCCCGCAGAGTCAAGGCTCGTGAAAGTCTGCCGAACCTGGATGCTCCTTTTGTGCCGGAACGTTTCTTCGATTATTACGTCATGCCTGGCCGCAAGATGAATGAGATGCGGGGCTGGGAGATTTATGAGAAAGGCATTTACGACATCCTGACCAATGTCAGAGAAAATTATGGCAACATTGAATGCTTCATTTCAGAAAACGGAATGGGCGTTCAAGGTGAAGAAAAGTTCAGAGATGAACAGGGCATGATCCGCGATGACTATCGCATTGATTTTATCCGTGAGCATCTCAAGTGGGTTCAACGGGCCATCTCAGAGGGCTCCAATGTAAAGGGCTATCACTTATGGACGTTTATGGACAACTGGTCCTGGACGAATGCTTATAAGAATCGCTATGGTTTTGTGTCTGTCGATCTTCAGAACGGTGGCAAGAGATCCGTTAAACAGAGTGGGCACTGGTTCAAACAGGTGATCGAGAATAACGGATTCTAAGGTGGTCCTCTGGACCGCCTTTTTTTCTTCATCATCGTCATAGAACTGTGCTGTACGCCGCTGGTGAGAAAGTATAATGTTCGGTATACTTACTTATACCGTGATACCTTAACGTCCCGCCTGCAGAACAAAAAGAACCAGCGCTACCGATGTTTTTGGTAAAATGCTGACATAAAACAAATTTTAGTACAGGTGGTAGACCAATGAACAAATACGAACGGATTGCACAAGAGGTCAAGAAGCGTATTATAGACAAGACCTATAGCAGTGATGATCCGATTCCCGATGAAATTTCACTGGCCAGTGAGTTCCGGGTAAGTCGGATGACGATTAAGAGGGCATTGGATACGTTGGTGTCGGAAGGGCTGTTGAATCGTAAAAGAGGACACGGAACCTTTATCGTCAAATCGATCTACAATGGCCCGGTTAATGTCGTTGTGAATGAAATGCTGGGGCTGACAAACGTACTGCGCGGGAAAGAAATCAAAAGTAAAATCATAGCCTTTGACGTTCAATTTCCATCTGAAGAGGTAGCGGCGCATCTATTTATTGATGCCAATTCTCCTGTGTATCGTGTAGTCCGTCTGCGTATTGTAGAGGGCGAACCGTATGTGATAGAGCGCACATACATGCCTACGAAGCTGATCAGCGGTATTACCGAGCAGGTGTTGCACGGCTCAGTGTACAAACATATTAAGGAGGAGCTGGGCCTTAATATTGTCAGTTCACATCGCACCATCCGCGCGTCCAAGTCGACCGAGCTAGATTGGGAGTATTTGGATTGTGGTGCGGATGATCCGGTTTTAGAAATTGAGCAGGTAGGTTATCTGGATACGGGTATACCGTTTGAATACTCATTCTCACGGCATCGGTATGATAAATTTGTGTTTACCACAGTAAATCGGGTACGTTGAGCGAATGAGTACGAAACAGGTGGTAAAGCAAACATGGCAGAAGAAGCCTATCTAATATGGGATTCTCCTGCCATGTTCTTTTTTAATGAAGCAAGTTAATTGCCAAGCAATCTTACTTCATGCACCGTCGGGGTATACCAGTTGTTTGGATTATTAAATAACACCGCATTTACAAGATTGATTCGTACGTAACGGGCCTGAAAACTAACTTTGTCACTGGTAAAACCATACGTGGTATTACCTGTGCGGTCAATCGTGGAGTAGTTAACTCCATCCGTGCTGTATTCAATTTTATATTTGTAATACGCTTCAGATCCTTTGTACATAAACCATGAAATATCCACTTCGCTGATGGTCTTGGTACTGCCCAAATCGACCTGCCACCAAGCGGGCCAGGATGCGGAAGTAGCTTTCCACGAGGTTTGGGCGTTGCCATCGTTCGCCAGTGAAGCTGGAGAACTGGATGCGGCTGAGCTCGCAGTCGCCGTTTTGCCCTGTGCGTGATTCACAAGGGACGGTAGGATTACTGTGCCTGTCGCAGCATCCAGATCCCAGCTACTGTACCAGTTCAGGGTTGCTGTTTTGTTGGAGTCATTCAGAGTTAGTGGCAACCAGATGAATTTGTGGTCGCTCAGATTGAGCGGATTCCAGCGGTCGCCCATATAGATGTAGCTGGTTCCTGCGCTACCCGTAATCGTGGCGATGGAATGGATTTGCGAGCCGTAAGCTGCCGGGTCACCGAAGGGCGACAGAGCAGACCAGCTTCCAGTCATGGAACTGGCGGTTGCGTAAGCGCCCTGATTCGGATACCAGCCGGAAGCCTGCGAGGTGAACAGGTAGTAGGTATTGTTCTTTTTCACAACAGCAGGAGCTTCGCGATAGCCATTTCCAAAAATCCAGCCAACGAACGACTGCACGCCTGTATAATCGGCTGTCAGCTTGAAGATCGCCATCGTATCGTTGGCGCCGCCATTTTTACGGGAAGCTGTAATAAGGTAGCCGCTACCGTCAGTATCCGTGAACACCGTCATATCCCGAGACTCGTAATTCAGCGGGCGGAAGCTGCCTTGGTAGGCAAAATTTCCGTCGGGTGTATCGCTGGTAGCGACGGCTACACGACCGAGTGAGTAGTCCGTGCCATTTTCATAGTGCGCCCATAGTACATATTTTCCGGTGGTTTTGTTGTAGATGACTTTGGGACGCTCAATTTTGCTCGAATTCAGCTCAGGGGCGGAATCTTTGGTGAGAATACTGCTGCGGAAGGACCAATTTTTCAAATCGGTTGAGGTATATACGTTCACTTTTTCAAATTTCCAGTTTTCGGCGTGCTCGCCGTACCAATAATAAGTAGAACCTACTTTTAGAATATTACCGCTGTTCGCCTGAATCGGGTTACCTGCGGTGTCTTTCCAATCCATTCCGTTCGTAATGGCTGTGCTTGCTGTTGCGCTCAGGGATAGTTCAGCATTGGCGACGTCCAAACCATTCAGCGCTTGGTTCACCTCGGTCCCGTAGGTTGCTTGCGTAACGCCTGTTGTATGGGCATGTGCTGTATCGGGTTGAAGACCCGCACTGGCCACTGCGAATAGGATACAAATCCATGCGGCTAACCATTTGCTGCTGTTGATCCACTTCACGATATCATCTGCCTCCTTTAACACGGATAGGATGGGTCGGAATGGCTTGTCCGGCACCTCATCTTCGATTTTATCCTAATTGGAAGCGTTTACAAGTGGAATAAATTGAAGTCTTTAGCATGGTGAAACTGTTGTTACGAGAAAGGAAAAATCTGATTACTGCATACAAAATAGGTATATAGATATTTGAAACTTTGGGGAAAGCTCGTCAGTTATGTGGGAAGTGTGTTTTAATTGTGCGTTTTGTCATTGACACGTTCATATTATTTCAAATTTAAAGTGACTGGAATCACATAAACGGTTACTTTATGTGGGTATACTGGGTTTTAAATTGAGGATTAACAAATGGGACATATGTTGAAATACCCTTTGTTATCTTATTTTGGAGAGAAGAGGGATACAAAGATGCTAAGTGAGCAAACCATTGCAACGATCAAATCGACTGTACCTGTTTTGGAGGTACACGGAACTACAATCACCAAGCGTTTTTACCAGATGATGTTTGAGGCCCATCCCGAGCTTCTCAATATATTCAATCACGCGAATCAGAAGCAAGGACGTCAACAGGGAGCGCTGGCCAATGCTGTATATGCGGCTGCACAGCACATTGACCGCCTGGAGGAAATTATTCCGGTGGTACGCCAGATTGCACATAAGCATCGCAGTTTGGGAATTAAGCCCGAGCATTATCCTATCGTCGGAAAATATCTGCTCGCTGCGATCAAGGACGTACTGGGGGATGCTGCTACAGACGAGATCATTGCCGCATGGGCCGAAGCCTACGGTGTGATCGCTAACGTATTTATAGACATGGAAGCTGAAATGTACAAGGAGGCTGGACAGCAGCAGGGAGGCTGGTCAGACTTTAAGAGCTTTGTTGTGCAGAAAAAGGTTAAGGAAAGCGACCAAATTACGTCCTTTTATCTGGTGCCACAGGATGGACAAGTGTTGCCTGAATTCGAGCCTGGACAATATATCAGCTTAAAGATGGAAATTCCGGGCGAGCACAATACCCACATTCGTCAATACAGTCTTTCGGATGCACCGGGCCAATCTCACTACCGGATATCTGTAAAGCGTGAGGATGCTGTAGAGTCCCGCCCGGCAGGTAAAGTATCCGTGTATCTGCATGAGCAGGTGCAAGAGGGCGATGTGCTTCAAGTATCTGCACCGGCGGGTGATTTTACGCTGGATCGGACAGATCGCAGACCTGTCGTGCTGATCAGCGGCGGGGTCGGGCTAACCCCGATGGTTAGTATGCTGGCTTCCTTAGTGAAATCTGCTCCGCATCGGCCTATCACTTTTGTCCACGCAGCAGTCAATGGGGATAACCATGCTTTGCGTAATGAGGTAGAAAAGCTGGTCGCCACACATGCACAGGCTGCAGTTCGCTGGTGTTACAGCAGACCAACGGAGCAGGATCGGCTGGCACAGGCTTTTCACAAGGAAGGCCGTTTGGATCTGGCCTGGTTACAATCCGTGATACCGGATCGGAACGCCCAATATTATTTTTGCGGCCCTGAGGGATTCATGCAATCGGTATACGGCCTGTTGAAGGAGTGGAATATCCCTACTTCGGATATCCACTATGAATTCTTTGGTCCTGCCAGCGCATGGGAAGCAGAAGCACAATGACACAATGAAACATCAAAAAAGACGAAGGATATTTATCCTTCGTCTTTTTTGCGATGATTACGATCGAAAATCCTGCTCATTGGGTACTACTTTTCAAAATGCGCTCCTGTTTTCATAACAAGGGAGTACGCAAAAATTCCATACCTCGCGGCATATATGGGCGTAAAGCCTCCGGAATACGGATCGAACCGTCCTCTTGCTGGTGATGCTCCAGCAACGGAATCAGAATCCGGGGTGAAGCGACCGCTGTGTTGTTGAGCGTGTAACAATATTTCAATTTGCCGTCCGCATTGCGGTACCGGATGTTGGAACGACGTGCCTGGAAATCAAGCAGCTGGGACGACGAATGTGTCTCGCCGTAAGCTTGGCGGCTGGGCATCCATGTCTCGATGTCCACCTGCTTGTAGGTTTTTTGCGCCATGTCGCCTGTACAGACAGCCATCTTGCGATAAGGCAGCTCCAGCTGTTGAAGCAAGTCTTCCGCATTGCGCGTAATTTCTTGAAACATCTGTTCCGAAGCGTCCAGGCTAGCTTCGCAGATGACGACCTGCTCAACCTTGGCAAACTGGTGCACACGATACAGTCCGTGCACATCCCTTCCGGCCGAGCCGACCTCATTGCGGAAGCATACGGACACGGCTGCCAGCCGTATCGGGTCCGTAACATCCACGATCTCACCGCTGTAATACGAGACCAGTGGCACTTCCGAAGTGCCTACAAGCCACTGATCCTCTCCTGTGATGCGGTACGTCTGATCCAGTCCGAGCGGGAAGAAACCAGTGCTGCGCATCGCCTCTGCACGTACCATCAGTGGAACATCCAGCAACTGGAATCCGCGTGCAGTCAGCAGATCGACCGCAAGCTGCTGCACAGCCCGATGCAATGCAACCCCTGCTCCCGTCAGATAGTAGTTACGGGTACCGGCTGTTTTGACACCCCGAGGGACGTCGATAAGCTTGTGAAGCTCACCGAGCGCCATATGATCCTTTGGTTCAAATCCGAAGTTCGGAACCGACCCGACCCGCTCCAGTTCTACATTATCGTCATCCGATCTTCCCCGTGGCGTATCTGGCGATACGATATTAGGCATCAGAAGCAAAAGCTGTTGAAACTGTTCCTCTACTTCCTGTTGCGGGGCTTCCAGAAGATCTAGCCGTTCGTTAATTTCTTTGACCTGCCGCTTTGCCCCTTCTGCCTGTTCACCCTTGCCGGCATGGATTAGCGCGCCAATATCCTGACTACACTGATTACGCTTCTGTCGAAGCTGTTCCACTTCCTGAAGTAGCTGTTTTCTCTGATCATCCAGGGTCAACAGCTCCACGACCGATACCTGTATTCCTTTGCCGTCTGCTGCCGTCTGAACTTGCTCTTGATGCTCTCTGATCCATTTGATATCCAACATGACACCGCACTCCTTTTCGGATAAAAATACAAAAAGCGCCCTCATCCACATGGGACGAGGAGCGCTTTGATCTCGCGGTGCCACCCAAATTGACCGGACAGCATGACTGATGTCATGACTCTCCAATCCACTTTGCTCCGCTGTAACGGGCGGGTCCGGTTTACTTAGGTACATATCGCCATATCCTACGCTAACGTATGGTCCTTGGCGTAAACGCCTCCGAGTTGGATGCTCTTCACAGGCATAATATCGTTTGCTTTTTTGTTAGTATACGGATTTTCGGCAGGGTAATCAAGGGCATGAGTCTGCACATTGGATTAATTCCTTTTTACATTGTGATCTTTCCAATAAAAATAAATACACAGCGTAGACTCTGCAACACATCCATGCGGATTTCATGTTTGCGAAGGGAAAAGGTAGGCTTTATTTCATATGTATATCCATTCTACTTCATCTGCGATCATGAAACTGGAAGAATATTTAAGTAAAAGCCCCAATTTACCGTCTAAAATGGGCTATAGTCTCTATAATGACTTTTTAATTTCATGTAAAATGTAATGATTACCAAAATGGACAGCAATGGAGGAGAACATGGAGGATTTTAAAGATCGTTTACATACGATCCGCCAAGAACAGAACAAGCTGCTCAAGGAGTATCAAACATTAATCGCGGACTATGAAGCCTCAGATATCATTTTGGAGAATGAGGTTCTGCGAAAAAAGTTCGGGGATTATCAGGCTCGCTGCATTCACTTGGAAGAGCGAGTACGACATATTGAGCAGGAAAATGGAAAGCTGCGCACTGCGCTGACGGAGCAAATGCTGAGTGAAAAGGCGAATATGATTCGCATTTCACGTGAAAAGCTGGAGACCTATTTTGCTTCCAGAACCGCAGAAGGGAAAAATCGGCTGACATCCTTTGAATATGGGGCTAAAAACCGGGTGGACCAGCTTATTCAGCAAACTACGCATGAGCTTAAAGAAGATCAGGACGAGATCGTCGCCAGATTACGATTGTTCTCAGAGGAGATTCGTGACCGGATCATGGAACAACGCGAGCGGTTTCAGGAGGCCGAGCGCCAATTGCTTCATCAGACGGCAAGCGAGTTTCAGCAACTCGGAGAAGAAGAGATCAGCGAGGAAACGATGCAGAAGCGCATGAAGCAAAATCAGTTTGAAATGAAGCTAGGCTTGAACTGGATCAACAAGCTGGGGATTTTGCTCATTATATTGGGTGTGGGAGCCGCTTTTAAATACTCATATTCGAACTGGTTTACAGGAAATATGAAAGGTGTGGCCTTCTTTCTGCTAGGAGCGCTGATGCTGGGAGGCGGCGAATGGCTGTACCGCAAGCAGAAGCAGACCTTTGCGCTCGGTATTTTAGGCGGCGGTATTTCTGTACTGTACGGATCGATTTTTTACAGCTACTTTTTGTTAGAAATCATAGGAATGTATACAGGCATAGGCTTGTCCGTACTCGTTACGGTGACCGCTGTGCTACTGTCATTAAGGTATGAATCCCGAACGATATGCTCTTTCGGTTTAGTAGGGGGGTATCTTCCGCTCTTTTCTTATATGGTAGCCAACGGGCTGGAAGGGAACGCCGTGTATATCGCCATGGGCTATTTGTTCCTGTTAAACCTGCTGATTCTGCTTGTATCCTTCCGCAAACGGTGGGTCGTCGTGCAATATATCAGCTTTCTGCTTAATACGCCCTTGATGATTGTGCTGGCGTGGTTATCGGAAAGCACCGTAGCGAGCATGCTGTATGCAGTCATTACATTTGCGATGTACCTCGGGATGACACTGTGGGTGCCGTTCCGTTTAAAAACAAAACTGTCATGGCTGGATTTCTCCCTATTAGCTCTGAATACAGTCGTGAGCTGTTCCGTTCTGTATTCTCTATTCGGCGATGCAGGCCTGGATGATTATAAAGGCTTGCTGGCTCTGGTCTTTTGCTTGGTGTACGGAGGTCTGGGACAATGGGTCCGTCGATATATTCCAGAGGAGAAACAAACCAAAATATTATTTTATGCGACTTCTTTGACCTTTGCCATCCTCATGATTCCGTTCCAGTTTGGAGTTAGATGGTTATCTATGGGGTGGTTGATCGAAGCAGTTCTCCTTACATTATATGGACATCGTTACCGGTTGAAGGAATTGGAACGAGCTGGCTGGGGCATTTTATTACTGTGTCTGGGCGCATTCTTTTTCGTCGATTTCCCTATATATCTGTTGTCAGGATTTGAGACAGACTATTTTGGACTCAAATATACGCTCATTACACTGGGAATGTTGATCGTTACCGTCTTCTATGCGATTGAATTTAGCCGTCCGAATGCTTTCAAAAACAATCGGTTGTACGAAATGCATATCATGCAAGGATTTAAATATGTAGCTTTGGTGAACGTATATTTCTACCTTTTGTATGAAGCAGGGCATTGGTATAACATCGTCTTATCCGACGAGTTTGCTCATTACACCTTGTACAAAGTATTGTTGTATACCTGCGTATCGCTGGTGTTGGCTTATTTCCTGCCTAAGGTGAGGTTGCTGTATGATCGGGTGATTAAATACTACAGCTTGGCGTTGTACGTCATAGGCTACGCGCTGGCACTGGTGGTCACCGTAACGGTTCCGACCTTGCATGAAAATTATGCGCAAAATACGGCTGCTGATTATGTGGCATTGGTGGTACTCGCAGCCTTTAATGTGCTGGTATTCTTCAGCAGCAGGGATTTCCTAAACGCACTGATGACCCGACATTATAGAAGTAATGAGTTGTATCCGGTCATTATGGGTGTATATTTGCTGGGCATCATAACGGCCTTTCTCGGAGTTCAGTTCCGCCTGGGGGATGCAGGTCTTGTGTTCAGTCTGGTGTATTTGCTACTGGCCATTTTGTATATTGTATACGGCTTCCTCAAGCGAGTGGTCTACATTCGCAGATTTGGATTGGGCTTGACCTTGCTGTCGACAGGTAAGCTGCTGTTGTATGATCTACATCTGTTAACGACTGGAAGCACCATTGTAGCCTACTTCTCTTTTGGTGTTGTACTGTTGGCGATTTCGTATATTTATCAAAAAGTATCTAATCGCATGGGAGAGACCATAATAAAGAAGGATGTTGAAGAAAATATGTAGTTTTCTGTTGTATTTTGTAGATACCGAACATTATGAAAATAAATCCGGTAATAGTGAAAAATTATGCATGACCTTACATCCTACTTACGCTATAATGAGTAAAAATTATTTATGTACGCATGCTCATGTTTATGCGTAAGTAGAGAGAATGAGGGGGATATAATGAATTTGAGCAAGGGGCAGAATAGCCTGTCTGATAAAAATGAACGCTTCTCGTCTGCTGGATTTATATTGGCGGCGATCGGCAGTGCGGCAGGACTGGGTAATATTTGGAAATTTCCGTATATTACAGGACAATATGGTGGAGCTGCATTTTTCTTATTGTTTATTGTCTGCCTGTTGCTTGTTGGTTTGCCTGTACTTTTAGCGGAGCTTGCGCTTGGTCGTGCAGGTCGAGGAAGTGCTGCTTCTGCAATGGTAAAAGTAGGCGGTCATCCGATTTGGGGCAAGATGAGCATCATGTTTGTTATCGTGCCGTTTGTTATCTTGTCGTTCTATGCCATTGTAGGGGGCTGGACACTGCATTATGCCGTTGAGGCATTTAGCGGAAATCTGTTTTCGAATAATGATTTTGCTGGACAGTTCGCTTCTTTTTCCTCCGGCTATGCGCCGTTGGTTTGGCTGTTAGTTGTTTTTGCATTTACAGCAGTCGTGGTAACTCTTGGGGTATCGAACGGGATTGAAAAGTTCAATAAAATTTTGATTCCTGCCAAGGTCATCCTGTTGCTCGTGTTGATGATTAACGCTCTTATGCTGCCAGGCTCTGGTGCGGGCGTATCCTTCTTTCTGAATCCCGACTTCTCTAAGCTAAGTATAGAGTCTGCATTGGTTGCTTTGGGACATGCCTTCTTCTCACTCTCACTGGGGATGGGAATTATGATCACGTACGGTGCATACGTAGATCGCCGTCAATCGCTGGGTGGAGCCATGCTGGCCGTTGGTGGCGGAGATTTAATCTATGCGTTTATCGCAGGTATGATTATTTTCCCTACAACCTTCTCCTTCGGAATTAATCCGGCTCAAGGACCATCGCTGGTTTTCATTGCTTTACCGGCTGCTTTCTCGGCAATGCCTTTTGGTGCATTCTTCGGCGGTTTGTTCTTCGTACTGCTGGCGGTTGCTGCATTAGGTTCTATGGTATCCTTGCTGGAAGTTCCAGTAGCCTATGTCATGGAGCGTATGCGTTGGAGCCGGGTTCGCTCCGTTCTCGTCGTATCGGTCCTGTGCTTGATGCTGGGCGTCCCTTCTGCATTGTCCATGGGGCTGGTGCCTGAACTAAAAGTAGGGGATAAATCATTCTTTGATTTCGTAGACTTTACCGCATCCAACATCTTCTTACCGTTAGGCGGTTTGTTGATTGTTATATTCACAGGTTATTACTGGAAGACTGCGGCTGAGCATGCGAACATCAAACCCTTCTGGTTCAACGTATGGTTATTCGGTCTTCGGTATGTTGCACCGATCCTGATGTTGTTGGTCTTCCTTCATACCTCAGGTATCATCAAATTTTAAGAGAATAGAATATTAATAAAAAGGCATTTTCTCCCTAAGGGAAGAGATGCCTTTTTTTGTATATCTATCAGTGGTTACCTAACTGTGGAAAGGAATGATATAATAAAAACATTGTCATTAATTTTAACTTCATTGAAATCATTACGATTATGAAGTTTTATATAATGAATGAAAAGGCTACAGGGCATCGCAGACGATGTGCAGGAGAGGGAAAGGGCAGAAGAGCATTGAAACAGACAGGGAGCTTGAATTTGCAAGAAGGACGGCGGCTGAAATGAAGTCTAATCGGTTGTCGTCACAACGTCGTTATATGCCAGGTTTGGATGGTTTAAGAGCGCTGGCAGTCATCGCAGTCATTGTGTATCATCTGAATCCGGATTGGTTGCCGGGTGGTTTGTTGGGTGTGGGCGTGTTTTTTACTTTGTCGGGGTATCTGATTACAGATATTTTGGTGAGTCAGTGGGATACATATCATAGTTTTAAAATGAAAGATTTCTGGTTGCGTCGTGCCAGAAGGTTGCTGCCTGCCATGTTGACGGTTGTGGCTGTCATTGTCCTGTGCTCGTTGCTTTTCGATCCGTCACGGCTCACGGCCTTGCGCGGAGATGTACCTGCCGCCTTGGTGTATATGAGCAATTGGTGGTTTATTTTCCATCAGGTTTCGTATTTTGAAAGTTTTGGCCCACCTTCTCCGCTTGGGCATCTGTGGTCGCTGGCGGTGGAGGAGCAGTTTTATATCCTGTGGCCCTTACTGCTGGCGCTCGGGCTAAAATTCATGCCCAAGCGTATTGTGCTCGCAGGCTGGGTAACTTGTCTGGCATTAATATCTGCGCTCCTGATGGCCGTGATTTACGTACCGGGAAGCGACCCGAGCCGGGTGTATTACGGCACGGATACGCGCGGATTTGCTTTGCTGATTGGTGCGGCACTGGCCTTGGTGTGGCCAAGCGGCAAACTGAAAGAGAAAGCTTCTGCTAAGGCGCGTATGCTTCTGGACAGCATCGGTGCAATAAGCTTGCTGTTGCTTTGTCACTGGGCGTGGGCCTCGAATGAATATGACCCATCTCTGTACCGGGGCGGCCTACTGGGCATAGCTTTAGTCACTGCTATTGTGGTCGCAGCGTTGGCACATCCGGTAAGCCACCTTGGTCGTCTCCTTGGAATCAAGCCGCTACGTTGGATTGGAGCCCGTTCCTACGGACTGTATCTGTGGCATGTTCCGGTTATCACGCTAACGACGCCTCAGGTAGATACCGATGGCGTGCATGTGCTGCGTATCATTTTACAATTGCTAGCTACCGTATTGCTGGCGTCTCTCTCGTTTAAATATATTGAGGAGCCGATCCGCCATGGAGGATTCCGCCACTGGATCACAGGAATCCGCTCTGCGGTTCGTAGACAGGCGCGATGGAGATGGATGCCTACAACTACAGCGGCTGTGCTGTTTGTAGGTATTCTCGTGGGTACCGTCCACCTGTACGTGGCTTCTCCTGATGCAACGATTCAGGCGGCATCAAGCGATGAGAATCCAGTCGCAAGGGCAAAGGCGATGCCGCCGCTTCACGGAACGGTATCCGTGGCTTCCAAGGAGCCTCAAGCCATCAAGCTGCAAGGGTCCGAGGGCAGCAAGGTGCAGACCCCAGTCCCGTCTCAAACCCAGACGCCTAAGAATACGGCGGTCCAGGCTGGTACTACGGACGACGTTACGAAACCGTCGGAACCTTCGGACAAACCCAAAGAAGCTACGCCTATGACAGGTGATGGCTCGAGTGTTACCGCCATTGGAGACTCTGTCATGTTGGATGTACAGTCGTACATTCAGGAATCCTTCCCGGGAGCTGTTGTAGATGGGCGGATCGGCCGTCAGATGGCGGAGGCGCCTGCCGTACTGGAACAGCTAAGACAGAACGGACAGCTCGGTAAGACGGTTATTATTGAGCTGGGCACGAACGGCGCTTTCACCAAGGACCAGTTATCCGATCTGTTGGCTAGCCTGAAGGATGCGAAGCGTATTATACTTGTGAATACCCGTGTGCCTCGGCCGTGGGAGAGTATTGTGAACAAGCATCTTGCCGAAGCAGCGTCCCAGGACCCGCGAATTACAATGATTGACTGGTACGGAGCCAGCTCTGGTAAAAACTCCTATTTCGAGCATGACGGAGTACATTTAAAACCTAAAGGTGCTAAAGCTTATGCGTCCTTGTTGGCTCAGGCCCTAACGAAGCAATCGTAATAAACTGCAATGATACTCATAAATTATGTAAATGCAAGACAAGAAAGCCACCGGGAGTAGGTTGTCCTCTGGTTGAAGCACATCCCTAAATTTTCATCGGCTAAACCTAAGGGGTTTTCCAATGTCTATTCTAAGGTGTGTATATCAACCCTGATCCGGTGGTTTTTCTTATTTTAGTATGGAGGTACATAAGCTAATGGAAAAGGGCTATTCACATAGTAGGACAATGGAGCACCGCTTGAAGAGGAACAGAAAAAGGCTCATTTGGATTGCTATTTTATTATTTGTGGCAGGTTGTATTACTTTCATTGCAATAAAGGTCTCAGATAACAAAACACAGGCGCCAACACAGGAGCTTGCTAAAAAAACAGATTCCGTATCCAAGGACTCATCAAAAGGTAAAGCGGTCTCTCCAAAAAGCGACCCCGAAGTAGAAGATGGTGCCTTTGTCGAAAAATATTTAAAGCAGCAAATGCTAGGGCAGATGCCCGATGGAGCCGATGGTAAAAAAGTGGCCTACTTATCCTTTGATGATGGTCCATCCGTGACGGTAACACCTAAAATATTGGACATTCTAAAAAAACAGAAGGTCAAGGCAACCTTTTTTATCGTAGGAAAAGAAGCCGATGAAAATGAACATACCAGGAACATTATCAAAAGAATTGTTAAAGAGGGTCATGCGATAGGAAACCACACGTACTCTCATAATTATAAGTATTTATATCCTAACAGGCGGGTAAGCACGGACCATGTTATGCAGGAAATTGAGAGGAACAATAAGGTGTTAAAAAGTATTCTGGGGCCAGAATTCACCACAAGAATGGTGCGGTTTCCTGGGGGACACATGACATGGAATAGAAGAGATCCACAGGGAATGGCTGCTTTGGATAAAGTCTTACTTCAGAAGGACTATCATCAGGTAGATTGGAATGTACTAACGAAGGATGCAGAGGGAGCATCCAAGAAAGCCCTTGGACTAATCAACCAATTTATGAGATCAGTGAAAGGTCGAGAAAAAGCCATCATACTCATGCATGACACCTATGGTAAAGAAGAAACTGCAAAAGCTTTGCCGCAAATTATAGAATATCTAAAAAAACAGGGATATGAGTTTAAGGTTATGAAGTAAGATATGTTTATATAAGAAAAGGACGGGGCTGATGGCCACCGTCCTTTTTGCTAATAAGGTATATCGTTCGGGTGTTTTAGATGCGCTCTGCTTCACCCATTGCCTGAATGAAAGCACCGATACCTTTGGGGTCGTTGGTTATAATCGGCTCGCTGATATAGTAAGCGAAGGTACCGTCCCGACGATCTTTGCCACCCAAACCGCTTACTTGCACCGTTTTGTTCAGATTCACGAGTCCTTCTTCAGTGATCGTGATAAATTCATCGATAATACCCTTACGGATGATTTCTGCCTCTTGACGATATTGCTCTGGCAGATAGCCTTTGCGAACGCCCTTGGCAATAGCATAGAGAATCATGCAGGAAGCAGAGGCCTCCAGATAGTTGCCTTTCACATGGCCCAGGTTGAGCACTTGATAAAAGACTCCACTTTCTTTATCACGCACTTTCAGCAGGGCTTCCAGTGTTTCCGTCAGCATATCGATCAGCAAAGGACGGTCTGCATGATCCTCTGGAATATAGTCCAGCACGTCAACGAGTGCCATAACGAACCAACCCATCGAGCGTCCCCAAAAGTTCTTAGAGCAGCCTGTTTCCGGGTTGCACCAATGCTGCTCACCCTTCTCATCCCAAGCATGGTAGAGCAGACCTGTTTCAGGATCACGCGTATGTTCGTAGCAGAGCTTGAATTGCAAGGTCACATCGTCAAACTCTGATGGATCTCCGAATTCGCGGATGAATTCAGCATAGAACGGGGCACCCATGTACAAGCCGTCGAGCCAAATTTGATACGGATAAATTTGCTTATGCCAGAATGCGCCCTCGCTTGTGCGTGGGTGTTTTTCCAGTTGACTGCGTAATTGGTAGGCTGCCTTTTTGTATCGTTCATCTCCTGTGGCACGATACAGCGAGAAGAGCAGCTTGCCGTTATTCACGTGGTCAATATTGTACTCATCTACTTTATAGCGCTGAATTACGCCATTTTCGTCAACAAAATGGTCCATATGTTTTTTTATAAATTCCATGTACTTGGGATCGCCTGTCAATTCGCCAACCCATTCCAGACCTCTGTAAATGACACCGTGGTCATATTCCCATTTTTCATAAAATTCCGGGCTCCGTTGCAGAACGGAATCGCTCATACGTACAGCCCAAGAATCTGTTTTTGTAGGACTGGTGGTTGGTTGTGATGTTGGATTTGCCATGATACAGTCACCTCTTTAGTAAATGTTTAATCTGTAATTGTTATTGTTGTTACATAGATGGAGTGTGTGTCTTAGGGTCAACGGGTTTGTTCTTGAAGCCCACGTTATTGTTACCCCAGCACCGATCGTAATGGAAGCCTGTCAGTTCCTCGAATACCTTCCGGGCTTCCGGTTTGGCTGATTTCATGGAGCCACCGTTTTTGAGGCGGTCAATTTCGGCGATTAGCTTCTTGTGGCTGTCAATATCCAGCTTCATCACGACAGAAGCAATCATACCGATGATCGCGAGAACGATAGTACCAACCACAAGTACATAAAAGATGGCGTGCTGAGCAGCGACGGGCTGACTATCAGCCCCGGATACAAAGCCAAAATGCTGTAACACCCAGCCGAGAATGAAGACGACAACGGCCCGCACCATTTTTCCGGCAAAAGTCATCATACCTGCATAAATACCTTCCCGGCGACGGCCGGTCAACGCTTCATCCACATCGGCAAGGAACGTGTATTGATTCCAAGGAATGTAGTAGACGCCCCCAGTACCAAGCCCCATGAACAGGGTGATGACATATAGCCATACCATCGTATTCGAGGCTCCCGTTATATAGAGCAGGCCATAACCTGCTACGCTAAAGCAAACGACAACGAGTGCGGCGATGAAAGGCATACGGAACCCTTTACGCACGCAGAATTGGATGAAGAAATAGGTAGAAATCAATTGAATGACAGAGTTAAAGCTGTTCAAATTGGATACCATCTCCGAGCTTTGGAACAAGGAGAAGACAATAAAGTACGTAAAAGCAGAAGTAAACAGCCACTCAGCTGAAAAGCCGCCCAGGTACATCCCGAGATGATGACGGAACGTCTTGACTCGGAAGGTAGAGGAAATGTCGACAAACAACTTTTTCATCGAATCTATAAAGGAAAGCGGAGCTTCACCTTCCAGTTCCTTTTGCAGTTCCTCACTTGGACGTTCCCAGGAGTTTTTGTACAAGAATGCCATCGCAATCAGCAGAATAGCTGCAAAAACGAGACCGGTATAAAAGAAAGGCAATGGAGAGTCTTTGCCATACTCGGCAATAAAGCGACCAGGGATAAAAGCGGCAGCGAAATTGGCAATTTTGCCAAACATGGCCTTCCATCCAGTCAATCTGGAGCGTGCGCCGAAGTCCCGTGTCATCTCTGACGCTAGTGCTTCATACGGCACCATGACAGAGGTATACACCAGTTCAAACAGCACGTACGTACTCAGGTAATACCAGAAGCCCAACCCATCTACCCAAAGCATCGGATACACGAGCATCAGCGGGATACCCATCATGATGAAAAAGCGTCGTCTGCCGAATTTACGGCCCAAGCGGGTCCGGTGAAAGTTATCGCTGATAAAGCCCATGACCGGATTGCTGACTGCATCTATGATGCTGGCAACAGAGAAAATGGCCGCGGCCTGAACGGGAGACAGTCCGCAAAAGGTTGTATAAAAGTACATTAACCATGCACCGCTAATAGCAAGTGCGCCACTTCCTAGCATGTTACCGCTTCCATAGGCGAGTGTATGTTTCAGTGTGATTCTTCGTTCCATGATCTGTTCACCTCATATTTTGTCTGGTTATGAGGACAATCACCGGTCGCTATATTATGCAAAATTGTCTGAGTTGGTAGATGGGCCAGGGCGTCCTGATTAGGCGGGGCTTTTAACGTGCCCCTATATTTTTTCCGCTCGGAGTACCCGAGCCGATCAGATCGCTTCCTTTGGCCAGCTTAAGGAAATCACCGAGCTGGATGGAACCGTCTGCACTTCGAGTGATAGAAGGCGTGAGGCTAACAAAGTCGTCTGCACTGACTACCAGACCTTTGGCATTCGTCGATTTCTTGTTTTTCCACCAAACGCTAGAGTCGTCCTGATCTGTACCGCTTGTTTTATCACTTGCTGTTCCTTCAAAAGAAAGATTGTTAATGAACACGTGATCACCCTTGTCAAAAGCAAAATTACTTTGTCCATTGTCCCACGAGGTATTATTGGTCAACGTAATGCTGCCGGGGTTGCTATTGTAGGTGAAGCCGTGTTTTTTGTTCTGGAAAGCAATACTGTTTTTCACAATATGGTTGACTTTGATTTTGTCTCCACCCAGCTTAAAGCCATTGCCGTCGCTGTTCGCGGTAGACGTTCCATCTGCGGTCTGCCCGTTGTGGTGGGCCACACTGTTCAAAATGGTTACTTCGCCGATGGGACCCGTTTCGGTTTTGCTATACAAATCCCAGCCATCGTCTACGTTGTACGCAGCCAAGCAGTTATCAAACACATTGCCTGATCCCACAGTCAATTTGGCAGCGAAGCCATCGGCATCCTCACCATTATCGGGATCAGCGTTATCGTGAGAGTAAGAATTCAAAATCAAATTGTTCGATGGCCACTCACTAGTGGAAGCGTTAGGGGAGTAACGTCCAAGCTGAAGTCCAGTATCCCGGTTGTGGTGGGTTTCCACGTTTTCGATTCGGTTATTGCTGCCGCCGATATAGATACCATTATCTCCGGCACCCTTTACTTCAAGGCCCTTTACCAGCCAAAAGTCTCCGTTAAGCTGAAGTCCACGATTGGCTGAACCAAAGGCTTGAGCAGAGAAATCAAGTACCGGCTTTTCACTACCGTAAGCGACCAACCCTTTGAGTGAGCCGTTATTGCCGCTATTTTCACGCTGAATTGTAATCGTTGAGGAGTAGGTGTAGTTACCACCGCGCAGGTAAATGGTTTTACCAGGAGCAATTTGCGTAAGTGCTGATTCGAGCGTGGTAGGACTGGATATTGTACCCGGATTGGACACGTTACCATTTGGCGCTACATACAAATCACCTGCCGCTAACGTTGTGGAGACGGTGGTTGAGTCGGTTGTACTAACTGCCTCTTCTGTGAGTGCGGAAGAAGGGATGTCGTTGGATAACGTATCTGCGTAAGCGGTTCCAATAAGGCAAGAAGAAGCAAAAACAAAAGAAACACCGAGTCTTAGAGCGTTAAAGCCGGTTTTTGGACGATCATTTCGTTTAAACATGTAATTTCCTCCTTATTTGAGCTCATATTTTAAAAGAAGATAGCATCTATAAAAGTGACTCATGCTGTCTTTCCACTAAAAACAGGACACCTCCTGGGGGAATAGATTGATCTACCATTAGTCCAAAACGCTCTAAGAAGTATATGCACAGTGTAATATATGTTAACGTTTGCATCAACAGTTTTTTACTGTTTTTTTGATATTGTGAAAAAAAGTTCACACTTTTGTTTCAACTAAAGATGCAGTTTTGCCAGACTGGGAAAATTTGATTATACTTAAACATTATACATATAATAGGAATGAAAACTGTGGGAAAGGGTGGGTTTAGCGCATGGAGAGTGGAAATCATTTGACGGATTCAACTGTCGAACAATTGCAGGAAAAGCGGCCACGAGTGAAAAATGAGATGATCGATTGGCTTAAGGCCATTATTGTAGCCATTGTGCTCGTGTTCATTATACGTTGGCTATTATTTGCGCCATTTATTGTTGAGGGAGCGTCCATGGAACCGAATTTCAAGACAGATGAACGAGTGGTCGTGAACAAGGTGATTTACGATTTTCGTGATCCCAAGCCGAGTGAGGTTGTTGTATTCCATGTGAGAAAGGAACAAAGAGACTTTATTAAGCGTGTTATTGGAGTGGCTGGAGATACGATTCAGTATCAAGGCGACAATCTTTATGTGAACGGTAAGAAAGTAGAGGAGTCATACATTCAGGGAGCTATTCAGGATGCGCACGCCAAGGGAGAACTATATAACAATGTTGATTTTCCAAATGGGACCATAACCGATTCCAAAGTACCTGAGGGTTATGTTTTTGTGATGGGTGACCACCGCAATAATAGTAGGGATAGTCGTGCTATTGGCTTTGTCTCTATTAAAGATATTGTTGGCCGTGCGGATGTGATTTTTTGGCCGGTGGATAGCGCACAATGGGTTAAGCATAAATAATATAAGAGCGCCTAAGAGGGGGGGATTCCTCACTTAAGGCGCTAGGCCAATTTAAGGCTTAGCATGTGTACCATGGACAAGCCTGTTTAGGCCTGAACAGGTTGAAACCAAGAGGACTTGCGCGAACAACACGCAAGTCCTCTTTTTTTGCATCTGGCTTCGATTCCTTGACTCAGCCTTTGACGGCTCCAGCAACGACGCCTTTAACAATGTATTTTTGCAGAAAAATAAATACGATGATCGAAGGCAGAACAGCCATTACCATCGCGGTCATGGCATATTGCCAGTCTGACGTATACTGTCCGACAAAGGTGTAGGCGGCCAGCGTCAGCGTTTTGGTGCTGGGTGAGCCGTTGACCATGAGTAACGGAAGCAGAAAATCGTTCCAAATCCACATCACGTCGATAATGACAATGGTGGCGGTGACTGATTTTAGCAAGGGAAAAATCACGGAAAAGAAAAGCCGGAATCCCGAGGCCCCATCGATTTTGGCGCTTTCATCAATCTCAGCCGGAATACCTTTCACGAAGCCGTGATAGATAAACACTGCCAGCGGTGCGCCGAAGCCCCAATACAGCAAGCCAAGTCCCCAAGTGCTATCTGCCAGATTTAAGTCTTTCGCCAGTCGCAAGACAGTGAGCATGATGGACTGAAATGGGATCAGCATCGGCATAATGCACAGCATGTAAATCACGGAGCTCCATTTGCTTTTGGTTCTTGCCAGCTTGTAGGCCGCGATGGAAGATATCAGTACGATACCTGCCAGTCCGACGACGGTGATAATGGTGTTATTCAGAAATAGGCGCGGATAGTCAATGAATTTCCATACATATACGTAGTTATCCAGCGAAAGCTGCTTGGGCAGCGCAATAACGTCGGTCATGACCTCAGCGAAGCTTTTGAACGAATTGTTAATGGCGAGAAACAGCGGGTACAAAAATAACAATGATAATACAATCATGCCCGCTTCTAGCAAAATACGTCCCGTACGGCTGCGTTGCATCAGGCTTCAACCTCCCTGCGTTTGAAAATAGACAATTGAATAATCGTAATGATCAGGACTGCAACGAATAAAATCAATGCTTTGGCTGTTCCGTAGCCATACAGATTGTTCTGGAACGTGTCCCGGTAAATATCATACGCAATGCTGTATGTTGTACCACCTGGCCCACCGCCGGTCAGAGATAAAATGACGTCAAACACTTTGATCGAGTTGGTCAGTGCCATGAAGACTGAGATCGTAATGGAAGGTGCGAGCATCGGTAGAATAATACTGAAAAATCTCCGAATCGGCCCCGCGCCATCGACAATGGCAGCTTCTTTTAAATCCTCTGGCACAGATTGCAAGCCTGCAATATAAATGACCATGTAAAAGCCAATGGATTGCCAGATCGATACCGCCAAAATGGAAATAAACGCGAGCCCTTCCTCACCCAGCCAGCTTAGCTGGAAGATGCCCCAGCCTGTACTGTGTCCCAGTGACTCAAAGCCTTGCATGAAGATGAATTTCCATATAAAGCCGACAATCACGAGACTGAGGATATACGGGATAAAGAAAGCCGCCCGCAGCCAAGCCGAGCTTTTCAGCTTCATATCGAGAACGAGCGCCAGCAAAATGGCCAGCACATTCACCAATACAATGTACAGAATGGCATATTTGACGGTAAACCAGGCTGCATGTGCAAAATTGGCGTCCCCAAGCAGGATTTGCTTGAAGTTATCCAGACCTACAAATTTCGGATGTTTGGATATGCCGTTCCACTTGGTCAGGGAATAGCGTATCGTCATCAAAAACGGAATATAAAATGCAATCGTAATGCACAGGATTACGGGCAGTGTGAATAAACCGAATTCCAGTTTACTGCCCTTGTCGCCCCAAGTTCCCCTTTTTTTCAGCATAACGCACCTCTTTTTCTCAACATTTTCCGCTCTTTCGCTCCAAGCTGTTTAAGATATAATGAAAGTATAGGATAGCCCCTAGGGCCGGACCAATGGATTTAAGAAAACAGTTGAGGGTAAAAATGTGTACGCTTTCAAAAGGGGCGATTATCATGATGTCAGAGCGTGTAGGAACGTTTCTTCGCTCTATGTGGAGGAGGATCACGCAAAAATTAGTGAACAAGCTCATTCTACTTTTTACCTCGGTGATTATTCTGGTGGTGGGCTCACTCACAATTATTTCCTATCAGATGATTGAAAAGGAGTCGGTTAACCATAGCATCGCCAGCACGACCAATAATCTATTGCTGGTCAATCAGAATTTGGAGGATTACTTGGAGGGAATGCAGCAGTTGGCTCTTCCGCAGCTTCGTTATAACGATATCATGAACGCCATTGCCAATGAGAATCGAGACTATGCTTCGAGAATGGTCATTGAAAATTACTTGCGCAGCATGTTTTATTCACGTAATGATCTGGAAGCGATCTATCTGTACGTGGCGGACCGACATCAATACTATGTGGTCACCAGGGAGACATACAACATTACGGTGCGCAAAGGAATAAACACGGATATTCCCAAGCTTCCCTGGTATAAAGAGGCGATGGCTAGTACCACGAACGAATCATTTCAATCCTTTGTGGGGTCCCGCTCTGATATGGGCTATGTGGCACCACAAGCCAGCTTTATGGCATACCATCGAGTGCTGAGGTCGATTGCATCCCGCCACCCGCAGGCGGTGCTGTCCTTTTATTACAATACGAGCGCCGTGAATGAAATCATGCAGAACATTCCACTGGGCAAAGGGGACCAATTGATGCTAATGAGCCCTAAAGAGGTTCCCTTTTATGTGAACAGCTTTCCGCTATATGAGCGGATGCGTGATTCTGGAGTGTTGTCACAGATCGGCAAGGGAGGAAGCGGGCGAGTAACGTGGTCAGATAGCAGTGGGGATCAGGAGTATTTGGTCGTCTATGATGTTGGTGAAAAAGAGGGGTGGCAGCTCATTAAGCCCATCCCATACCGCCAGATTTATGAAGCAGCTACGACAACACGGAATTGGAGCTATGCCATCGGAGCTTTATTTTTAGGTGTGTCTATTATATTAGTGACACTGACCTCGAACGCCATTACCCGACCTTTACATAAGCTGTCCACCCAGATGAAGCGGTTTAGCACCGGAGATTTTGGAGCAACAGCTCCTGTGAAGGGACATGACGAGATTGCATATTTGTCGCTGCATTTTAACGAAATGGTACAAAGAACCGAAGAACTTATTAATGAGCGCTATCGCATGAAGCTGGTCGAAAAGAACGCCATACTCAAGGCGTTGGAGGCTGAAATTAATCCTCATTTTCTGTACAATGCCCTGCAAGCCATATCCACGCAGGCATTAAAGCGGGAGATGTTCGACATGGCGGATATGGTGGATGCGTTGGCCCAAACGTTGCGGTATTCCATCAACGGCAAGGATATCGTAGTTGCCCGCGAAGAGCTCAAGCACATTGAACGGTATATAGGTCTGCAAAAGGCAAGGTTCGGAGCGAGACTGCGGGTCGAAGTGGTATGGGAAGAAACGCTGATGGAGCTGCCGATTCCGAGATTATCTGTGCAGACGTTGGTGGAAAACGCTATCAAGCATGCGTTGGAAAAAGTATCAAGCGATATTCTGATCGTCATTTCAGCCGAATCGAGTTCTACAAATGCCACAATTACAGTCAGGGACAACGGACCTGGAATTTCAGAGGACAAGCTGAAAATGGTGCTGGATTCATTCCATGAAAAATGGGAAGAACGGGAGAGCGAGCATATTGGTTTGAAAAATCTGAACACACGGTTGAAGCTTTTGTATGGAGATCAGGCAGGATTATTCATACTTACGGATGAAACGGGAACGGAAATGAGAATGCAAATTCCCCGGGGAGGAAGTAGTCATGTATAACGTATTGATTATTGACGATGAGGAGCCATTGCGCGAAGCCATTCGTATTATCGGGGATTGGGACGGTCTGGGCATCGAACATATTTATGAGGCGACGAATGGAAGGTTGGGACTGGAGCTGTTGGGTCAGCACCATATAGATGTGGTGATGGTCGATATGAAAATGCCTGAGCTGAACGGTATCGAATTTCTTCGTGCCATCGAAAAGGCATATCCCCACCTGCTGACGATTGTCATTAGTGGCTACAATGACTTTGAATTTACACGGCAGGCGATTCAATCCCGGGTGGTGGACTATCTGCTCAAACCTATCAATCGTCAGGATCTGAACCAGGCACTGCGCAAAGCAGTGGACATTCTGGAAAGTCGAGAGCAAAGCAAAAACAAGTTCATTAGCCAGAACATTACGCTGAATATGTCACTGCCGAAGCTGAAAGAGAAGCTATATTTGTCCATTTTGGACGGTAGCTTTAAAAGGCAGGCCAATACGGCGTTGCTCCCATTGATCGGAGCGGATCAGCCGGGGAATCGCTTTGGGGTGATCGTGCTGCGGCTGCTGAACAGGGATGAGATTCGCAGGACGCGTTTTCATGGCGATGCCGATCTGATGGATTTTGCCGTGACCAATGTGTTAGCTCAGACGTCAGATGAACGGTTGAGTTGTTTTAGCTTCTCCCATCCGCGACGGGAGCGTGAGGTCGTTTCGATCTGTACCTTGGCCCCAGGACAAGAAGAACATATGGCCTTACTATTGGCACAAGTGACACAGAAGGCGGTGGTGAACCTGCATGGGCTGTTCAGCATGGTGGTAGTTGCCGGATTGGGTAAGCTCTGCACAGATGTATTGGAGCTAGCGTCTGCTTATATGGATGCCAAGACGCTCATTCACAGCACGGATGTGTTGAAGCTGGAGGGGGAATCCATTCTTCATACAGTGCCACGGCAAATAGTTACGTTAGAGGAAATGTCATGGACGGAGCGACTGCTGTCGATCCAAAAGGATGCTCAGACAGGTCAGGCGAACCGGGCAAAAGTACTGCTGGGCGATCTGCTGAAACAATTGGCATCAGGCCCTATTTTTCGTTTACAGGATGCGGATCGAATGATGAAGGAGTTCCATTTTTTACTGAGAGAAGCTACGGTTGAGTTAGGTGCGTCTACGTCAGTTTTGAATCAAGATAGAGCTTTGGAAGAACCGGAGTACGTGGGTGAAGAGGATTTGTCTGCTGATTTTACGAGCTTTGTCCACTACGGTCAGAGATTGAATCGGATGCTGGAGCTTTACATTGCTGGGGTCCAACATACTCAATCAGGGAACCAGCCCTTTGACATAACGGACATCAAAAGGCACATCGACCGTTATTATTTTGAGGATATCAAAATTTCGTTTTTTGCCGAAACCTATTTCTTGAGTCGGGAATACCTGATGAAGCTGTTCAAACAGCAGTTTGGTTACGGTATTCACGAATATGTACAGAAGGTTAGAATGGACAAGGCGAAGGAGCTGCTGGGTGATTCTAGCCTGAAAATACAGGAAATCTCGGATATGCTCGGCTACAAAGATAAAAATTATTTCAGTAAGGCTTTTCGTAATTATTATCAGGTGTCACCGTCTGAGTATCGCGTGAGCCTGCAATAAACCACTTTTTTACCCTTAACGCTTCACTAATCTGCCTTTTTAAATGGGAGTATATTTTTTAGAATGATCGCATGGACGTTGATCACAAACAAATGGGGGAGTATCCATGTTAAAGAAGATGATGGCGTTATCCGGCAGTTTGCTTTTGACGGTCGGTTTGTTGAGCGGATGTGGAAGCAACGGCGGCACGGATGCGTCGAAAGAAAGTGCTGGCGGCAAAGAAGATTTGAAAACGGTTACAATAAACATGTTCACAGCTTCACCAGAGTATACCGATGCTTTTAACGCGTATATCGAGGAGTATAAGAAGGTCAAACCTAACGTGAAGATCAATCTGGAGATCATGCAGGCAGACTACAACACGATTCTGAAGTCGAAAATAGCCTCAGGTAGTACACCGGATGTATTCCAAACGACGGCAGGAGGCGACATCGATACGTATGCGGATTATAGCGCCGATCTGACCAATGAGCCGCTGGCAGCAGCCATGACGGATGCCGTTCGAGCGAATATGAGTTCCAGTGACGGCAAAGTGCTCGGACTCCCGGTGAAGGGGAACCTGTTTTCGTTGATTTACAACAAAGATTTGCTTACCAAGGCTGGGATAACCTCCCCGCCAAAGACGATTGCAGAGATGCAGGATGCTGTTACCAAGCTGGAGGCGAAGGGCATTACTCCATTTGCGAACGCATATAAAGAGTGGTGGGTATGGAAGCACATCTTCATGCACTATGTAGATGCTGCCGCACAGGATGCAGGCGTGGAGTCGAAGCAGCTCGTTAGTGATTTTATCGCAGGCAAAGCAAAAATCAAGGACTACCCAGTGCTGTACAATAACTTCTTTAGCTTCATTGATTTGACGGTGAAACATGGCACAGATAAGCCACTGGAACGGGACAGCAATGCGGAAGTAAGTGATTTTGCATCCGGAAAAGCTGCATTTATGACCGGTAAAGGTGCGTGGGATGAGGAAGCGATCAAGAAAATTAACCCTGATCTCAAGATTGGCATCATGGGATATCCGGTGAGTGACAAAGCGGATCAATCGGTCATCATTACCGGTGCAGATCAGGCGCTGCGTATCAACAAGGATTCCGAAGTATCGAAGGAAACGATTGAATTTTTCAACTGGCTGTACACTTCGGAATACGGTAAGAACTGGTTCTCCCAGGTAGCGAAGGTGATTCCTCCAATTAAGGATGCACCGCTTCCTGATCTGGAAATGCCTAAGGAAATGGAAAGCATTTTGAAAACGTCGAAGTCCGGTGATCTGTCTGTTAACTACTCGCTGGATACGTTCCACCAAAAATTTGGCGAGTTGATGCAGGCATATATCAGCGGTAACATGAATAAGGATCAGGCGGTTGCAGAAATTGAGAAGGCATGGGTGCAATTAGGCTCAGCACAATAAGATTAGTTCCGCAGAGGCGTCCGTAAGGGCGTCTTTTTATGTTATAGCCAGGAGGTGGGGAGGGGATGGATAAAAAAATACTTAATAATAATTAAATATTTACTTGCAAAAAGTTATTGAGTTGTGGATAATAGGTTGTGTGCAATATATCTACACCATACAACATACATAATGACTGCAAGTTGCAAATGTGAGAGATCCCCCGTTGGAGGGAATCTCTTTATTCCGTTTGGACTATGCCGATTATGCCTATAATAGACCGTGTTAATTTGGAGCGTATTTTTAGTTATGTGGTAGAGATGAAAAAGGAGATGAGCGTTTTGAAGACTTCGTTGTTTACGCCGTATACAATCAAAGATTTGGAATTAAAGAATCGTGTGGTGATGCCCCCGATGTGCCAATACTCGGTGACAGCCAAGGACGGGATTCCGAATGATTGGCATCATGTCCATTACCTGAGCCGAGCTATTGGAGGCACGGGCCTGATTATTATAGAAATGACGGACGTGGAACCGGATGGACGGATTACAGATTATGATCTGGGTCTTTGGTCAGACGAGCATGTCCCGGCTTATAAGAAGCTGGTTGACGGCATTCATGCGCACGGGTCCAAGGTAGGTATCCAGATTGCTCACGCGGGCCGTAAAGCTGAGGATGCAGCTGAGCCAGTTGCTCCTTCCGCGATTGCATACCCGGATGCGAATTATAAACAGCCACGCGCGCTTACGACGGAGGAAGTCCGTGGCATGGTGCAAAAATTCGCAGACGCTACCCGGCGTGCAGTTCAAGCGGGCGTGGATACGATTGAACTTCACGGGGCACATGGTTACTTGATTCACCAATTCCATTCGCCAGTTACAAACAAGCGGGACGACGAGTACGGTAAGGATTTATCCCGTTTTGGCGTTGAAGTCATTCAGGCTGTACGCAAGCAAATGCCTGCGGGTATGCCGTTAATCTTACGCATCAGCGCGGTGGAATACGTAGATGGTGGGTACGATGTGGATCATGCGATTGAGCTGAGCCGTGCATATCAGGCTGCAGGCGTAGACGTGATCCATGTTAGCACGGGCGGGGAAGGCCCTGCTGGCGCCAGAAAGCCGGGCAACTATCCAGGCTATCAAGTGCCGTTCGCACGCCAAATTCGCGAGGCACTGAACATCCCGGTGATTGCTGTAGGCTCGTTGGATGACCCAGCCTTGGCGCAGTCCGTTATCGGCAACGAGGATGCCGATCTGGTCGCTGTGGGACGCGGATTGCTGCGCGATCCATATTGGGCGATTCATGCAGCAGTGACGCTGCGCGGCGAGGAGCCTTCCATACCTGAACAATATCAACGTGGCTACTGAGGCCTAAGTAATCCCACGTTGTTTATATATAAACAAGGCACCTGCAACGAAGTGTACGCTTCGTTGCAGGTGCCTGTTTTGTTTTATGGACAGATGGTACAGTGTATTGAATATTCGGTGTAACTTATTTGGTGAAAACTTTAACTTCCTTTGGAGCGAGAGTCACGGTGATCGAACCGTTGTTAATCTGAATGGAGTCGTTGCTCAGCTGGTTGGTCAGACGGGTACCGTTGGACAGATTGTCGAAGTTGCCAATCGTGCGAGTTTGACTGCTCCATGAGTTGTTGATAAGTACGATGGCCTCGTCGCCGTTTTTAGAGCGCTGGAAGCTGTAAAAGGAGTCGTCTACCCATTTTTCCTTTTGGCTCCCGTTTTGCAGGGCAGGATGGCTGTTGCGCACACGGTTCAGCTTAGCGATGTACTGATACAGATCATGATTGGCGTTAAACACAACGTTTTCCCGGTTAGCAGGATCATCTCCGCCACTAAAGCCTTGCTCGGTGCCTTGATAGATGATAGGAATCCCGCGTGACGTCAGAGTAAAGCCCAAAGCAGTTTTGAGCTGTGGCCATTTGTCATAGTTAGCACCCGGCTTGCCGGAGGCGTCATTCAGGAAACGTTTTACATCATGATTGTCGATAAATACACCGTTGGTCTGGGCATCGCGATAGTAACGATCATCGGAGTAGCGCTCCTTGATTTTTCTCATGGATTGATCGTGTCCGAACACGTCCTTGATTGTATAATACATCGGAAAATCTAATGCGGCATCGAGATATCGGGTGTAATCCCCCACATAAGCAGGGTCGCCATGGAAAATTTCGCCCATGGTGAAGGTATTGGCGGCTTGGTCAAAATCCTTCAGGAACCCTTTGGGTACATGCTTCACAGTGTCCACCCGCAGTCCGTCGACCCCCGACTCGTTCAACAGCCATTTGATCCAGTTTTTGAGCTCATTTGCTGTTGCAGGGTTGTCCTGATTCAGGTCATCTAATCCAGCCACATCACCGTTTTCGATTTTCCATTGGTTGTTGGAGTTGTAGTCCGCCCCTGTAATGTCACCATTGTGATGATACCAATCTGGTTTGTCAAAAGGAGCCTTGGCGATACCGTTCCCAGGTTGAAAATCGCCGGTGTGATTGGGAACTACGTCCAGCATAACAGCGATATTTTTGTCGTGTGCCTTACCAACCAGCTCTTTGAACTTGTCCATGGTACCGAGATGTCCGTCTACCGCATAAAAATCATACGTATGGTAGCCGTGGTAAGCGTATTCGCTCTTTTGCATCGTTACCGGAGTAATCCAGATGGCGGTAAACCCCATATTTTTAATGTAGTCGAGTTGGTTAATAATACCTTGAAAATCGCCACCATGCCACTTGCGCTGATCGCTGTTGTTAGAATTGAAACCACCGTAATTATCGTTGGATGGATCTCCGTTGCTGAAACGGTCTGTCATGATAAAATAAATGCTCTGTTTGCTCCAGTCTGTGCCAAGGGGAGTGGGCTTGGAGAAGGTGCCCGGATCTATAGAGGTGAAGGCGCTCGAAAGCGCCTCCGTTTGAGCAGTTACTTCAACTCCGTTAACATTGGGTGTGTAGGTAGAAGTGCTTACATTTAAGGATACACCCGAAAGTTTTTCTGTTTGGATAGGCCCTGCCACTTCGTTGAGGTCGGTTGTGTAGGTGGAAGTCACTACGCTGACGGCACTTCCTGAAGGTGCCCCCGTTCGGATAGATCCTGCAGCTCCGTTCAAGCCGGGTGTGTAGGTAGAAATTCCAGTGCTGAAAAGGTAATTTTTAGTATTGTTGCTGTCCCAGTTGTTATTGCCGTCATTAAAAGCAGCTTCCAATTGGGAGGCAGAACCGATATCGACGGTAATTTTAGCATAGCCGCTAATTTCGGCATCCTGCATTTTCACACCCGGTGCAGCAGTCCAGCTACCACCAGCCGGACGGTAGTGAATGTAAGGCGAGTTAAAGCCTTTTTTGTAGTATACCGTTACTTTGTTAGTTGTACCGCCGCCATCCCCGGGATTCGCGCCCGATGGAGCGCCTGAAGTGATCGTTCCTGCATTGCCACTATTACCGGGCGTGTACGTAGAAGTGCCTGTGCTAAAGGAGTAGTTTTTGGTGTTGTTGCTGTCCCAGTTGTTATTGCCGTCGTTAAAAGCGGCTTCCAATTGGGAGGCAGAACCGATATCGACGGTAATTTTAGCATAGCCGCTAATTTCAGCATCCTGCATTTTCACACCCGGTGCAGCAGTCCAGCTACCACCAGCCGGACGGTAGTGAATGTAAGGCGAGTTGAAGCCTTTTTTATAGTATATCGTTACTTTGTTGCCTGTACCGCCATTATTGTCAGGCTTGGCTTTGCTGATGATATATTGTTTGAATCCACTCAACTCACCGGTTGGTGAGCCATCATTGTTGACGAGATTGTTGATGCGCAATAACGTAAACCCGTGATAACCGAACTTCGTGATTTTTTCCTCGATTTTTTGGAAGCCGCTGCCGCCTGTCGGGAGTGCATTTTCACCATTCAGGCGAACACCCTTGGCATTCGCGATGGAGGAGACGGTATCAACCAGGGTGGACGGCAACGAATAATTCGGTGCTGTGCCACTGTCACTCATCTCCAGGCAAGTAAATGTCAAGTCTAGATCGGCATCCTTGAATTTCTGAATGAGACGGTTGTAATCATAATATCCACCCGCTTGTTCTGTGCTGTGCGGCATGGCAGGATTGTTCATCTGCCAGTGCAGACCGGAAATCTTGGCTCCGATACGGACACCGAACACAGAATCGAAGTTTTTGTGTGCAGCTGCTCCGATGACGCCCAGATGCTTCTCAAGCACACTTTGGTACCACGACAGAAAATCCTTTCCATACGTGGAATTATATCCCTCATTCGTGTAAAATCCGTCCCCATCGGTCGGCGGATTGATTTGGCTAAGGCTACTCAGCTTGGTACCCCATGCTGCATTAATCTTGTCCATTGATCCGTACTTTTCATTCATGGCCGTGCGGAACGCACTTTTGGCTGTTTCAGTGTAGGCTTGGAATTTGCCCCGTGCAGGATAACTCCATCCCGCTGCCGGATAGTATGAAGGATATCGCAATTCTCCAGAGGGCCCACCGCTTAAATAAATTTTGGGAATGATGCTTTTGTAGCTAGCAAAGGTTTGAGCAAATGAGGCATATAGCTCGTCATATTGTTTACCAGTCCCGCTCCATAATGGAGAGAGGGCTTCGTTATTGGCAAAACCGCTTTCGTCCTTGAACTGCATTTCATCTGCACTGCCCTTGCTCGACAGCCAGCTTGGCAGTGGGATGTTGCAGTCATCTCCCACATTTCCTCCACACTTATGCGTTGAGATGATAGGAACCCACTTCAGTCCCGCTTCTTTCACGGCATCTGCATAGGTCTTGTAGTAGCTCCAATCGAACTGGTTGTCTCCTGCGCTCTCCACATAGCCCCACCAGACGTCGGTAGTGATGGCATACACGCCATTGTTTTTCAACGTTTGCAGTTGCTTTTTAAAGGAACCCCAGTCATTAATTTTCGCCAGCGGTCCCATAACGGAAGCCTGAAAATCATCTGCAACCGCAGCGCTCGCCGTATTAGAGGGTGAGCCAATGAAGGCGGTCAGAGACAGCACAAGGCTTAGTAGAAGCATACACCCTTTTTTCCATAGACTTCGATACAAGGTCAAACCGATCATCCTCCCCAAAGCATAGTCTAATTCGACAACATTTTGTAAACGTCTACAAAAATAGTATAAAGCAAGCGGTTGCATAAAAAGAAGAATTTATTGCACACTCAGAGTGGACAAATATGACATTTTACGTAAGCAACCGTGTGCTTAAAAGTTTCCAGGCAAAAAAATAAGGCATAGGTCTGAGTAAGACGCATGCCTTTTAATGATGTGTGGATAGACAATGCCAGTATAGGAGAAAGCGAATCTAGGCGTAGAGAAGCCTTGTTCCAGTCTGTATGAAAGTATTGCCGAGGCAGCTTGCTTAATAAATAGGGCGATCCTTCTGGTCGGCAATGCCGCTTTTACGGTAGAAATACGTATTGATCCGATCCCGCCATTCTTTGGCATGCTCAGTCTGATGCTCCAGCCGCTCCAGCACCTGTTCATACATGGCATCATTCAGTTGTCCTCGTAGACTAACCCATGTGTCTCGGAGATGGGCCGCACGTTCTGCACCTTCAAAATGGGTATCATAAATGTGCTGTATGACAGTTTGGCCGGAGTGGAGCAAGTGTGTATAAGGAACATGGTGAAAGAATAAAAGCAGCTCATCCGGGCAGGTGTCCGTAGATTCGTAGATATTAGTATTGGGAGAAAAATATTGTCCTGCATAGCCCGTTCCGGTTGCGGACGTGCGATCTACCCCGATCCCTCGGCAATCAGCAAAATGGTAGGTGCCCCACATAGAATATTCGTACCCGTCTACATCCGGCCCATAGTGATGATCGGGACTGACCATCCAGCCGACCCCGAGAGGGGCGGTGTAGGATTCGTAGATATTCCATGAATCGAGCAGCATCTGCTTAATGCTAGAAATTAAATCTGTGTCGCCGTCGCTATTCCCTTGTCTGCCAAACGTCAGCCGAACCCACTCATCAGCGATTTCGTCTGCGGACAGGTCCGGGTCCCAAGCCAACCGACCATAGCCATAAAGATTGGATTGGGCGAGCAAATGTCCGGTCCAATTGGTGTCTGCACCGATATTGGATACAGCGGCTATTCCATAGTTGGTATGCTTGGGAGAATGCAAAGCGCCACTCACGATACGCTTGATGGTGGAGCCTTTTCCTCGGGCGTAGGTGTCAAAATCCAATACCTCCTTCCATTGCGGAACAAGGTAACATAGATGTTTCTGTTGGCCGGTGTACTCTTGCGCAATTTGAAATTCCAGCAGTACCTGAGTGGATTCTAGCGCACCGAACAGGGGGGAGACAGGCTCCCGCACCTGAAAATCCATGGGACCATTTTTGATCTGTAAAATGACATTTTCTCGAAACAGTCCATCCAGCGGTTTAAAATGGTCAAAGGCTGCGCGGGCCCGATCCGTCTTGCGATCGCGCCAGTCCTGCTTGCAGTTGTAGACAAAGCAGCGCCAAATCACGCGTCCGCCATAGGGCTGCAACGCATCTGCCAGCATATTGGCTCCATCGGCTTGATGGCGCCCGTAGCTGAACGGTCCAGGCCGATTTTCGGAATCAGCTTTGACCACAAAACCACCCAGATCGGGAACGGCGGCGTAAACTTCCTGGGCTTTGGTCTGCCACCATTCAGCTACAGCTGATTCTAAGGGGTCGGCCGTGGTTAACCCGCCGAGCTGAATAGGACTGGCATAGTTAATGCTCAAGTAGATCTGTATGCCATAGGCGCGAAACACCGCAGCTACTTTAGCCACATCCGGTAGGAATCTATCTGTAATCAGCTCGGTTTCTACCTGATGGACATTCACATTGTTGATGGATAGTGCTTGAATGCCTACAGAAGCGAGCAGACGGGCGTAGTCTCGCAGGCGCTCCATATTTGTAGTAAAGGCATTATTGTCGTAGAAAATAGATCCGCCCGCATATCCACGTTCAACACTACCATCCATGTTATCCCAGTGGTTGATCATGCGGATGGGATTAACAGGGTTGGATAATTGGTCTAGAATGGGGGCGTGCAATGATTCGGTGGTGGGCTTCAACTTCCCATCTAGTCCTCCCTGCAGGTAGCGCAGCAGATGAAAGACTCCGTACAATACGCCTTTGGAGGTCTGCCCTGCGACTGTAACGTATTGTCTTTTGAACTCATCGTTACCATGCGAAGCTGAGTATGCCGGATCTGGCATCTCTATCCCGCGAATTCGGTAGCCTTCTGCACCCACTTCTGCCTGTTCCTCTGCGCTGAATCGTTCTGCGACCAAAGGATGCGCTGGGAACGTACCCAGCGCAACGAATGGCGCATCCACAGGAACGGCGCTGATTTTCGGCTGCTGTCCAAACATGGAGGTCAATCCGTGCTGAAGCTCACTCGCAGCCGATTGAAGCACTTCATCTGTCTCATGGACCACGATGACCCTGCACCAAGCGGGCAGCTTTTCTACCTTACTATTGCGGCTGTAATGCAGCCAAGCCGCATAGCCGCTCTCTTTTGGCATATCCATAAGCTTGCTCATATTGGAGCCTCCTTTTGGGCAGGTGAAGATGATCCTCAGACATGCTGTTCCTGATCCTGACTCATATGTTCAGGGAGAGTCAGACGGTTGCCGTTGCCTTCATACAGCCACAAAATGGCGGTAACTCCGCGTGGATAGTATTTGCTGCCGTGAGCAATACCGGACAGTATCTGATCACTCCAGCACCAATAGGATTCTTCAGGGTGAAGGAGCCATGAGACGTGGGCAGCGTCTGCGGCCTGCCCAGCTTCTTCCCAAGGCAGTTCCAGCAGCTCGCGGGCAATAAACTGTGACAGATAGATTTTGCTCAGCCAGGAGTTGTTACTGGTCGAGGACAGCTTCCAGCCTCCGTCTTCAAACAGACAAACTCCCGGTACCAGTACAGTTTCCAAATGGCGCCGCAGTGCTTGGATATATCCACCGAACCGTCCATCAGGCTTAAGCGCAGCCTCACATCCTGTAAAGTAAGGGAAGATCAGCCCCTCAATGGCAGGAATAATCTGCGAGTCATTGCCTTCCTTAATAACTGCAGGAATATAGCCCTTGTCTGTCATATGTGCTGTGATTGCGGCTGCGCATTTGTCCGCCTGTAAGCCAGCCTCCTGTGAGAGGGAGTTAAGCCCTTTTGAGGCAAATATTTTTTCCAGTGCAACATATACCGCCCAGCATTTGCTGCCTAGATAAATGTTGTTGCGGGACTGACCCAGAGATACGTCCAGACTGTCGTAGGTTGTAATTTCTGCGCCTCCCCGGGTTCTAGAGCTGTCCAAGCCCATCAAGCCGTTTCGTTGTGCCGGGTCGGGGTGATCCCGCCGTAGCATGCTTTCGAAGCAGTCACACAAGACAGGCAGCATGCGTGTTGTAAATGACTGATCCTGTGTCTGCTCGATATATACCGTGGCGCAGCAAAGCCAGTTCACCAGCTCCTCATGGCTCATGTAAGAGAAGCAGTCGTCAATCCCTGCCAGCTCATAACAGGAGTATCCCTGCCGGGAGAACACGTTGGCCACGCCCATATCATGCGTAAACGTGATACCACCCGGATAGGTCTGTTCCTCTCCCGGAAAGCGTACCTCATCCCGATAGCTGTACCTTTGGACAAACCACTCCAGCTCGTTGCGCACCGTCCATGGATTTAAAATCAATTCATAGTAGAGCTGATCTGCCGTCAAATCGAGTGTATTCATCATCCGATACTCGCCTTCGTTCACAACCCAGATCGGTTCTCCGTCCGCTTGGTGACTAAGCAGTTGGGTGCTGCCGTAGTAGCTGTGGATCGCCTGAGCGAGCATGAATTCCTGATCCGGGCTCAGGTTGGCCGACTCCATCCAGCGATTAGCCTGAACACAGGCTGCGGTGAGGTCTGTAAAATGCTTCAATGCATAGCTCCCCACGTCTTCAATATCCTTGAACAGCCGGGTATAGTAATACGATGCTTCGATGCCTGTCGTTACGATGCCGCCGCGATAGAAGCATATGGCGAAGGCATACGTGCGCTTCTCACCTGCGGGGACGTCCATCAGAAGCGCACCCGTCACGCCCAGGCCAAAGGATAAATTCTCGGCCATGGTCTCCCCAAGCAGCTTCTCCATTGCAAATCCGCTGGCAGGTACTGCTTCGCTGCTGTTGGTCACAATGGCCGTGCTGCGCCCTTGGCCGATGCCTGTGAGTCTTCCCTCCAATGGGGTAGAATCCGTAGTGTCCCTGCGCGGATCTTCTCCTATAATGCGTATGCCGCTATACGGATCACTGCCCTGATAGCCGAAAAAAGCCTTTCGTGCTGCAGTTCCCTGCGTGTTATCGACGGTTAGCTCAGCGAATACCGCCGGGACCAACGCTGCTCGCAGCTCATCCATACCCGCGGTTCCCGGCTCGGGCACCGGGCGAACAGGAGAGTACAGCCGGAACGTCAAATCACCAGCCTGCCATGTATCCGTTCCTGCTTTTAGCTCACGGGTAATGTCTGAATCGGCAAAGGCCATAAGCTGTGGTTCCGTTCGTTTACCCTTTTTCTCCACGTCGTAGCGGGCGCTTTCATCCTGTGTGGATGTAAAAAATGGAAGCGCCTCGTATGCTTCGCCATCTCTGGATTGCAGCCCGATATATACATTTTCATCGGCAGGCTTGCCCAGTTCCAAACCAAGTCCGCCGCGATTGCCCTTAAATCCAAGCGTAAAGCTGGAAAAAGAACCGATCGGTGCATGCTGTGTGTTATAAAATATATTTTTCGCCATATAATGAAACCCCTTTCATAGTAAGGTTTAACTTTGACTAACTTCACTTAGAGCCTAGCATGTCATGTGGCGGGGAACCATTGTCAAATCGCGCAACTATTTATCCAAATCGCGCGGAAAGCGATATACTGGAGTATATCCATGTAAGTAACCAGGAGGGAAAACATGTCGTCACCACGTTTACCGAAGCATCCCCATCATCCAGACCTTACAGCTGCCGGAGAGGAATTCTTTTTTCCCGATGTACGGACCACGGTCAATTTGTTTGCCATTCATACACGAAGTGTCGGAAGAGAGTGGAGCTATCCGCCACACGAGCATCCTCAATATGAAATTAACATCGTGCTTGCGGGAGAACAGATCATGGTTGTGGATGGTCGCAGCTATACCCAGCGACAGGGTGATCTGGTGCTGCTGCGCCCGGGCATTGTCCATTCCAGCCATAGTAACGGAGAGGGATTTACGTATTTTTGTATGCATTTCGATATTGATGATAAACTGTTTCTCTCGCTGCTGAGTCGTCTGGAGCAGGTGCTGTTTCCAGTCGAGGGAACAGTAGCAGGGCAGTTGGGACCAGCGTTGAGCAAGCTGCTCGATCTTTCAACGCCAGAAGACATAGGAGTAGGTAGTGATTCGGTGGCAAAGCGTATGCGAATTCAATCTGCTGTGTTTGAACTGTTCGCAACATTGTGGGAGGCTGTATCCAGTGAAGCGGCCCATCTGCCGGGGCGTGGATATGTGCAGGCAGAGCTTGCCCATCAGATTGCCAGTCGTCTTCAGGGCAGAGTAAATCAGCCTTATGGACAGGCTGGATCGGTGGAAAAACAGGATGGGATTGAGGGGATTTCATCCGAACTAGGTATTAGCGTGTCCCATTGTAATCGTGTATTCCGTAGCGTTTTCGGCGTATCTCCCCGTGTATACCTATCCGGGCTTGTACTGCATGAGGCCAAGTTGCTGTTGGCTGATCCGCAATGGTCGGTGCAACAAATTGCCGATATGCTCGGCTATGGGGATATTGCGCATTTTAGCAGACAGTTCAAGCGCTGGTCGGGCCAATCGCCGACATCCTATCGCAAAAGCACGGTACAGGAAAGCCCATACGAATAAAAATGAGTATGTCTTAAAAATAGTTATGATATAACTCTTATAAAGGAGCTGAGAATAATATGAATTTACATAATCAACGTGTCGTTGTGATTGGCGGCAGTGCAGGTATAGGGCTGGCAACAGCCATAGAAGCAGCAAAGCAAGAGGCAAGCATCGTGATCGCTGGGCATGATCCAATCCGACAGGCAGGAATCAATCTTTGAACAAAAATCGGTTCAACACCATACAAAGTGTTGAACCGATTTTTTATGATAACAGGCTTGGCCCTCTTGCAACTCTTTAGCTTTGCACATCTAATCCTTTATATTTTCGCAAAATACGTGGATAAATCAACTTAGACCCGATGCATACCATCGCCAGCATGGCGAACAGCAAACCGCTCCACAGCGTCCCATGGATCCCCGCTCTGGCAATAAACCACCCCCCTGCCAGCGAGCCCAGTGATACCCCTAAGTTAATAAACGAGATATAAAGACTATTGGCAAACGCGGGAGCTTCTTTGGCCTCATCAATCACCCAAATCTGGGCGACAATCAGTCCGCTGGTATGAACGGCCCCCCACACGATAATGATGAAGAGCGTAGGGATAAATGAAGAACTGATCCCGTACAACAGCAAATAGGTGCCCCCCAAGACTACTGGATGAAAAAGAGCGGTGCGTACCTTATGCAAGCCCATGAGCTTGCCAGCCAACAGATTGCCGAGCATTCCGCCGATGCCGAAAATAATAAGCAGAAAACTGATAACCTTGCTGCTCATCCCTGTATTTTGCCCCAAATATTCGGCAGAATAGCTATACACCGAGAACATGGCTGCAAAAATAAAAGTAGCCGCCCCGATATTGAGCCACAGCGATACTTTACGCAAAATGCCAAGCTGCTTCCGATAGGAGAACATTTCGGCTTGCGGTGTATCCGGCAGCATAAATAAAATACCGATCCCTGCAAGCCCATTCGCTACCGCAGTAAACCAGAAGGAGGCCTCGTATGAAAATTGATTGGCGATATAGGCCGTAATTGGAATACCGAGTACCATTCCCATGCTCGTGCCGAGAAAGGCCTTGGCGGAAGCTTGCGTTGCTTTTTCCGGGGGATACAACGCAGTGGCAGCGACAAAGGCAAGCGAGAAATACACCGGGTGAAACAGAGCCGGAATGATACGTAAAATCACTAGTAGATAAAAGTTGGACGTATAGGCTGACAGCAAGCTTGTTATGGCAAAAACAAACAACGACATTGTCATGATTCGCTTGCGGTTAAACCTGGACATCAATAGCACCATGAAGGGACCGAACAGCGCGATAATCAATGCAAATGAACTGACAAGAAATCCGGCCTGAGCTGCCGTAATATGAAAACGTTCAATGATGACCGGCAAAATGCCAACCACACCAAACTCAATCGTGTATACACCAAATAGGCCAAGCGCAATGAAAAGCAGGGGCTTACTATATTTCATTGGTTTCATTCCCTTTCCACGTCTTCCTGCTTTACGTCCTTGATTTTGCATGCTAATATTTCAATAAATCATAAAATAATAAGGCAATATTCGAAATAATACATAATAATAATTGTGTTTTTGTAATATTGCCTTGGAATTAAGGAGGTAGATTTGATGGATCAAGTGGATCATAAAATTTTGTTGTGTCTACAAAACCAGGCGCGTATCTCCATGACCGAGCTGGGTAAGGAGGTTGGGCTTTCCCAGCCTGCCGTAACGGAAAGAGTGCGGCGCATGGAGGATAAAGGTATTATCACCGGGTATCGCGCCATAGTTTCACATGAGAAAGTCGGGAAGCCGATCATGGCTCACGTGCTCGTGCACACGAATCAATGCAATTCATTTGTTGAGTTTTGCCAATCTGCACCTGAAGTCATTGAGTGCCATAGAATCAGCGGCGAGCAAAATTACTTACTGAAAGTCATGGTTGAGTCTATGCTCAAGCTGGAGCAGTTCGGGGATGAGTGTGGAAAGCACGGGCACTCTACCACGTTAATTGTCCTGTCCTCGCCTGTAGACCATAAACATGTAACCCCCACTTTATTAGACCCTATTTGAGCTACCGTAAATGGCTTGGCAAAGCTCGGTTGTAAACGGACCTGACATCCCTTCGAATGCTGTATTGGTAAAGGCGACAACACTAAGTCTTAGTGCGGGATCAACGAACCACGAATGACCGTAAGCTCCTCCGAGACGCCACGTTCCGGGTGATTCTGCTGTTCCACTTTCGTCGGGATTTTGGAGTACGGTGAATCCTAGTCCAAAGCCCCGTCCCGGCCAGCCTGCCAGGGGGAGGTTTCCGGTCTGGATGGTGCCCATTTCACGGACCCATTCCTCTGAAAGTAACGGATTGCCGCCGTTTCGCAGTGTTTCCAGCAGCCGCATGAAATCTTTTGCACTGCCAATCATACCAGAGCCACCAGAGTGGAAAGCCGTGGGATCAAAGGCTCGTGCAGGCTGAAAACGAAGTCCTGCGGTGCCTTCAAAAACCTGCGCAACCTCAAGCTCACCCATCCGCCGGGGTTCTGATATATCGTTGACATAAGGAGCTGCAAGCCGTCCAGCATCCGCGACCGCGAAACTGGTGTCGTGCATACCGAGAGGTTCGGTAACGAGCTTTTTAACAGCTGCATCAAGGGTTGTGCCACATACACGGCTAATGATAGCGCCGAGCACATCAGTAGCAATCGAATATCCCCACGCTTTACCCGGTGTATATAACAGAGGCACAGAAGCCAAACGTTGCAAGTTCTCTTCCAGCGTAAGATTTGAAAAATCCATGCCATCTGATACGCCTGCACGATGATAGGGGCCGCCGCCTTCTTCCTCTAAAAAGCCATAGGTCAACCCGGCAGTATGTGTCAGCAATTGGCGTACTGTAATGGAGGGCTGCTCACCACTGATTAATCGGGGACGAAAATCGGGCAACCAGCGTTCAATAGATTCATCGAGCTTAATCAATCCTTGGGCTGCCAAAACCAAAGCCGCAGTAGATACAATCGGTTTGGATACAGATGAAAGCCGAAATAAAGCATCCTCATGCATAGGACGTTGTTCTTCTCGATCAGCCAGCCCCGCCGCTCGGACATACACGGGTGAACCGTCCATATATATCATGACGACTGCGCCGACCAGGCGCTTCTCGGCAAGGGTTTGATCTATAACTGCATTTACACGTCCGTCCAGACCAGCTTGTATCGCAAAAACTCTATTATCCAAACCCATAAATATCTCATCCTCTCTATGATCCAGCGGTTACCGCTTGATGGAACTTAGTTTACAGGATGGGAAGACGACATTACATAAGGTAACAAAGGTATTCAGCGAGTATTTACGTTAAAATAAAATTATATGGAAAGAATGGCCTTGGATTTAAATGAATGGGGTTTTACAAGAAGTTATGCTGCGTTTTACAGTGCCTTTTTAAGTTGAGATACGTTGAAAAAAGGTGGTAAAATTTACAACAAAGGGGGTTTTATTTATTGAGGATTGTATCGCGTAATAAGTTGGCTTGCTTGGTTGTCTTAGGAGGGATTTTGACCGTAATTGCTACAGGTTTTGGAGGAGGTAAGGAATCTTATAAACTTCCCGATAAGCCCAAAGAGGCTGCTGTCTCGACATTTTCAGAATATATGAACGCTTCTATGAGTCGCGATTACGATAAGATGCTTTCACTGTCTGATGATTATCGCTTTAAAACAGAACGGGCACGGCTTGATTTTCTAAAAGCCCAGGGAACACCGATTGATTATCGTATCGTGTCTGTGGATGATTCTAACCCTTCCAAGATTGTTGTTTCGTCGATAACGAAGTATGAGGATATGGAGTTACCTTCCATTAAGCATATTCTTGCTTTTGAGGAAGGAAAGTACAAGCTACAAATGAGAAATGTTGTGATCAATATGATTCCTTCATCACCTGACTACAGAACGGTCGAGTACGAGCCTGACAAAGTAGACGACAATTTAGAAGGTAATTTTAAGTGATTTTAATTTTTCAATTTTCTAATCAAACAGTCCAAAGCGTATCCAATGAGATACCAGAAAACTAGTGTAGTAAAGTAAACAATGGTTATGGGGATGTTTGCCTCTCGCACAAATCGAAATGATTCATACATCCAAACTAGCGGGCTAATGATAGCCAATAGTATATTATAGTCGTCGTACCCCATAATATTTACAGTAATAATTAGACATGAGATTAGGACTAGCCAAAAACGAAAAGATTTCATTGCCTGTACCTCCATTCCATTCGTACAACGAGTTTTCCCTCCTTTCGACTCCATCTTAACCGCCGGAATGCAGGAATATTTGACTTGAGTTGCATGCACTCTTTTATATCCATGAAGCTTTAATCAAGGGTATGTTAGTCCTTGTTGTCTTGTTCTATTTTACTCCTCTACATAACGGATATATGGGCGTTGAAAGTACCTTTGATCAGACACGAAATAATATTGTTTGCCTATAACCAGAGGAGGGATCACAGACTTTGGGGAAATATATAATTCTTTATATTCACCTCCGCTAGAAGCATCTCTCTGTATGACCAAGTAATCATCTGTAGTTTTAACTAATTTAGCGGTTTCTGCCGAGTGATGACCTGAATAATAATAAATCCAGCTGAAAATCAGTAAAAAAAATATAATTCTTAGAATAGTTGCAGCCGTTTTATTCTTTGTAATCAACATTCGCGCAAACCTCCTATAATCCATTCTTTCATTTGTAATAAAATATGTATGATTGGTTATTTAACCTGTTTATGTATATTGTAAGGCGTATGATCGGTTGACGAAAGTAACTTTCACACAAAAAGCCTATCTGCCGTATTTCCGGCAGATAGGCTTTTATAACATAAACGTCCACTATACTTCATGTTTATATGCAGTCTGTGCCTCTACATTGCAATTGCACCGACCACATACTCCCTATTGTCAGTTATCTCTACGCTGACGTGCGCGGGCTTCGCCGCCTTTACGGCCAGCTTCTTCCCTGCTCATTTTCCCGTCGCTATCACTTTGGTCTGAGTTGCCACGGGCTTCGCCGCCCTTGCGTCCGATTTCTTGATAGAATTCCTTGTCATGGTTTTTGGAAGTGGCTTCGCCGCCTTTTTCACCAATTTCCTGGTAGAAGTCCTTGCCATGACTTTTGGAAGTGGCTTCGCCACCTTTTTCGCCAATCTCTTGATAAAATTCTTTGTCGTGATTTTTAGCAGTAGCTTCTCCACCTAAACGTCCTGCCTCTTCGCGACTCATTTTGCCATTTTGATTGTTGTTAGCCATGTTCAATCACTCCTCATCGAATTTTAGTAAAGCGGGTACGTGTATCTATTAACCTTTGTGTCAGGAATTAAACATGTCTCTTTTATTTTGTGAAATCACAGATAACTGGGGATATTCACCTGATTAGCGTTCCCATGCTTCTGTGTGCAGTTGTTGCTGGCGGTTAAATAATGCCGGATAAATGAACAGGCTGAGCAGCACGCTGGTCAAAATAGCAGAGGTCATGGTAGTGAATACAATTAGCAATTGCAAACGCACGGCGGCAATCGGATTGGCACCTGCGATGATTTGTCCGGTCATCATGCCGGGAAGCTGGACAAGCCCCAGCGTTTTCTGCCCCTCAATGGTTGGAATCATACTGGAACGTATGCAATCCTTGAGTATAGGGAAGATGGCTTGTCTAGGCGTACCGCCTAACGCCAGAATGAGCATGATTTCAGGCTTGCGCAGCAGGACTTCCGACTTGAGCCGAGACACCAACAGGCTGGACAAAATCATGGAACTGCCAATGATCATGCCGCTAATCGGAATCATATACCGGGCTGTCGCAGGAATGATATGCAGGCCAATGAGGAATGTCTGTGTAACGATTTCCACACACAGCAGCGTCAGGAATGATTTCCACATGAGACCGGGGATAAATCGTCCTTTGCGCGCAACATTTTGTGAGGCTACGGTAATCATGAGCAGAATGAATAATACGATAAATCCGTAGCTTTGCATCCCAAAAATCAAATGCAACACATATCCAATCGCCAGCAGTTGAACCGACGCTCTGATTGTGGCGATGATTATGTCTCGGTCCAGACCGAGTTTGAAGGATTTGGACATGACGATGGCGATAAATACAAAACCGAGAGAGAGAATCAAGGCAACAATCGTCATACCCATTCTCCTGCTACAAACCTGCGGGTCTCACTATGCTGTGGAGCATTAAAAAACGTCTCCGTATCCGCTTGTTCTATCAGTCTTCCGTTGATCATCAGCCATGTTTCGTGGCCTACCCTGCGGGCTTGTTCCATATGATGCGTAATCCAGATCATCGTTGTTCCTTCTTCTTTGTTCATTTGCAGCAGCAATTCCTCAACCTCTTTGACCGAGGCAGGGTCCAGTGCAGAAGTAATCTCATCCAGCAGTAAAATATCCGGACGGTTCGCGAGTGTCCGCGCCAAGGCCAAGCGCTGTCTTTGTCCGCCGGACAGTTCCTGCGCCTTCTGTTCCAACAGGTCGCGAGTAAGTCCTACGCGTTCCAACAGGCCGGCAGGATCTTCCAGCACCGTACCGTGCAGCCGTTCTACGGTTTGGAGATTGTATAGGACCGTTCCCTGAAGCATGGGGGCATCCTGAAAAACCAATGCTACTTTTCGTCTCAGTTCAGGGATCTCCCACTCCGATATAGGTTTGCCGAGGACACGGATATCCCCTTCATCCGGTGTCATTAGGAGGTTGCACAGTGAAAGCAACGTGCTTTTACCAGACCCCGATGGACCGACCAACGTGGTGATTTTGCCGGGGGAGACTTTTGCTGTAATCCCGTTCAGAACAGCACGTTGCTGTCCAGACCCGGTGAAATATTTGATAATGTGATTGAATTCAATAGCTGGAAGTGGCTTGGGTTCCATAGATATAGCTAGCTCCTTTGTAAGGGATCGAGAAAGGGATCAGATCCGTTCCGTTTATGATCTTATTTTTTTATTATATCAGTAATGACCGCCATGCTCTTCTATAAAGGTTCGATGCAGGTCGGCTGTTGTAAACGGCATTTTCTTTGTATAAACTAACAGGATTAGTTAAAATAGAATCTGGATCGACTCAGTATATGTATAAGGTACCGGATTACATAGAAATTCGATGGAAGGAGGCGGGATGGTGTCGCCTAGAAACGGAGTAAAACTGCAAGATATCCTGCGGGCTGCCGAGGACATTGCCAATGAACAAGGGATGGGGGATGTCACGCTCACCACGCTGGCGCAAAAGCTGCACATTCGCCCTCCGTCCTTGTATAACCACGTGAACGGATTGAATGGACTGCGCCAAGTACTGGCATTGCACAGCCTCGAACAGTTGGAGGAAGCTTTGATGAGCGCAGCGGTTGGTAGAGCGGGCGAAGATGCGCTGACCGCTATGGGGAACGCGTATATGCGGTATGCTCGCGAGCGACCAGGTTTGTATGAAGCGATGCAGTATGCAACTGATCGAAATGATACCGAAATGAGGCAGGCTGCGGATCGCGTGGCCGAGCTGGTCATTACCGTCCTATCCAGTGGTTATGGCTTTAAGGAAGAAGATTGCATTCATGCAGCGAGGGGATTCCGTAGTCTGCTTCATGGATTCGCCTCGCTTGAACAAAAGGGCGGCTTTGGTTTACCTGTGGAAGTGGATCGGAGCATTGAGGTGATGATGGCTACCTTTTTGGCAGGTCTGCGTGTGCGGCAAAAGCGAGATGCCGAGCTTACCAAAGAAGTCTGATTTCAACCTGATGCAGCTAACATGATTGCGTCGCAGACCCGAAGGGTAAAATACATCTGTATAATGTAGATGAGAGACTGCGAATACAGGAGGGGTATGAGTGAACGTACTGGTGATTGGCGCAAATGGAAAAGTAGGCAGACATCTTGTTCGCCTACTGGGGCAGAATAAATCGCATCGCGTAAAGGCGTTGATCCGCCATTCGGATCAGGCCGAAGCGCTTGAACGTTTGGGAGCAGAAACGGTGGTAGCTGACCTCGAAGGGACGGTTGGTGATATTGCCGCAGCTATAAAAGGCAGCGATGCTGTCGTATTCACAGCAGGCTCCGGTGGAAAAACAGGAGCGGATAAAACGCTGCTTATCGACCTGGATGGAGCGGTCAAGGCGATGGAAGCTGCCGAACAAGCGGGTATCCAGCGCTTCGTTATGGTCAGCGCCCTTCATGCGGAGAATCGGGAGCAGTGGCCTGCATCCATTAAACCGTATTATGTGGCGAAGCATTACGCTGACCGCCTGTTGGAAGCGAGCAACCTGGACTACACGATTCTTCGTCCGGGTGGTCTGACGGATGATGTGGGCACCGGCAAAGTTGCTACCGGTGAGGAGCTCACCAGTCACACCATTTCTCGTGAAGATGTGGCGGCAGCGGTGGTAGCAGCGCTGGAGGAACAGCAGACGTATCATCGTGCAATTAATCTGGTGTCTGGCAGTACGCCTATTGCTGAGGCAATCCGGCTGTAATTACGGATGAAGTTGTTGCCCAAAGGACGCTTATAAATGACAAAAAAGCGAGAAGACGGCCACAATGGTCATCTTCTCGCTTTAATAATTTTACAGCTTGGTTGGATCTATTTCTTTTGGGAATGTTTCTTCAAAGCTGTGTTTTTTCTCGTATAAGTTGTACCAAGTTTCTGTAATGATATCTGGATCTCCTGCCGTACCTGCTTGTATGAAAGTGCCGATTGAAAGATGAAAAGCGCCAAAAAGCTGGCGAGTTTCAATCCATCTTTATTAGCTGTCGGTCACGGCAACATGCTGAAGCATCCACAATCTCAGCTGGAAAGGGCGATTATGGAGATGGAACGACAATCTTCAGTGTGATGATTCGGTATTCAGCCAACATTCAGCCAGAACTCACAAAGTCCTAAGCTAAGGCAGATACAATATGGGAAAATAGAAACAGAGAGAGGTGCATCGGGTTTGAACGTTTGGAAAGCGAACGGTCTGAAATATATACTTCTATGTAGTCTCATATTGTGTGCTGTCGCTAGTGTCGTTTCGTTATGGAGTTATTCAGGTAGTTCTGCGTCCCAGTCTGCGGCTGTTAGGCAGGGACCATCCGGCGGGTTTGGGGGAGGAGGCGGACCTGGCGGAGGTATGAGGGGGACGGATTCGGCGAATAGCGCTGACAGCAAGAATCAGGGGACGACAGACCAAACTACCAACTCCTCCACTGAGGGGACATCTACATCGGGTGACAAAGGTACAACGACCGGGAATGATACGTCTGTATCGGGCGGCAGTGGTGTTGCCAGAGACGGACAGCACAGAGGCCCCGGTGGCATGTCTGGTAACGGATCTGGCATGGGCGGTCCTGGCGGTGGTATGGGTGGTGGAAGAAGTGGGAACTCCTCATCTGCTTATGCTACTCCGCTGGCGATTTTCGCCGCTTTGTTCTTCGGTGCGTTCGTGTTTATTGCGTATCGGTTTCGGGCTCGTGAATGGAAGCTCGGGGAACGTAATCGAGGACTGATGTTGTGGACTGTGCTGGGTGTGGGTTTCTTTTTAAGAATGGCGATCGCCCCATGGATTTCGGGTCACATGGATTTAATGCTATTCCGGAACTGGGCTACGACAGCAGCGGATAGCTTATCGGGCTTTTACACGAACGGATCAAGTGATTATCCGCCGTTCTATATTTATATTTTATATGTGATCGGTCAAATCGGCTCTACGGATGCTTTCAGTCCCTATATGTCCGTGCTGCTGCGGCTTCCCAATATATTAGCTGATATCGTGACAGCGTACATGCTGTACCGGTTGGCGAGCAAACGGGTCGGCTATAGAATAAGCCTTGGATTGGCTATATTCTACGTGTTTAACCCGGCGGTGTTTATCAATTCGACCTTCTGGGGACAGGTAGATTCTTTCTTTACGATGCTGATTGTGGGCATGATTGTGCTGCTTGTGGAAAACCGGGTCGGCTGGTCCGCCGTATTGTTTACGGTAGCCGTATTGATGAAGCCGCAGGGAATTATTTATGGGCCCGTTTTGTTCTTCGAGCTGTTGAGACAACGTAAAATACAGCCTTGGCTGTTGTCCATTGGCGGTGCCGTTGTGACGACCATTCTGGTCATATTGCCATTTTCGTGGGGGCAAGAGCCGTTATGGCTACTTGACCTATACAAGGGAACGGTCGGCGAGTATCCGTATGCTTCGGTGAACGCGTATAACTTTTTTGCATTGATCGGTGGCAATTATACGCAGGACACTACAACGCTGTTCCTGTTCAGTTACCATACGTGGGGTATGATCTGCATTGTGTTGGTGACTCTATTTACATGGTGGATGTATATCCGCAGTCGCAAACCACAATTTGCAGCAGCAGCTGCGCTGGTGCTCATTGCAGGTGTATTTACCTTCGCTTCCAGCATGCATGAACGGTACTTGTTCCCTGCGGCCGCGTTAGCTGTACTGGCGTATCTGTATTTACGAGACCGCAGATTTTTGTGGCTTGCGGGTGGATTCAGTCTTACGATTTTCCTGAACACCTTTGATATTTTCTATAGCTCCAACTCTCGGGATCAATACGGTATTATTTTGTGTGTGACATCATTGTTGAATGTGTTGTTGTTTGGGTATTTGATCAAAGTAGTGTGGGATTGCTCCAAATCGACCACGATTGAGGCTGCTCCTTCCACAGACAGAGTTTCGCCAGAACTTCCTTCAGCGCGGCCTGCATGGGGAGCGTCTTCCCAAGGTGTGAACACGACAATTGATAGTTAGTGGAGTATAAAATATGCTAAAAAACCGCCTTTTAACGAAATGGAAGTGGTTGATAGATCAACTGCAATCCATAAGTTAAAGAAGCGGTTTTTTGTTGTCCTCATGTTAGAGTAACATTGTATCTATGTGTCTCAATCCATATATTCGTTCAGTTTCTGTACATCGCAGATGGTAATCTCTCTTGTACCCCTGCTATGAATAATCCCCAGCTGTTCAAATTTTCCGAATTTGCGACTGATGGTTTCGCGGGTGACACCCACATAATTAGCCATTTCCTCGCGTGAAAGGGGGAGGTTTATTTTAATGTAGGAACCATCCGGCTTGCCGTATTTATGTCCAAGCTCAAGAATCATATAGGCGATGCGGATTTCCGGGTCTTTGGTAGCTAGGCTTTGAGCCAGGTTTTCGGTATGTGCCAAGCGTTTAGTAATGGTTTTGAGCAGCTTCAAAGAGATATCGGGATTGTTGCGGATCAACTGCTCCATATCATCCTTGGTGAGCATACAAATATCAGTATCTTTTAAGGCATACGCACTAAAGTTACTCAGCTCATCGCTGTTAAATATGTTCAACTCGCCAAAAAAATCGCCAGTTGTCAGAATGTGCAGAATTTGCTCCTTGCCCTGAGGCGTCATCTTCAGTAGCTTGACATGCCCGCTTTTAATAATGTACAGCGTATCGGATGCTTGTTCCTCGATAATCAGGGCTTCACCCTTCTGATATTTTCGGTGTCGGATCATGGAGCTGACCTTACACAAATCTTCGCAGGACAAAGAGGAAAAGATAGGCACTTTGCGGGCACAGGGCTCTTTTTCGCACTGGCAGGGACAGGACATCTCATTCACATTCATTCACTCCATTCATAAACCGGAAACTACAGGTTATAGCGCATGGTTGTTATTCTGTATCATCTATTGGGGCAAAATGACTTTGATCCTCACCGCAGACTGGACAAACCCAGTCTTCTGGAAGATCCTCAAACGCTGTACCAGGCATAACGTCTTCATCGGGGTCACCGATAGCAGGATCATAAATGTATCCACAGGGCTGACAAACGTATTTTTTCATCTCTAGTTCTCCTTGTCATTCAAAATTTTTGTAAGCTCTGGTGCGTCCGGTTTGAGTCCCTGCATGATGGCTGTTTTGTATGGTAGTGAAGCAAGGGCATCTCCAAAGCCAATAACGCCGCAGATAGAGCCGTTTTGTATGAACATACGTGTATAAGAAGCTCGATTTTTAATAATCAGGCTGGTGTCGCAGACTTGTTCATCTACCAGACCGATGGAAAAGAGAGGAGATTCATAGCAGTTTGAAAGGGTTACAGAGAGGGGACGCTGATAGCTGACGGATGCGCCCGCCATATTAGCGCCTGCTATTTTTCCCTGCTCCATTGCGCTTTCCCATAACCCATCTACTCTACTTTGAAATTCGGCTGCATCACCTGCTGCATAGATATTGGCGGAGCTGGTCTCCATCTGCGCATTCACCAGAATGCCTTGTCCAATATCAAGGCCGATTTGGCGAGCAAGCTCCGTATTCGGTACAATTCCGATAGAGTACACGACATGCTCGCAAGGGATAACAGAGCCGTCCTGTAGTTCCACACCTTCTACGTGATCTGTGCCTTTAATACGTTTTACGCCTTGCCCAAGGTGGATCTGAGTACCCCGTTCGGTCATTTGATCGGTCAAAATAGCGGAGGCCTTTTCATCTAGCTGGCGGGGCATAAGCCGATGCGAAGCTTCCAGTATGGTTACAGCATACCCGGCTTGCTGGAAGGACCAGGCGGTTTCCACGCCTTGAATACCGCCCCCGATGATACATATCCGGTCTCCCTGTCGCAATTCCGCTTTAAGGCTATCTGCATCTTGTCGAAAACGGATATTGTGAACGTTCCTTAGAGAAGCCCCATCCAGCACAAGCTTACGGTTGTGAGCTCCTGTACACAGCAGCAGCTTGTCATAAGCAACGGTTTGTCCATCTATTGTTTTGATAGTACAATCCTCTGGATGTATCTCGGTTATCTTGATGCCGGAATACACATGAATTCGTTGATTGGCAAACCATTTTTCCTTTTTGATCAGGATTTTGTCACTGTGCAAATCAGTAAATAGTCCCTTGGAAAGTTTGACTCTGTTATACGGAAAGGATGCTTCCTCCCCGTAAATAGAAATTTCGGCCAGCTCATCATGATCTCTAATCGCTTTTGCCGCGTTGACGGCGGCGACACTGCCTCCGATAATAACGTAGTGTTGGTTACCCATTCAGTATCTCTCCTATTCGCTATACGCTACTGTGTTTTAAATAACACTAAGCAGTAGATCTGAGACAAATTCAGCGGCATTTTTAATTTTTTTCACTTTTTCAACTTCTGTAGGAGAGAAACGAATACGTACCGGGAATTCCACATGGGTCATACCCGTTGATTTGATTACATCTGAAGTGCTTTGGACCTTCATATTAGTACCGTTCAAGTAATCCTGTACAACTTCAATGGCTTCCCCGCTCCAGCCGTAGGAACCAAAGGCAGCAGCCAGCTTGCCTTCCAGATTCATCTTTTGCATTTGTTGCAATAGGTCTTCCAGCTTGCCCGTCATATCGGCATATTTAGTAGAGCTACCGACGAACACAGCATCTGCTGAGGCAATACTATTCAATATTTCTGTTTCATCCGCTTTATCCACGTCCCATAGCTCCACCTTGATTTGGTTCTCCAAAAAGCAGTCCTTCAGGATGTTTGCCATTTTTTTAGTATTATTTTTTAGGGTGGCATAGACAATCGCTACTTTTTTATCTTCCTTGGTTTCGGTACTCATAGAGGCGTACAAATCAATAAACTTGGCAATATCATGCCGGATCGCGAAGCCGTGGGAAGGCGCAATCATCTCAATATCCAGATCGGCAACAGCTTCGATTAATGTGCGCACATATCTGCGATGTGGATGAATAATAGCCTGATAGTATCCGATAAAGTCCTCGGTGATATCAAAACCAGCCTCATCGGCAAATAGATGCTCTACAGCCACGTGTGTACTGAAAATATCGCAAGGGAACAAGATTTTATCTTCTATACAATACGTAATCATGGTTTCTTCTGTATGCAGATAAGGAGTTTCTTTGAACAGCAGCGTTTTGCCTCCAATGTCCAGTTGATCCCCATCCTTGATTACGAGGAAGTTGCGATGCTGAAGCTTGTACATTTGTTGAATTTCCGGAACGGCAATCTCAGTGCAGACAATCGTAGCGTTCGTTGCCTTGGAAGCAAGTGCCGCCAATCCGCCCGAGTGATCTGGTTCCGTGTGATTGACGATGATATATTGAATATCCAATGGATCGATCAATTCGGCTACAGCTTCGGCAAATTCTCTACCGAACGCCATATCCACGGTATCCACAATGGTTGGCTTTCCGGTTTTTAATAGATATGCATTATAAGTTGTACCCTTTGATAGTAGAAGACGATGAAAGGGAACCTCACGATTATCAATTTTTCCTACCCAATAAATATCCTTTGCCAGCTTGAATCCGGGCTTCATAGGAATAACCTCCTGCTTGTTATTGTTTTAGCATCTTGCATAATCGATTCTAGTTGGATGTGTCGATGAAAAAGATGATTGAAATCAAATTTTAAAATAATTAAAAGTATTTTTTACTTAAATTTAGTTTTGTGATTGCAATCACAAGGCGAGCGAAATAATCCAATACAATAAAGGTATTCATCCATCTTAAGCAAATTTAATTTCAAACAGGAGCGTGAACCAATATGAAAAAATCAAACCTCATTCAATTTCAGGAATATAAGGAAGCAGCGTTTACAAAACGAATTGTGCATAAGGAAGCCGACAATGTAATTTTTATTCTCAACTTTACTCCTAATGCTGAGTTGCCAACACATAATCACCCAGGAGCGAATGTATATTTGCTTGTTCTTGAAGGCAGCGGTATTGTAACTGTGAACGGCGAAGCAACGGAAGTTGTCCAAGGGGATATCATTCATGTTACGGGCGATGAACACTTTTCCTATCGTGGCGGTGCAGAGGCAAATTCCAGTCTGCATGTAGTGTTGACCCAAACGCCAAGTGAAAGCTATGCGCAGAACATATAAAAGAGGATACAGCACCATCATTGTATAAATGGAGCATTGGCATAAATCGTAAGAGTGGGTCTCCAATTGGCAATATATAGATATTGCATAATGCAACATGCTCATATCAAAAAAAGAAAAAGGTTATTTTTTTACACTCGTATTGATAATGAATATCATTATCAAATTTTAAGAAGAGGTGTTAATAGCCAATGCAGACAGTAGATTACAAACAGGTGCCAGGGCACTGGATATTAGCAAGTCTCGGTAAGCGCGTGCTTAGGCCCGGAGGGTTAAAAACGACACGTTGGATGATAGAGGGACTTGACGTAACCGGGCAGGATGAGGTTATTGAGTTTGCCCCCGGATTGGGTATAACTGCCCAAATCACACTGCGGCTTAATCCCCGTCGTTATATTGCGATTGAACAGAATGAGAAGGCGGCTTCTATCGTAAAAACGTATGCAAGCGGAGCAAATCGGGAAGTCATTATTGCCGATGCTGAACAGGTTCCGTTGCCGGATGCCTCTGCGACGGTGGTATATGGGGAAGCCATGCTGACGATGCACACAAGGGCCAAGAAGGCGCAGATTATTTCGGAAGCCAGGCGGCTTTTGAAAGTAGGCGGGAAGTATGCAATTCATGAGATGTGCCTTGCTTCTAACCATATTGAGCCTACGCTCAGAAAACAAATTTACAAGGATTTGGCTGTAGCCATGAGAGTTAATGCGACACCGCTGACGGTGTCAGAGTGGGAACAGCTGCTGAAAGAGGAAGGCTTTAAGGTCGTTAAAATCTATACGGTTCCCATGCACTTATTGCATCTGCCACGTATCATTCAGGACGAGGGCTGGTTGAGATTTGGGAAAATTGCCTTTAACCTTATGCGTAACCATGCTGCCCGGACAAGGGTTATGGGTATGCGCAAGCAGTTTGTAAAGTACGCCGACCATCTGCAAGCGGTCAGTATCATCGCTGAGCGATAGCCTGAATTCACGAATAAGAGAATAAAGCTTTTTACGCAATAGCAAAAAAAGGAGACGAACCCCTATTCAGGGATTCGTCTCCTTTTTGTATATTTGCTGCTTTGGCTTGGCTGCTGGCGTGCACATGCTTTGCACCCCTCTATTCGTCATATAATAGGCGTAACGAAAATTTCCAATTCCTGATGTTTTACATTACCATAGTGACTGAGATCATTGGAATAGTTAACCCAAATAATAAAATAGGCATACTTCAAAAGGAGGAAGCGTGTTATGAAGCTGCATCGAGCCATTGTGGTGGATGATGAAACCTTTACTCGTAAAGGGCTGCTTCAACTCATGGATTGGCAAGCCTGTGGTTTTGAAGTCGTAGGAGAAGCTGATAACGGTGAGGATGCGCTGGAGCTAATCAGCCGTATTCACCCGGACCTGGTCATTACCGATATTCGTATGCCTGTGCTGGACGGATTAGAGCTGATTCGGTCTGTGCTCGAACAGAGTACAGAACATCCCGCGTTTATTATCTTAAGCGGCTATAGTGATTTTGCTTATGCGCAGCAGGCAATCCGCTATGGGGTTCATGATTTTATGCTTAAGCCGATTGATGAGGGTGACTTTTCGGCTACATTGCGCAAGCTGAGTGAAAGACTGCATCGTGAACAGCAGAATGCGCAACGATATCAGAATCACCATGCAGGTGGGCTGTTAGAGACTGTAATGATGAACCCGGTGGATGATGTAGTGGTGACACAGTGGGAGCAGCAGCTACGGCTTGGGGAAGCCACTTATATGTACTATGTACTCGTCGAGCTGAATGACCAACATCCCTGGCGCTCCGGTGACAATAATATCATGCTATCGCTTTTCCAATTCAGGGAGCTTATAGAGCAAGCGCTTCATCGTTTAATGGATGGCAAGTACCCTCTCTATGTTCATGAGCATCGTAACCGGATTGGCCTTATCGTACCGGACTTCCTTTTGGAGTGTTTTGAAGGCAAGGTCGAAGTTTTTATGAAAGCGCTACAACGCGAGATAGAGGGGATGAAGACACTAAAAGATCAGCTGGGAAGTCGAGTTTTCATCTATGCAGGTAAGCCTGTGAATCGGTTGCAGGATATCCAGCAGTCCTATGCCTGTGCGAAGGAGGCAGTGCTCCATAAATACATTTATGACCATGGCGGTATTGTTGTATATCTACAGGAGGAAATGCCACCACTTCACTATAGGACCATCCCTCAGGACGTACTGGATCGCTTGACGGAACAAGTTGAGGAACTGCGGTTGGATGAGCTGCGTGTGGCCGTGGATTATGTATTTAGCAGCTTTCGGGAGGAGTGTTATGCTCCTGAGGCTATGAAAATGAGTCTGCATCAGTGCGTACTTAGTATCGTTCGGGTCATTCAAAACATGCAGGGAGATGAGCGCTCACTTCAGTCACTAGAACCGATGATGAACTGGCAGGACATGAACCTGTCCCTGGGTGAACTACAGCGATTGTTTACAGCTTTTGCAGAGGAAAGTGGAAGGTATATTGGGGTTCTGCGCAAGGATTGTCAGCAGGGAGGCATCCAGCACATCCGTGCTTACATTGAGCAGCATGCCGCCGAGAATATAAGCCTGAAAAGTATTGCGGCTCGCTTTTACATGAACCCGGTATACCTCGGTCAATTGTTCAGAAAAACGTATGGTGTGTACTTTAACGAATTTCTGCTGAAATTGCGCGTTCAGGAGGCGAAACGCTTGTTGCGGCAGACGGATCTGCGGATTTATGAAATTGCTGAGCGCGTGGGCTTCGGCAGTTCAGACTATTTTGTTACCCAGTTTGAAAAGATGGCGCATGCCACACCAAGCGAATACCGCAACAGCCTGATTGTTGGCAACGAGTCAGAGAGGGCCGGCGAATGAAGATACTGAGAATGACTCTTGATCATGTGCGACTGCGAGATAAAATGCTGCTGCTTTATTTTCTCTGTGTTTTTACGCCTGTAGTGCTGACCAATCTGATTTTTTACCATGTCACCTCGCAAAATGTGAAAGAACAGCGTATGCAGGATATTTCGCGCGCACTGGAACAGATTAAAATTGAATTTTACCGTGAATTTGAAGATGCGATGGAAATCTCGTCCATCTTTTATACGGATCATCAGCTCAATGAGGTATTGGAAGAAACATATCCCCACCCTGCTGACTATATCGCCGCTTATGACTCTTATTTACGTCATATCTTGAACAACACTTACAGTCCTGCATACCATTCCGTAGGTGGAATTACGATCTACACCAATAATTCAACGCTGCTGAATTCCGGGGGAATCAGCTTTATAGATGAGGGAGTCAGAAGTTTGCCCTGGTATACCAAAATCTCGCCTGGACGCCAGTCCAAGCCTATATTTGTACGTACCGATGACAGCACAGGTGAACAGGTGTACCCTTTTAGCCTGATTCGGCGGATGAACTACTTTTATTCCCAAAATGGTCGTGAAAAAATACTGAAAATAGAACTGCGAATGTCGTCCATTCGGGAGATTTTCAATAACCTGAATTTGCAGGGAAGTCTCTTTCTGCTGAACGAACGAGGGGGAATCGAATATACAACGGACCCCAAAGTGGATATAAACCACAAACATGTGGCCTATAACACTCTCAAGCTGCCCGAGGACACCATGGAGTTCAAGACAAATTATGTGCTTACGAGCAATCTGAATGGCTGGAGCATTGTGGCTGCGGTATCGAGAGATGCAGTGCTGTATGAAATGCAGGAATCTCGCAATTTTGTGCTCTTGTTAACCTGTGTAAATATGCTGCTGCCTACATTAATCATTATTTGGATTACACGTTCGTTGAACGTGAGGATTCATCGTATTTTAAAGCACATGAAGAAGGTGAAAAACCAGCATTTTGAGCTGATTCGCGGTACAGAGTCGAGAGATGAAATCGGGCAATTAACAGGTGAGTTTAATCGGATGACGCTGAAAATAAAGCGACTGATTAACGATGTCTATATGGCCGATATACAGCGAAAAAATCTGGAAATTCAGCGCAGGCATGCCCAGTTGAATGCACTTCACAGTCAGATCAACCCACATTTTCTGTTCAATGCACTGGAGACGATTCGCATGCGGAGCTTGATGAAGCATGAGGATGAGACAGCGCGCATTATTCATAACATGGCACGGATTTTCCGCAATTCGCTGGTGTGGAACAAGGATCGGGTTACTTTGCGGGAGGAGCTGGAGCTGATCCGTTGTTTTCTGGAAATTCAGCAATATCGCTTTGGTGAGCGAATACAGTACGAAGTGCAGGCGCGCTCTGAAGACTTGGACAATCTGCTTCCCAAAATGGTCGCGCTGACACTGGTTGAAAATGCAAGCATCCACGGCATTGAGCCGCTAAAGCATGGAGGACGCATTGAGATTCATTTTGAGCATGAGGAAGGACAACTGATTCTAACGGTTCGGGATGATGGGGTGGGCATGTCTGAGGAACAGGTACAACGCTTGTATGGTTACATGCAAAGGCAGGAAGAAATGGGTGAGCGTATAGGTCTACAAAATGTCATATATCGTCTTAAACTTTACTACGGGAGCCGCTTTGAGCTTGCCATTCGCAGTGCACCCGGCGAGGGTACGGAGATTCGAATTAGGATTCCTGCGGATCGGGAGTGAGGTGGAGAGCAGTACCTATTTTGCGTTGAAGGACCTTTACCTATAGTTTTCTAAGTAACACCTTTAGATTGACAGGTGAACGAAATGAACAGCATTTTATAAAATGAAAGTGCTTACAATTTAGGGTGTGCGGGATTCTCAGTGCTTGAGGTACGTGCGCACGATATTCACACACAATCGACAAAAGAGGGAGAAAGGGGAGGGTCTGGCATGACAAGCAAAAGGTTCGGAATCATCACTCTGGTAATGGTTATGATGGCGTCTATGATCGCTGCTTGCTCAGGGAGCTCGGGCAAGGAGCCGGCGTCAGGAGATAGCAAGGAGAAGGTCACATTCACGTATTTTAATGCCACTGCGGGGAGGGACATTAATACCAATGAAACGCGGATCGGCAAAATCCTGGAGGATCAGACGGGGGTAAACTGGAAGCTGGAGCATTTGGTGGGTGATTCCAATACGAAGATCGGTACATTTATTGCCAGTAACGATTACCCGGATGTGATAGTGCCGGATGGCACGATCGATAAGCTGCTGGATGCCGGGGCTTTTATTCCCCTGAATGATTTGATCGACAAATATGGACCAAATATTAAGCGTGTATATGGACCGTACTACAACTTGATGAAGGCGGAGGATGGGAACATTTACTTTCTGCCGCTAAGTGCGGTGGTAGGCGATTATTTACCTGCGCCTAACTTAGAGCAAGGAGCCTTTTGGGTGCAACGCAGGGTATTAAAAGAAGCGGGATATCCAAAAATCAAAACACTTGACGAGTATTTAGCTCTGATTCGTAACTATGCGAAAAAGCATGCAGATGAGGGCTTGACTGGGTACCTAGCGTTAACCACGCAGGATAGGTTTTATGCTCTTACGAACGCGCCGATGCATCTGGCAGGCTATCCGAATGATGGCGGCACGATTATTGATATGAAAACACACCGGGCCACGGATTATGGAGATATGGAAATCACAAAGCGGTATCTGAAAGAGCTAAATCAGCTCAATGTAGAGGGCCTATTTGATAAATCGTCCTTTGTGGACAATTACGATCAATATTTGGCAAAGCTGACCTCGGGTAAGGTGCTGGGCTTTTTCGACTACCGCTGGCAGGCGGGGCAGGCCCTGAATAATCTGCAAGAGGCTTCCAAGCAATCGGGCAATGATGATATGGAGTATATAGGGCTGCCTGTTGTATACGACCAGAATATAAAGGATCAGTACATTGATCCGTCGTCATTCGTTAATAACCGGGGCATAGGAATTACGGTCAGTGCCAAGGACCCGGTACGTATCATCAAATTTTTTGACAACCTGCTGACCGATGAAAACCAGATATTATCCAACTGGGGAATCAAGGGAGAAACCTATGATGTAGATAAAAAAGGACGCTTTTACCGGACCGAGGAGCAAATTAAGCAGACCGGTCAGGACGCGTTCCGCGAATCATTCGGGTTCAAATATTTTGAATACAGTTGGCCGCGATACGGTAGCGGTTCTACCCTGCCTGACGGCAACTCAGTTGGCCCCGGACGGCAGCCTGAGGTTGCGCGTATGTCCTACACCGAGGGAGATAAAAAGCTACTAAAAGTCTATGGTGTAGAGTCCTTCTCGCAAATGTTTTCCGCACCTGACGAGCGCCCATGGTATCCGGCCTGGAGTATTCCGATTGCTCAAGGCTCAACTGCGCAGCTCTTCCAGCAAAAGAAGGGGGACCTACAGCGCAAATATTTCCCGCGTTTGGTGCTGTCTGCACCGGAGCAGTTTGATGCGATTTGGAATGAATACACCACTGAATTCAACAAGCTGGATGTAAAGGCGTATGAGGAGCTGATCACGAAGGAGGTTGCCAAAAAAATCGAAAATCCCGGTAAAAAATAAAGGAGGAAGCAGCTATGGGCCACTCGTCACCACCACCTGTCACGATCTCCTCGGATCATTTGCCGCCCTCGCGGCGAACCGGCTTTAGGGGATTTATGCACAAGCTGAATCAGCAACGGGCACTGGTATGGATGTCCGTCCCTTTTTTAATCTGGCTGTTCATCTTCAAGTATTTGCCCATCTGGGGTTGGACGATTGCCTTTCAGGATTTTAAGCCTGCCCGCAAGTTGCTCGATCAGCAATGGGTCGGATTAAAACATTTCCATTTTCTATTTCAGGATGAACACTTTCTGCGGGTCATGCGCAATACACTGGCGATGAGCTTTATTAATCTGGTGCTGGGTTTTGTCACCGCTATAACATTAGCGATTTTGCTGAATGAGCTTCGTCAGATCATGTTCAAGCGGGTCGTGCAGACGGTCAGCTATCTGCCACATTTTATTTCGTGGGTGGTCGCGGCTAGCATCATCAGTACGGCACTGTCTGCGGATGGCGGCATCATCAATGAGGTGCTGATGTGGCTGGGGTTGATTAAGGAGCCTATTCTGTGGCTGGGCGAGGGAAGCTATTTTTGGGGCATTCTCGGTGCATCGGAGGTATGGAAAAATGTCGGCTGGAACACCATCATTTATTTGGCCGCGATGACGATGATTGATCCCTCGCAGTATGAGGCAGCCGAGATGGACGGAGCAGGGCGTTTTCAGCGGATTTGGCATGTGACATTACCGGGGTTGAAGCCTGTATTTATCATCCTGCTCATTATGAACATTGGCAATTTACTGGAATCCGGCTTTGAGCCGCAATACTTACTGGGCAACGGCATGAACGTGGATTACTCGGAGAATCTGGATATTTTCGTGCTGAAATATGGTATCCAGATGGGTAATTTCTCGCTTTCCATTGCTGCTGGGATGTTCAAAACGGTGGTCAGCTTCATCTTACTGTTTAGCGCCAATCATATTGCGAAGCGGTTAGGGGAGGAGAGATTGTTCTGAAGAAAGAGTGAGTTATGGTGGGGGGACGGCCGCTTCGCGTGCGGATTGTTCTTCCGATCGCTGTTATCCCCGTATTTTCTTATTGGAATAAAGATCATAGGTTAAAATCCGGGGATAAAGGTGAACGCTCCGCTTCTTCAGAACAATTCCGCCCGCTCCGCTGCTACCCGCCGTAAAGTCACTTTTTTTGAGAACTGAGGGTAGTGGCAAGGGGAGAGTTTAAGGAAGGCGCGTGACTCGCGCTTCCTTGGGTAAATGTGCCATTATGGTTGGCTCAGCTTCGCTATCAGCCATTAGAGGCTGTTTTTTAGGACTGTGCTATTCGAAGGAGATAGCAGAGGGTGCGCGATCCAAATGCCTAAACTATTTTTTAGAAAGGAGCGAAAGTCATGGGCAAAGGGAAGGCCGTACACGGGCGATTTCGGGCGCCCTCGGATCGAATTTTTGATGCGTGCAATATCGGGTTTATGCTCTGCCTGATGGTGTTCACGCTCTATCCGTTTTTAAATACGCTGGCGGTTTCGTTAAATGAAGCGAATGATTCGATTCGGGGCGGGATCTATTTGTGGCCGCGTGAATTTACGTGGAGTAATTATGAATTTGTGTTCAAGGAAGCGACGATTTTCCATGCTACGCTGATTTCTGTATTACGTACAGTTGTGGGTACAGTGACTTCGGTGTTTTGCTGCGCGATGGTGGCGTACACGATCAGCCGGCCGGAATATGTGCTGCGCAAATTTGTTTCAATTGCTTTTATTTTAACGATGTATTTTAGCGGTGGATTGATTCCGAACTTTCTCCTGATTCGTGAGCTTGGGATGCTGGGGACTTTCTGGGTGTATGTCGTGCCGGGATTGATTGGGGTGTTTAATGTGATTGTCATTCGCTCCTTTATTGAGGGATTGCCGGAAGGGATTTTGGAGTCGGCGCGTATTGACGGGGCTGGGGAGTTTGCCACTTTTATGCGCATCGTTTTGCCGCTGTGTGTTCCCGTACTGGCGACGGTGTCGCTGTTTACAGCGGTCGCGCAATGGAATTCCTGGTTCGATGTGTTTTTGTACAATTCGTCATATGAGCAATGGAGCACTCTTCAATATGAGCTGATGAAAATACTGCAAAATTCCAACACGTCTGTTAACACTCAGGACTATGCGAGCCAATTCGCTGGTTCGGAAAATCTGGCGAAGTCGGTCACGCCTACCTCAATTCGGGCCACGATGACGATTGTTGCTTCAGTGCCTATTATTTTAGTTTATCCTTTTTTGCAAAAATACTTTGTGAAGGGTATGACCTTGGGAGGTGTCAAAGGATAGTAACTGAAATCCAATAGTGCCCAATACGAATTCAAAAAATTGGAGTACGGGAGGGATTGCTTTGCGGTCATGTTGGGTTAAGCCTTTTTGTCTGGTACTGGCGGGAGCGCTGTTGTTATCGCCTGTCGGTTGGTGGGGAGCGTCTGTGGCGAAGGCAGCTCCGTCTATAGAACATTCCCCGCCCGTTTCGGATATGGTGCTATCGGCGGGTAGTATCCATAAGACCATTGGAACGTATGGATTTGAGCAAGGAAACAGCGATGGCTGGAAGCCGCGAGGAACTTATACCCAAATTGCATCCGTCACGGAAGCAGCATATGGCGGCACGCACAGTCTGAAGGCAACCGCTCGTACAGCGGCTTGGAACGGGGCGGAGCTGGATGTGAAGTCGCTGTTGCAGCCGGATGTGGAGTATGAAATTAGTGGCTATGTGAAGCTGGATGGTCATTCTGCGATTCCGAGCATGGTTAAACTTACAGTGGAGCAGCAGCCGACAGGCGGGACTACGACATGGAAGACGGTAGCGCAGACAGAGACGGCGGATACATCGTGGATCAAACTTCAGGGGAAATATACTTTTACCGGGGGGATGGATGCATTGAAGCTGTATGTGGAAAGCTCGAATCCCGCACAGGCCTACTATGTGGATGAGATAGAAATAACACAGGTATCGAAGACGCCACCGGAGCCGGCCAATGGTATCGTATCCGGGTTTGAAGATGGTACGGCTCAAGGATGGGTGTCCCGTATGGGTACCGAGACCGTACAGGTTTCGGACGCCGATGCACGAAGCGGCTCATACAGTCTGCTGACAACAGGCAGACAAAAGACATATGCCGGACCCAAGCTGGATGTGACTGCTACGATGCAAAAGGGCAGCCGATATACGGTCAGTGCCTGGGTGAAGCTGGCGCCGGGTGAGCAGCCTGCCAAGGTGAGGCTCAGCGTACAGCGTGATCATCAAGGGGATAGTGCGTATGAAACTGTTGTAGGCGACACGGCTACTACGACAGGGGGATGGATGCATTTGTCTGGTACGTATACGCTTGCGCATGATGCAGACACTGTTTCTATGTATTTGGAAACGGCAGAAGGAACGTCTTCCTTTTATATGGATGATTTCGAGCTGTCACTTGTACCACCGCTGGCTATTGAAAAGGACATTCCTTCTTTGCATGGATTATATGGGGGACAGTTTAGCATTGGCACGGCGATTGAAGCCTTCCAGATCGAAGGGGCTTACGGAGAGTTGGTACAGAAGCATTTTAACAGCGTCGTTGCAGGGAATGCGATGAAGCCGATCTCCTTACAACCGTCCGAGGGACAATTCCATTGGGAGGAAGTAGACCAAATTGTGCAGTTTGCTAGACAGCATGGACTGGAAATTCGCTTCCATACTTTGGTGTGGCATAACCAAACTGGGGATTGGATGTTCAAGGATAAGAATGGACAGCCGATGACGCCGACTGCTGAGAATAAAAAGCTTTTGCTGGATCGGCTGGAGACGCATATACGCGCTGTTGCAGCCCGATATAAAAATGTCATCACCGATTGGGATGTGGTGAATGAGGTCATTGATCCTGATCAGCCGGATGGCATGCGCCGCAGCAAGTGGTATCAGATTACCGGTACGGATTATATTGAAAAAGCATTCCGTGTCACGAGGGAAGCGACGGGTCCGAACGCACGGCTATTCATTAACGATTACAACACGCATGAGCCGAAGAAACGGGATTTTCTGTACAATTTGGTACGTGATCTGCTCGCTAAAGGTGTACCGATTGACGGGGTAGGCCACCAATCGCATATCCGCCTGGAGTTTCCCGCTATTAGCGAGATTGAGCAGTCCATAGAAAAGTTTGCTTCACTTGGTCTGGATAATCAAATTACCGAGCTGGATATGGGTCTTTATTCCAATGATACAGATCGCTATGAAACAATTCCAGAATCTATGCTCATCCGGCAGGCTCACCGCTATCGGGCGCTGTTCGATATGTTTTCAAGACAGCAGGAACATATCAGCAATGTGACGATTTGGGGTACGGATGATGGAAATACGTGGCTTAGCACGTTTCCGATAGCCCGGTTGGATAAACCGCTACTATTCGACGAACGGTTAAAGGCCAAATATGCCTATTGGGCACTTGCTGATCCGTCCAAAGTCCCGCCGTTGCCAGCAGGGAATAACGAATAAATGGTTTGAATACATGCCGGGCTTGTTTTGCCTTATTCTATGCTGTATCGAACGTCGCCTTATACAAGCATAAAAGCAGGCTGTTCTTCACATGTGACATGTAAAGAACAGCCTGCTTTGCTATCGTAAAGGAGTGCACTTTTATTCCAAATTGGCGTGTTGACCAAACATAGATTTGGAGGTCAGCTTGCGCAGATCCATCGTTCTGAGTACCAATGCGTCACCGTACAACAGCAGGGTTTGCTCAAACAATGAGCCCATGGGCTGGATCGTCTGGTAGTCCTTGTTGGACCGGTCCTTGGCCGCACCAGGCAGCTTGACGATGATATCGGCCAGTTTGCCAATGGTGGAACCGGGAGAAGTGGTTAGTAGCGCCAGAGAGGCTCCGAGTTTCTTTGCTTTTTCTGCCATGGAGATCAGGCTTTTGGTTTCACCAGAGCCTGAACCGATAATGAGCAGGTCGCCCTCGCCCAAACCGGGAGTTACGGTTTCCCCGACTACGTAAGCTTGAATTCCCATATGCATCAGCCGCATTGCCAGCGAGCGAATCATAAACCCTGAGCGGCCCGCACCTGCCACGAATACCTTATTGGCAACGGCGATGGAATGGATCAGCTGTTCCGATTCCGTATCACTGATCAATTGTGGAACCAATTGTAGCTCCTTGAGTACCTCAGATAAATATTGAGAGGTTTCCATTGGGGTTAACCTTGTTTGATGAGCTGTTGCATTTGGGAAGCTACAGCCTTTTTGTCGTCCTCGCCAGTGATACCACCGCCGACGATAACCAGATCCGGTTGAGCCTTTACGACTTCAGCCAATGTGCTCAGCTTAATACCGCCAGCCACAGCAGTTTTGGAGTTTTTCACGACTTTTTTGACGGTTTGCAGTGCTTCGAACGGGCTTTGTCCTTCAGCTTGCAGATCGTAGCCTGTATGCACACAGATGTAGTCAACGCCCAGAGCGTCGATTTCTTTCGCACGTTGCTCCAGGTTTTTAACACCGATCATATCCACCAGGATTTTTTTGCCGCCTTGTTTTTTCGCTTCTTCTACTGCGCCTTTGATTGTTGCATCTTCAGCTACAGCCAAAATCGTAACGATATCTGCACCAGCCTCGGAAGCTTTTAGCACTTCATAGCCCCCTGCATCCATAACCTTCAGGTCAGCCAGCACTTTCAGATTCGGGAATGCTTCTTTCATTGCTTTTACTGCATGAAGTCCTTCATTGATGACAATCGGCGTACCGATTTCTACGATATCAATATACGACTCTACTTCTTTTACCAATGCAATCCCTTGCGGGATATCTACTAAGTCTAAAGCCAATTGAAGTTCCATGTTATTAACTTCACTCCTTAAGTGAATTTATATTTTGATGAACAGGTACATGCTCTGTTGAGTATCAATCTATACTTTAGTTTCATGCACAGGTTTGATTGTAAGGCCCAGCTACCCGGTTGAAAAGTACGCACTAATTCGTAACGTAGTTACCCCCACGATACTATAGCATCATAAAAACCATCCATGAGAGAGCCTACATTTTGTTTTCTTTTAGCATTATTTCTATAAGGGGAGTCGACTATTCATAACCGATAACCGTACACAGCAATGTAAGGTTGCAAAAAAAGAAGGTAGTGATGATTGAATTGACTTCAAGTTAGGTTTTGACTATATTTGTAATATAATGGTATACAAAAAATGGAGGCTAAGAGTATAACTACCCTGAAGAGTAGCCGCTGTGCTAAGGGGTAATCGCAATTTTCAGGATAGGGAGGCGGGTTTTAGTGGAAGAGGTCCTGAACCAAAGGGAAGCCATTTATTTGTTGTCGGACAGCCACGAACTCGATAAAGCTTGTGAGTTGTTTAGAATCAGCTACACACATAATGATTGGGATGAAGCGAACAAAGTAGCAGACTATCTGCATACGTTGGCTGAAAACCTGTATCACACCCAACTGAGAAATGCTGCAGACGGCAAGTATGAGACATTGGACACCAAACACCCGCTAGTGTTTTATTATGCTTACAGTTATTTGGCGAAATCTATTTACTATCAGAATATGGGCAAGTATGAGGAAGCCAGAAACTATATTATGAAGTATAGCGAAATGGGTTGGTTTATGGGGCTGGATCAGAGCGGTCACGAAGAAGTAGAGAGATTCCGTTTCCTCGCCAAGGCCAATTTATTTACGATTGAATTACTTTCGGGGAGAAGGGAACTTTTGCCTGAGTACGTTCAATTTCTTCACGACAATGACGAGGAGCTACTTCCAGGATTGGTTGGTATTGCCGAAGCAGCTAACCTGAATAATTGGAATATAGACGACCTGCTGAACGATTTTGCCGATGATATTAAGATATTTGAAGGTTATGAAGATAGAGCAAACCGCGTATATTATTTAAAACTGGTCAACCAATTGGCCATTTACCATTTCAAGAAGAAGCAGTATTCTGTTGCCTTAAATTATGTCCTTGATTCTCTGCAATTCTCTGCCAGTGTAGAAGCGGATGCCGATTTCAGGACACTGGTTGCTCTGTTTGAGACTTATCGAGATTTGGCAACACCATCACAGCGAGAGCAATACCAAACCATTTTATTAAGGGGGCTTCATAATGAAAAAGGCATTAATCTCGGTAACTATGGTCTTGGCGTTTCTTAGTATTGCTCTTCCGGTGGGAAATATTTTGGGAGGGTTAGACCCTGTAATTCCTTCAAATCATGGTGTTTTTTCTTATACTGCTTGAGTCAGAATTAGACCTTCAAGCCCGATAGGGCTTTTGTACATAAAAGGAGCACACTTTTACGCATTTGCGATCAGTGTGCTCCCCTCTTTTATGCCAAGATTTATTTTACGACATACGAAGTCAGGTGACTGGCCAGATGTTGCATCGTTTCACTCGCCTTTTGCATACGCTCCATCACTTCAGTGAAAGAGCCTACCAGAGTCGCCTGCTCCTGAGAAGAAGAAACAATTTGCTCAATTTCCTGCTCCATTTGACGCATGGAGTTCTGTACATCCTTAAGGGCTCCTTCAATATCGACCGTCGCCTTTTTGGATTCTACGGATAGCTTGCGCACCTCTTGAGCGACGATACCAAAGCCTGCCCCTGCTTCTCCGACACGCGCGGCCTCGATCGCTGCATTCAATCCAAGCAGGTTGGTTTGATCGGAAATTTCCTTGATGAACACAGCTACCTGATTGATTTTACCCGAGTTTTGTACGGCGATTTGGGTGTTTTTCAAAATCTGTTCACTGGTTGCCTGAAGCTCCTCGGAATGAGCCGCCACATGCTGTACCATATCAATGAGCTGCTCAGTGATGGAAAGGTTCTCGGATACGATTTGATCCAGTTGATTTTTGTTAGTCAAATTATAAGAGGCCGCAAATGCTGCGATGACTTCACCTTTCTCGTCAAATACAGGAATACTGATCATATCAAGAGGAAGCCCTAGAATTTCAGCAGGGATGTGGGTCAGGCTGGGCTCACGTCCATTTTTAAGCATGGCAAAATCTTTATAGTCTTCGAGCAGCTCCGAGCCCGTTTCAAAGCCGAGGTCCATACCCTCCGATTGGGTATACATAAGGACATGAGTGCGGTCGAAGAGAGCAAGAGTCACTTTCTCACGCATAATCTGTTGTATGTAGGGAATGGCTGCAATTAATGCATCTATTGTATTCAAATAGATAACCTACCTTTCTTTACTAGATATATTTTTTATAGTCTCGTATATAGTTGTCGGTCTAAAGACGGATAAAAGTTATAAAGATATTGAAAATTTAAAGGGAAATGAAAGCTTCAGAAAAAAAGGCATACCGTTTCCATTACGGAACGATATGCCTTCTATTTAACCTTAACGTGTCAGTGCTGTGTATAGGTAGTTCACTTACCGCGTTGCTCGAACAGTTGTGCGATTTCCACAATAACCTTGGTAGCAAGTACCATGTTGTCCACCGACACATATTCAAACTTACCATGGTAGTTCTCCCCACCTGTAAAAATATTCGGGGTAGGCAGTCCCATGTAGGATAGCTGTGAACCGTCTGTACCTCCACGAATCGGCTTAATAATGGGTTCGATATTCAGCTTTGTCATTGCTTCATAAGCGACATCGACGATATGCTTGACTGGCTCTATTTTCTCTTTCATGTTGTAATACTGATCTCTCAATTCCAGCGCAATACGGTTTTCTCCATATGCGGCCTGCAGCTCTTTGACTACATTTGTTAAATAAGCTTTCCGGTTTTCAAAGCTCTCGCGGTCAAAATCACGGATAATATAGTATAGCTTAGCTTGTTCTGCCGTGCCTGTAGACTCCAAGAGATGATAGAAGCCATCATATCCGTCTGTATATTCTGGGGCTTCGTTTGCAGGTAACCGACTGTGCAGCTCCATAGCGATTTTGGCAGCGTGGATCATTTTGTTTTTAGCCGTACCGGGATGCACATTCACACCGTGAATGGTAATATGGGCGGCTGCGGCGTTAAAGCTCTCATACTCCAGTTCTCCGAGCGGTCCGCCGTCTACCGTATAGGCATATTCAGCGCCAAAAGCGGCTACATCAAAGCGTTCCGGTCCTCTTCCAATCTCTTCGTCCGGTGTAAAGGCAACGCGAATTTTGCCATGTTGAATTTCTGGATGGTCAATCAGGTAGTGGATAGCTGTCATGATTTCTGCGATCCCGGCTTTGTTGTCTGCACCGAGCAGGGTGGTACCATCTGTTGTGATCAGGGTGTGGCCTTTATATTGAGTTAGTTCGGGAAACTCACGTGGAGAAAGAACCACACCAAGCGAAGCATTCAGCGTGATATCGCCCCCATCATAGTTCTCCGTCAATTGCGGCTTTACCCCTGCGCCAGTCAGTTCGGTAGCCGTATCGAGGTGAGCGAGAAAACCGATGACGGGAACCTCTTTATCCGTATTGGAAGGAAGGGTCGCCATCACATAACCATTATCATCAATAGTTACGTCTGTCATACCAATGGCTTTCAATTCGCCCACCAAGAGGTTGCCCAATGTGAGCTGTCCGGGTGTAGTGGGGCAAGTGTGGCTGCTTTCATCAGATTGGGTATCTACCTGAACGTATGTAGTCAGGCGGTCAATCAGTTCCTGTTTCATGTGTGTATCCTCCTTAGTGTCATTTCTATTATGGTACGTATTTTATCATGATTAGGCTTATAATATGAAAAAAATGGTTGACCCTTTTAGGAATGACGGGTTGTGTTGCACAGGGGAGACGAGTAAGATAATAGTAAAATAAAAGTAAAAATAGAGTAAAACGATTAAAGGAGTCTGCAATGCCTACGTTAAAAGATATCGCCCAGGAGGCAGAGGTTTCGATATCCACGGTCTCCCGAGTGCTGAATTATGATGAAACACTGTCTGTATCAGAGGAAACGCGGCGTAAAATTTTTGAGGTTGCCGAGCGCATGAAATATACGACGGTTAAACGTAAAAATGGCGGTATTGGTCGTCAGCCCCGCAAGAAGGCAGAGGGACCCATCCGGTTAGGTATGGTGCACTGGTTTAGTGCGTACGAGGAACTGGAAGACCCTTATTATCTATCTATTCGGTTTGGCGTGGAAAAAGAGTGCCGCCAAAGTGGGGCGCAGCTGGAGCGTATTTTCAGAAGAGAGGACCTAACTACACTGAAGGCATTATCCGAAGGGCTACATGGACTGATCGTGCTGGGGCATTTTAGCAGTGAAGAGGTAAAACGTATGCTGGAACTGCCCATTCCTTGCGTCTTTCTGGATCATCCGGTAGAGCGTACAGGGGCAGACTATGTGGTCATTGACCTTGCTCACGCTGCGGCTGATGCACTGGATTATTTGATTGGCGCGGGCCATCGTCACATCGGATATGTAGGTATGGGCAAGGATGAGCAGTCCCATGATTCCGAACGAGTCGAGCTAGATGCACGCTATGAGACGTTTTTGCGGTATCAGGAACAGCATAGGCTATGCACGTCGGATGATATTCATGTGTGCGGAGGAACAGCGGCAGACGGCTTCCGTGCGATGGAAGCGGCTATTCTGGCAGGACCAGAAAACCTGCCTACAGCCTTCTTTGTCGCGAGCGATTCGGTAGCTATTGGGGTGTTGAAGGCGCTGGAGCAGCATCAGCTTGCGGTGCCGGAACGTATCTCAATTGTTGGCTTCAATGATATTCCGACAGCGGAATATTTGACCCCATCTCTGTCAACAGTCAAAACGCATACCGAACTGATGGGAGAAACGGGCGTTCAGCTCTTGCTGCATACGGTACGCAACGGTGCAAACGAGGTGGGGCGCAAGGTCATCATTCCGACCGAGCTAATGATTCGCAACAGCAGTGCGCCGCTGCATACCGATGCCAAATAAAATCGACACTATGGATTTGGACAGCTCCGCCTTTCGGGGCTGTTTTTTTGATTATAAAAAGATACAAAAATGGATTGACAATTGCCTTGGAAATGCTTACATTGAACATATATTTATTTTACTAAGTTTTACTCGTCATTTTTACTTAAATATTTTACTATGGTATAAGAGTGGAAAATAAAAGGTTGAGGTGACTGCCCATGCGTACCATTTTGCCGTTGAATGATCAATGGTTTTACCTTCCTGAATATGTCGAGAGCGAAATAAGCGCAGACATTGATGCAGGTCGGTATGAGCCAATTCAGCTGCCGCACACCAATGTAGAGCTTCCGTATAATTATTTTGACGACAAGGCATTTCAGTTTATTTCTACGTATAAAAGAGAGCTGAACATTCCGACAGATGCCAAAGGTAAGCGAGTGTATGTTGATTTTGAAGGAGTCATGACCTATGCCCAGGTATACCTAAACGGGGTAAAAGCGGGGGAGCATAAAGGTGGATATACACCGTTCAGTGTTGAATTGACCGAACTTGCCGAGTATGGCGGCTCCAATGTGCTCACAGTCATTGTCGATTCCACGGAACGGGACGACATCCCTCCCTTTGGGGCAGTCATTGACTATCTGACCTACGGCGGTATTTACCGCGAAGTGCAGCTGCGAATAGTGGAGCCTGTACACCTTGGAACGATATTCATTCAGACACCGGAGCCGCTTGCGGCAAATAAGGCGGTGCGCGTGGTCGTGGAGCTGGAGGGCATCGGCGATCAGCAGGACGACTTGACGGTCGCACTGCAATTGCTGGACGGAGTGAGCGTGAAGGCGGAGACCGAGCTGGCAGCGGTGACAGCGGCGGAAGTAACGCTGGAGCTGAAAGAGCTGGGCGGCCTGCGGCTTTGGGATATAGATGATCCCAAGCTGTATGAAGCGAAGCTGACGCTGCTACGAGGCGGAGAAGAGTTGGATCAGGTGACCGTGCGCTTTGGCTTCCGCGAGGCTGAATTTCAGCCGGACGGTTTTTACTTGAACGGGCGGAAGATCAAGCTGCTCGGCCTGAACCGTCACCAGTCCTATCCGTACGTTGGCTATGCTATGCCCAAAAGAGCGCAGCGTCGTGATGCAGATGTGCTCAAGGAGGAGCTGGGGCTGAATATGGTACGGACATCCCACTACCCTCAGTCCCGTCATTTTCTAGACCGCTGTGATGAGATTGGATTGCTCGTTTTCGAAGAGATTCCGGGTTGGCAGCATATTGGCGGTGAAGCGTGGAAGGAGCAGGCGGTGAGGGACGTAGAGGACATGATTATCCGTGATCGTAATCACCCCTCCATTGTAATCTGGGGCGTACGAATTAATGAGTCGCAGGATGACCATGATCTGTACACGCGTACCAATGAGCTGGCACGAAAACTAGATCCGACCCGTGCTACGGGTGGTGTGCGTTATATTGTAGGCAGTGAGCTGCTGGAAGATGTATATACGATAAATGATTTTGTTCATGATGGTGGGCACAAAAAATATTTGGCGAAGGAAATCCGCAATTTTGATACGTATGACGATACAGAAGGCGTAGATGGCGAAACGACAGGTTTGCGCCAGCCGTCTCTCGTTACAAAGCTGGATCATCCGGTCCCTTATCTGGTAACGGAATATAACGGGCATATGTACCCGACGAAACGTTTTGACCAGGAGGAACGGGTAATGGAGCATGCACTGCGCCATACGCGGGTCCAAAATGCTTCCTATGCCGATGAGGGCATTGCCGGAGCGATTGGCTGGTGTGCTTTTGACTATAACACGCATGCTGATTTTGGTTCCGGTGATAAAATCTGCTACCACGGTGTCATGGATATGTTCCGCCTGCCTAAATTTGCAGCGAGCGTGTACCGGAGCCAGAAGAACGTCGAACAGGAAACCGTTATGGAGCCGGTCACTTACTGGTCTCGTGGCGAGCGAAATATCGGGGGCATCGTGCCGCTGGTTGTGTTCACCAATTGCGATGAGGTGGAGTTCATCTACGGTCATGAGCGCAAAGGTATTTATCGTCCAAACCGAGAGAAGTACCCGGCGCTTCCTCACCCCCCTGTCGTGATCGACGAGCTGACAGGCCACTGGGGCATGAAGTGGGAAGACGCTGTATTCATTGGGTACGTAGATGGGCAAGAAGTGATCCGCAAATACTATTCACGTAATCCGGTGCCGACAGAGCTACGGGTAGCTGCAGATGATATGGTACTGGAAGCTGGCGATTGGGACGTAACCCGAGTAGTAGTGGATGCTCTAGACGAATACGGCAATGCCCTGCCGTTCTATACAGATCCTGTTTCGGTGGAGGTCGAGGGAGTGGGTCAATTGATCGGTCCTTCAAGCTTATCCCTAATTGGTGGACGCATTGCATTCTGGATTCGTACAAAGGGTGAGGTGGGCAATATCCGCGTGAAGGTTTCCGCGCCTTCTCGTTTCGGTTCGCAGGAATTGAGCATTGACGTGCAATAAGGAAGCAAAGGCAACATACAATCCTGCTAACTGCTTTTATACTGTCTGATACTTCTATTATTTAGTAAGGAGTTGTCCGCAGATTCTGAAGGGGATCTGAGAGGGCAACTCCTTTTTTGCATAGGTTAGGGTACGTTAATCTATAAGTCTTTCAAATTGTGTCTTATTACTGAGTCACTTAACGTTACGTTCGTAGATTGGAAGCATAGAATACACTATCAAGCGCAAGGGAGGTGAATCCTATGGCGATTCTATTACCTCAGCAATTCTATTCTCTCGCAGCTAATATTGGTAAATCATACTTTGAAAACTTGAACGGTGGCGCGAATGCTACAATTACCGTTAATAATAACGGTCCGGCACCGATCGATCTTGTCGTAACTCGTGTCAATGCACCTGTGATCACTTATGTTATCCCCCCAACTAACAGCCTCACGTTAGAGGTTGCTTTACTGCTGGTAGCTGCTCTGCAGACTACCGCAGCTGGAGCAGCTACGGGTACGATCCAGATTGCGACAGCTGATTTTTAACCTGTAACGACCTGATCCTCTAACTCTAGCTTTGCCGTATGGCAAGGTTAGAGTTTTTTTGTTTGAAATTTTCTGAAACTTTTTTCATATTGTGCCGATATATACATATAGCATAGCAAACAACAACATCGAAAAGGAGTACCCTGTATGAGCTTTAGCAATCCGGTTTTACGTGATGACATCTTTTTGCGCGAAGATGAAAGAGAAGCAAGTGAACAACGCATGACCATCGGAGGAACGGTGAACAAAACGTTGCTTCTGCTGGTTCTGCTCATCGTCTCTGGAAGTATTACCTGGTACATGACCTACGAAGGAACCGTAGAGGTGCTATCCTTGCTGACGGCAGGCTTTATTGGTATGGCAGGCGTAGCACTTGCGATATCCTTTTTCCCAAAAACGGCTCCATTACTCTCTCCTGTATATGCGATTCTGAGTGGTTTTGCTTTGGGTGGCGTTTCAGCTTTTATGGAGTATGAGTACCCTGGAATTGTAGCCAATGCCATTTTGCTGACCGTGGGTATCTTGTTCTTGATGCTCTTTATGTACACGCAGCGAATCATCAAGGTGACACGCGGCTTTATCTCATTCGTTGTCCTGTGTACGATGGCGATTTTTCTGGTGACGCTGGTTGATTTTATTTTGAACTTTTTCGGTATGAATGTTCCCTATATCCATGAAACAGGTTGGCTGGGTATTGGCATTAGTTTATTTATCGTGATCATTGCGGCTTTGAATCTGCTGGTTGATTTCAATTTTATTGAAGAGCAAGCAGATCAAGGCGCACCAAAATATATGGAATGGTATGGTGCTTTTGCATTGCTGGTGACTCTAGTATGGCTGTATGTACGGATTCTGGATCTGTTGGCCAAATTCAGTAAGAGGGACTAAGTGCAGGGTAAGAAGAAAAGGATGGCTGAATGCCGTCCTTTTTTGTATTAAATAGACGGTTTAAAAATTGCATTTTACGTTAAATACATAGAAGTTGGGTAAAACATAAAGACAGACAGGAGAGGAGTGAGTGCATGTATCAAGTGGTGCTGGTTAGGCATGGACAGAGCGTGTATAACCGACAAAACCTGTTTACGGGCTGGACGGACGTGGACCTGACTGAACAAGGGACTCATGAGGCCATTGAGGCGGGACGTATTCTCAAGGAGGCTGGTTATACGTTTGATTTGGCTTTCGCCTCTGTGCTAAAACGATCTATCCGCACGCTGTATCACATCTTGGATGAGCTGGATCATCTCTGGATACCTGTGCAGAAGTCGTGGAAGCTGAATGAACGCCATTATGGTGCTCTTCAGGGGCTTAGCAAGCTGGATTCCGCCGTGCAATACGGCGAGGAACAGGTTCATATCTGGCGGCGTAGTCTGACGGTGCGGCCCCCCATGCTGGATGAGCAGGACGAGCGGAGTCCGCATCGGGAAGAGCGTTATCGTAATATTAAGCCAGAAGAGCTGCCGCTTGGGGAAAGCCTGGAGGACACCGTGCATCGGGTCGGTGAGTTTTGGAAGCAGCGGATTGTACCTTTGATTCTCAAAAAGGATCGAGTTATCATTTCTGCACATGGTAATACTTTGCGGGCCTTAATCAAGTATATGGAGAATCTGGACGAAACCGCCTTGCTGGATTTGAATATTCCGACAGGCATTCCACTGGTGTACGAGCTGGATGAGCATATAGATCCTATCCGGCGTTTTTATCTCGGTGATCCGAGTCATGTAGAGGCTAAGAAGCAGGCCGTGGCCAACCAAAGCAAGGTAACGGAGTGACTTTCCATACACAAAGAGGACAGGGCGCTTCCTCGCATCCTGTCCTCTTTGTGTTGGGTATAGATTAAGCGTTCGCTTCCTCTTCTTCTGTTTCCTGGCTGTCTTCCTCTGCGGGAAGTGCCCACACCGATACACTGCCGGCACGAACGGGAAATATGCCGTAGCCATCCTGCTCAATTTTTACGGTATGATCGTGATGTCCGGTCAAATCCATCCATTCTTCCCCTGCACGTTGTTTGCCTACGAACATGCGCTTTTCTCCGTCATTTGCGTTGGTGATCACCACAGCACATCCGGAGCCTTCCAGCTCAGGCACGCCTTGACGAACCCATCCAATCGTATGGGGATCATCGAAATAATCTTTTTGCTCACCATAAGCTTTATGGTACCGGGCATATAGAAGCGGGTCTAGCTCAGCCTGCTTGCCTTTCACGGGTGTTTGCCCCTGGATACCGTAGTAATCGCCGTAGAACACACAGGGATAACCGTCCTTGCGCAGCAAGATGAGTGCATAGGCGCTAGGCTTGAACCAGTCCTCCACCCAGGATTCGAGCGCTTCATGCGGCTGGGAATCATGATTATCGACAAAAGTAACCGAGTTCAGGGGATGGGTATGAACAAGCGTATCCTCGAAAATGGTGCTTAAATCGAAATCCTTGCCACCCAAGGAAGCGCTATGTAGTTTGTAGTGGAGGGATACGTCAAACAGGTCAATTTTATAATCAATGGTATCCAGGAACTTTTGACACGATTCCAGATCCGGTTTCCAAAACTCGCCTACCATATAAAAATCCTGCCCGCGTTTTTTAATCATTTCTGTAGCAAACTCTCGTACAAATTCATGATTAATATGCTTGATTGCATCCAGACGGAATCCGTTGCATTGCAGAGTATCTATCAGCCATTTCCCCCAACGGATCATCTCTTTGCGCACATCCTGATGATTATAGTCAATATTGGCGAACATTAAATAATCATAATTGCCGAATTCATCATCTACATTTTCGCTCCAGCTTTTATTTTTACCTAAAATACGATAGATTCCTGTCCGGTCCTGGCTTGCATCGTAATCGGTTCCGTTAAAATGTTCAAAGTTCCATTGAAATGTGGAATACTGACCTTGACGGCCGGGGAACGTAAATTTAGTCCAGCCTTCGATATCAAAGGGCTCAGAAATGACTTCATTGCGGTTATCCGGGTTGACCTCGACGACCTTGAATACTTCAGTTTCATCCGCGCCGGCCTTATGATTCATGACCAGATCGACATAGACGGACACGCCGTGGCGAACACAGGCGGCAACAGCCTCCAGCAGGTCTTCCCTGGTTCCGTATTTGGTGCGCACCGCACCTTTTTGGTCAAATTCGCCCAGATCATAAAGGTCATAGACGCCGTATCCCGTATCCTCGGGCGATTGGCCTTTGGTGACAGGTGGAATCCATATCGCGTCAATTCCTTTGGCCTTCAGTTCCGGCGCCAGGCGGGTAAGCTTTTTCCAGTGAGAACCGTCAGCTTCGACATTCCACTCGAAAAATTGCATCATCGTATGGTTCCTTTTCATGTACGTCCCTCCTTCATATATAACAAGTTACCCACCAAGTGAGGGGGGCTAAACGTCAGACGGTCAATATGATGCTGAATGAAGAACAAGGATCGCTGTATAACGTATGCTGAATCATTAAAATTTGTTATACCTGAGTGTTCACAACGACTCGGGTAGCTAGAAAAGAGAACGTGAAAACGGTAAAATGAATCTAACTTAACAATAGTTCGGGTTTTGGGCAAACTGTGAAGCGCGAGCAACAGAGGAAAGGAGGAGTGGACGTGACAGAACCGCAGCAGAACAAGGATGAAGCGAGCAAACCGCTGATTAAAAAATGTACGTATTGTCAGGAGATGAAACCTTTAACGGACTTTCAGCGCAGAACGGGTCGCCGGGCTGGTCCTTATTCCCGGCGTGGTCCTTGCCGTTCCTGCCGAGGATTGGCCCCACAAGAACGTGCGGCTACGTCCGCTCCCTCCGGCGAGGAAACAAATCCCTCGGCTGCTCCCGTGATGCAGCATAGCCTTGAAGCAAATACGGCTGCGCACAGCCTAGAGGCGTCGCTACCTATGGAGGCACAACGCCCCCGCAGGAAGCCGGTCACGGACAAAGCGCGTGAGCGCCATCGGCAACGGGTTCGGCATCTGCTTAGCAGGCTGAAGCCTGCGGATACCCGGGCGTTGCGGCTCAATCGCAATGGCATGATTCGGCTAAGAGGCAAAACCGACCAGGGGAGACGCTGGCATCAAGAGATTGAGCTTGATCTGGCCATGACCCTGGTCAGAGAGCGTATGGCGGTGATTGTTAATCCATACACCGTGCGTAGACTGTATAGCAACAAGGAATTTCGTCAATATGTGCTTAAGCGTGACCGTTATACTTGTTTTTTTTGCGGGGGCTACGGTGACACGATTGATCATTTACTGCCTCGGGCAAAAGGGGGGCACACGACGCCGGTCAATTGTGTATGTGCTTGCAATGAATGCAATCAAGTTAAGGCTGCCCGCGATGTAGATGAGTTTATTGAGTCTGGTGTGCCGCAGCCGTCTCCTGATGATTTCGAAGCACCTGATAATCCTGACGCTTCTGAAGGCACCCTACATACGTAGGGCGATTCTTGGAGCGTAGGTCCCTTAGTACAGTTCTACTTCAAAGCCGGATTCCTTCCAGGCTGTTGTTCCGCCTTCGATAAAAGCTACATTGGTAAAGCCCATCTGCTGGAGTGTATAAGCTGCCAATGCAGCTTGTCCACCTGCCCCACAAGTGGTGATAATGGGGCGGTTACGGTCACGTAGACGTTCGTCACGCAAATCCTGTGGAACCTCCAAGTCAGCGCGGATGGGCAGCATGCCCAATGAAATATTGGCGCTTCCGCGAATCAGACCGCAAGCGCCTGCATCATGGGAGTCCTGTACATCGATAACGAATGTATCTGGATTTGCCTCCATTCGCTGACGTGCCTCCTGTGAATCAATGCCCTGAACGTGCTGCCTCGCTTCTTGAACCATATCTCCAAATGTTTTAGCCATCATTTAAAACCTCCGTATGAATATATTTTGTGTTATTTTCATATTATCGAACTAAAACGCACTCTCTTTATTACCCTCCTCTAGCATAAGATGACCCTTTTTTTAAGGGAAACTTGGACAAAAATCGAGCTTATTCTAATTTTTATCTAAAATAACAATAAAAATTTTGCAGAAATTTGTGCAAATTTAAAATTTCTTCGACGATTGTGTCGTGAAAGGTGTAATATAGAGGTATAGGGTTCCGTTTCGGCCTGTTGTAGTCACGAAGGAGCGCTTCGTGGGATATTCCGCAGCAGTAACAACAGAATACCGTCTGAGCAATATACAATTGGCATCTGCGATAAATCAGTCTTGCCCTGTAGGGTATAGGCCGGTTTAAGCTGTGCTTCTTGCATGTTTAAGGGCGTGAATTCAATGAACGTTTTATTGCTAGAGTTTATGGATACAGGTTACGAGAGAGGATGGACTTCTATTTTCACAGTAAAGGAGGACGTTCACGCATGTCTGAAAACCAACAAGAGGTGGCAGTAACACAGGAAGCTACCAAAGAGTCTCGGGATGTATTGGACCAATTGATGAAACCGGAGGTTCAGCAATCGCTGACCGTGCTGGTAGAAAATCTGCCCAAGTTGACTGAGATGGTTACTTTGATGACCGATGCTTATGATGTAGCTCGCAGTCTGGCGACTGACCCTGTCTTTATCGGAGATATGAAAAGCTCCATGGGAGAGTTTGTGAAGCCTGTTACAGATTCGGCTAAAGGATTGGCTTCTGCTGCAATTGAAGCAAATGACCGTGTGCAAACTACGGACGGCAGTGTAGGTCTGTTTGGCCTGCTCAAAATGCTTAAAGATCCGAATGTACAAAAAACGCTGCGTTTCAGCCAGGCTTTCCTGGATATTCTGAATGAGCGCCAACGCGAAAGCAAATAATTACCTGATCGAGAACGGAGGATGGACATGTCGAAGCAAATTTTGATCTTGGGCGGCGGGTACGGCGGATTGCTAGCCGCTCTTACAGCACGCCAGCATATGGACGCTAGCCAAGCCACCATTACAGTGGTTAACCGCTTTGCGTCGCACCAAATTATTACAGAACTGCACCGTTTGGCGGCAGGTACAATTGCCGAAAAAGCTGTTGCGCTTCCTTTGGAAAAGCTGCTGCGTAACAAAGAAATTATCCTGAAAGTGGATACTGTTTCCGAAATCAAGCCTGACGATAAAAAAGTAACCTTGGCCAGTGGCGCTACGTTGAGCTATGACGCTCTCGTTATTTCCCTGGGCAGCGAAACGGCTTACTTCGGTATTCCAGGACTGCAAGAGCATAGCTTCACGCTGAAATCAGTGGCAGAAGCCAATCGCATTCGCGCACATGTGGAAGCTCGTCTGGATGCTTACAAGCAATCCGGTAACCAAGCAGACGCTACAATCGTTATCGGTGGTGGCGGTCTCACAGGCGTTGAGCTGGTGGGTGAATATGCTGACAAATTGCCTGTAATTTGTCGCGAAAAAGGTATTAACTACGAAGATATCAACTTGTATTGCGTAGAAGCTGGACCATCTATTTTGGCAGGCTTCCCTCAACCACTGGTTGATCGTGCAGTAACAAGCCTTGAAAAACGTGGCGTTCAAATCGTAGCGGGTGTTCCGATTACAGAAATGAAAGCTGACGAAGTTCTCTTGAAAGACGGACGTTCGATCAAAACGAACACACTGATCTGGACAGGCGGCGTACAAGGTAATGCACTGGTTGGCGCATCTGGTATCGAAGTAAACCGTGGTCGCGCAACTGTGAATGGTGCACTGCAATCGACTTCTCACGAAGACATCTTCCTCGCTGGCGACAGCGCAGTGGTGTTCCCGGGTGAAGGCGAGCGTCCATACCCTCCAACTGCACAGTTGGCTTGGCAAATGGGCGAATTAGTTGGTTACAACATCTTTGCTTATTTCAACGGAGCGAAAATGGAACGCTTTACACCAGTATTCTCCGGTACACTGGGCAGCTTGGGCAGAACAGACGCGATCGGTACTGTAGGCGCGAATGGCACCCAACTGAAAGGCGCTGTAGCTACTTTGATGAAGGAAGGCAGTAACATCCGTTACTTGTCCCACATCAAAGGACTTTTTGCATTGGCCTATTAATATTCCTTATATTTTATATGTTTCATTGGAAGAGAGCGCTATTCAGCGCTCTCTTTTTTTGTAGCTTTTCTTTTCGACACTAGAGTTGCTTACGATTCATTAGTCTTAATTCACTTCATCTTCGCTAGCTCTGCCACCTGTACAGGGGGGAGCGCACCTTCAAATATACTCAGCTCATCAATAGATCCTTTGAACGCAGGGTCCCACCAGTTGACACCTAAGCTGAATGTTCCAGATTTGGAGGTAAAGACATCTGGGAATTCTGAGCCGATAAATTGAAGCTCGCCATTCACATACACGGCTAACACCCCACGTTCTACAGTGAAGGCGAGATGGGTCCATTCATTTGTTTTGATCTTTAGGCCAGTACTGCCGGTATACCAAAGTGAGCTGCCGGACCAGACCATTGTATTATCCTTCTCGGGTCCTCTGGGCAGAAGGCTAATCCAGTGGTTACTATCCATAGCTCCAAAGAAGGTTGGTGTATGCAGAGTTAAATCGCTTGGTTTTACCCACAGTGAAACGGAATATGCTGAGCTGGATATGAGTCCTCCAGGTAGAGCAATGCCTGACTTTCCATCAAGGACTATAGCTTGGCCCTTTACGCCTTCAGCGTAGGATACACTTCCTCCCTGGCGATCGATTCGGTCACCGATAACTTTGCCATTAGCAAAAGCATCCTGCTGATCCTCCAGATTATTTTCAAATGTGTATGACGCAGTCAATGTTGCTTTCTCATAAGGGGATACCGTGATGTTAAAAACTTTGTCCCGACTACGTTCTCCTTTGGTAATGGTAGCCGTCAAAGTGGCAGATGCAGCCTTTTCTCCGATTCCTGGACGCTTGATTTCACCTGTATCCGTAATGACGCTTTGGTCTGAAGTTTTCCAGGTAATCCGGGTTTGCCGACTGCCTTCCTTCGGAAGATTCAGGCTAGCCGTCACCCGACTTGTATCGCCAAGATCTAACTCACGATACACACTGTCCACTACTGTCGTATCGGTCATATCAGGGAGCTTACTGCCCCAAGCCATTTCACCTTTATTCGATAAAACTGTAAACGCCAGGATGTATTGATTCGTAACCTGATCCCATTGTCTTAAGAACACCCCATCCAATACAGCACCATCCAGTGTTAATTGGATATTCGCATCTCCCGACTTGCGCCATGTTCCTTGCACATCGCCTTCGATGGTATGATCTGCTCTAAGCTGAATGAATTGTGTATTCTTGATCGTAGCCGAAGAATCACTGCCATGATTAATATATTGATAATCGCCAATGAATTGTTTCTCATCCAGCTTTGTAAGCGTCTCGCCACCGTAACGGTAAGGAGCTACGACAGGCCAGTCATCCTGATTCATGAACATTTGGTGTACACGCAGCTCATGTGTCTCCCCCTGCTGAGGGAATCGGGTATGAAAGACGACAAACATTTGTCCAGTAGCAGGATCGGTGTATACAGAATTGTGTCCAGGGGAAACATAGCCGTATCCAGTGCCTGTACCGGGGTCGCCTATTTTACTATCGAACAAGAAATTACCTATCAACTTGTTGCCATAAGTTGTATTTTTGGTGTTTGCCGGCAAAACAGCATTCTGTCCTTTGGCATCTTTATAAGGTCCTGTCGGTTTCTTGGAACGGAATAACCTCATGTTATACCCTCCGTCGGCTGCAAGACCGCCGTAGGTTACATACAAATAGTAATAACCCGTTTTTGGGTTGTATTCAATATACGGACCTTCCCCGGACTCACCGTATCCACCTGCGATCTTAATGCCAAAATAACGATCAATCAGACGGCCGTCCTCCGTAGTTCCATCTTGACCTGGATACATGGGTTTGCCAGTTGCCTTATCTAGCTCCAGTAAAAATATTCCCCCGGACCATGATCCATACGTCATCCACAAGCGCCCATTTGCATCGTAAAAGACGCTTGCATCGATTGCATTTGGGAACATCCGGTTCGCATAAGAACCATCGGTATTAAACCATCCCGGTCTGAGACCCTCAAGCTTGCCTTCCTTAATGAGTTGTTGAATCGGCGTATTTGTCCATTTTTTATCTACCTTGCTATCTTTATCGAATGCAGTCTCCTTCGTAAAACCAGTGTGTATAATGGTATCCACATATTGATATGGACCCTCGATTTTGGGTGCAACTGCAATGCCGATCGCGGAACGAATGTAGGTGGAAGATGCACTATAATAAATCATATATGCCCCTTTTGTCCCATCCTCATTGACATAATGCTCATTCCAAAATACATCGGGCGCCCATACCGAGAATCCTCCCTTACTATCCGCATCATTCTCACCCGCCCAAGCGAAAGATCCAGCTAGATTCTTCGATAAATCCCCGTAGAGTGTGTTCCCAGGCGTGGTGTAACCGTTTGCAAAAGAAGTCCAGTTTGTAAGATCTTTTGACTTCGCCGCAGAGATGTGTGACCCAAATACATAATAAGTGTCACCGTCTTTGACAATGGAAGGGTCATGAACCGATACATTAGAGAAGGTTGGCGCATCCTGCTTATTATTCTGGTCTGGCACCGTTACCGCCGCGTCTATTGCACTTGCACCTAATGGTGCGCTTGCGATTGCTAATAATAATGTTAGTATTATTGCAATACTTTTCCTGACCTTACGTTTAACAAAACTTCTCATCATACACATTTGCCCCTTTCTGAATTGGAGTACAGTGATATATTCTGCTTTTATTGCTAAATACCTTTATATTTATGAGTATTATTAATGTATTTATGAATTATATGGCTATAAGGAGGGTTTTAGCATCTAAGCGTCTTTGATGGTACTGCTTCACACACTTGTTTTGTTACGTAGCTGACTCTTCCATACACTATGATATGTAAAATACTTCGTTCTCTTTTTAGGTAAAAATTATAAATTATGGTTGACGTTATATAACTGTGGAGGTATGCTAGTTTCGAAAAATAACTAGGAGGTTTGTGTATGTTTAGGAAAAATAAGTTTTTTGGCATGGGATTAGCAACTATCCTCATGTGTTCCGCATTCTCGGGAAGCCTCGCCTATGCGGAACCTAAGTCCACTACGTACGATGCTGCATTTTTTCAAAATCTCAAACAGCGGGCGATTGTCCATGAACTTCAAGAACACCGGATTACCGTTAACCCGAAAGCATCTATTACTGAGCTACTGAACACAGCCGATAGTACATCACTAAAGAGTAAAAATAATAGTGATCTACAACATAATCTGGAGAAGCTTAACAAGTCGGAATACATATATCTTACACTTGATGGAGAAGTATACAGCTCAGAAAAGGGTTATGTAGGCATGGCGGATAAAGTTGAATCAAAAGAAGATAGTGTAACGGATGCTACTTATATGAAAACAAACTCTTTGAGTGAACCAAGCAACAATCATGATGTTTCCATATCAAGTAAAAATAATCCCACTCCATCGCAAGTGAGTGGAGGGACAACGGGAACTTTCTCAAGGGTTCAATTGGATTATGATGGTTTTGATGGGGTTAATGCAAATGTGATTACGCCAAGGGCTAAGTACCTAGGAGCAAACGAACAGCCATGGATGTATTACGGTTTTGATGCAAAGAATGGACGGGGAATTGAGGGGGGATTTTCCTATCAAACAGGCAGAGAAGTATGGCAGGGGTATATTAGGAACAATAATGGTTTCAAATACTCTTTAGAGACGTGGAAAAATCACGACATAAATGATTCAGTTAAATTTTATATTGATAATAGTACCTATAACGCTTATCTGTTAGCAAAATACAGAGACATCGTCGTTATGCAAACCTCTTTTGACTCTTCAGACCTATCATCCATGTCGGTTAAGAGAGTGACGGCAATAGCGAAAAAAAACTTTGATGGCAGCAATATCTATGGAAGTTCTATCAATGGAGAGTTTTCAGAATTGGTAGTCTCAAAATTCAATTCAGATTATTATTATCCATGGGATGACTATCGGGATTACTCTTTTTGGGATGGAAGTCAGTGGTTCGGTACGATTGATTGGCCCGCCGATTATATTACTCATTATGGTCCAAGTGTGTGGATCAACAACCGATAAGAATAATTAGTTAAACAATGGCTCAAGCTAAAATATACTGAATAGCATCTGTCATTTCCTTTGTTGTTGGGTGAGACTTACAACAATGTGGTTTGGCAGATGTTTTTCCATGTTAAGCATACTCAACTGGACTCCTCTACCATAATTTTGGCTTTGAGCCTAAATAATAACAAGGAGGGCATTATGAAAATCAGGTTATTAATATGCCTTATGCTTGTACTAAGTCTTGCTTCTGCAAACTCGAACTTGGCATCAGCTCAAGCTCAAACCCCCATACACCTGAAGGTCAATGATCATTACGTTTTATACACCTACCCTGCATCACCCTTTGTGGATAAGAAGGGGAGACTGCTTATACCGCTCCAAGCGGCTGAGGATATACTGGGCGGCAAAGTAACTTATAATGCAGCGAACAAAACTGCTTCGGTTGATCTGTTGGGCCGTAATGTAGCGGCTACGATCGGATCACCTGAAATATCGGTTAATGGTGAGCCAGTGACAATGGATACAGTCCCCATCATGAAAAGTAATGCGATGTTTTTACCAGTATCCATTTTGTTGAAGGATACAGATGCGAAGATGGAGTGGGATACCAAGCGTGGCTTATTGAAGCTAAGGCATGACAGCTTTACGGAAAGTCCAGTTCTTATGAGGTTTAAGGGACAAGACTTGGCCCAAGTCATTGACGCAAATGCGTTTGATCTTACTTCCTTTGATTGGGATCGAAAAAAAGGGTTATTAAATATTCATGCTATGTACGAGAGCAGCTTATCACCTGCTTCCAGGCAAATCGACTTTAATCCTCTGATTGTGTATAGCAAAGGGACCTATAGTGTAAATCCTTATTCTAAACCCAGTATGTTTTACAAAGTTAAAATAACCAGTCCTGGTAATCTGGTTTATACGAGAAATATAGATACGACCAATGCGGATAAAGATTATATAAAATATATTATTTCCGTAGGCAGGTTGATTCAATAATTGAATGTATGTTTCTTGTGCATCAAAAAAAAGCGACAAAGGCTTTGTAGCCTTTGTCGCTTTTTTTTGAAAAAAGTGCGATTTAGAACGAAGTTATCGTGTTGCTGTTTTCGCTAGACTTAATTTTACCCACTACTCGAGATACCGAGTTTCTGTTTTTAAGCTCATAAAGAACATTCTCTATAAGAGAGTTTCTTTGCGCATTAGTAAGTGTATTGTTCCAAGCGTCAGTCTTTACATATACATCCACGCTAGCTTCACTGCTGTCGCCTCTTACTGTGAAATCAAAGCCAACGCCAGCGTAATTGCCATATCTATTAACCAAATCGCGTTGAATCGTACTTGCATCCAAGGAAGAAGCTACATCCTTCAAAGTAACATCGCCTCTGCTATTGGTGGTAAAGGTTGCTAATTTATCTCTATTACTAGAGTTTTTAACCGTACCCTCTACATCGGCATCTTTATACTCTTTCAAAATATCTTCCACGATGTCCTCCAGGAAGCTTTCCTTTCTGCTGTCAGATAGCTCAGTCCATCTGGATTTTGTCATTTCGATGGTCACCGTAATATCGTTTTTGTTACCATCCAGAGTGATATCCGAGTTGGTGTTGTAGTCATCCCTGTGATCATCGTTCAGCTTCTTTTGAAGATCTTTCAAGGAGCTAGAGCTATTTTTGCTTGCTTCATCTTTTAGCGTCTGGTTGTCTTTTTGCAATTGAGCAATGGTAGCGTCCTTCGTTGTGTTCGCTGCTTTCGCTGTGTTGAGCTCTTGAGTCAGCGTCGTAATCTGGTTGTTCAACGCCGTCACTGTAGATTGATCAATCGGAACGCCGTTGTCGGCAATGACTACGCGTTTGTTTGTGCCATCCCATGTTACCTTTTTATCCAAAGCTGTACCTGCCAGCTTCAGTGGGATATACGTTACGCCATCCAGCAGGAACGGCTCTGTTTTGGCATCATAAGGAACCTCAGTTCCGTTGTAGATGATTTTAATATTGTTATATACTGCTTGGATCGGCTTAGTCACTTGTGCGGCATATGTGGATTGGCTGAAAAGAGCCCCGGATATGGCCAAGGCGGATACGGCAGTGATGATGACAGGTTTTTTGATAGATTTCAGTGATTTCATTCGTTGGTCTACCCCTTTATTTAAGAATTATAGCCTGGTTCATAGACTAGAGTAACATTAATGCCTACAAAATCCAACAGCTTGGAGAGTCATTATGGGTTGTGCTTATATTGGTTAGACGCAACAGCAACCGTAAAAGTTGCCCTGTTTGCGCAAAAGTTTTTCCAAAAGTATCCGAACAACACAAAACAAGCCCGCTGCACAAGACAGCGTGACTTGTTGGTAAAACAGTGCGTCGAGGTTATCCATTCAGGATTATTTGCCGTCCTTCAGTTTGCCTGCTGTTTCCTGAAGATGGCCTTTGGCCTTATCCAGTTTGCCTTCGGCTTGAAGGGACTTATTATCGGTAGCGTTCCCGATTTGGTCCTTGATTTCACCTTTGGCTTTGTTCACATTACCTTTGATTTTATCGCTAGTTCCGTTATCCTTCATGTTATAGCCCTCCTTATGTGATCGAACTTTCATTCAGCATGCTGTAGTTAGTCATTACCCGAGCGAGGGTAATACGAAACCAGAGGCTGTATATCACAGACGGGGGTATAATGTTGGATACGGATTAAATCAGAACGTGAAGTGGGGAGTGAGCGCATGCTCAAAATTTTATTGTTTATTCTCGTTATTCAAATTATTTACGTATCGGCGTATACACTGCGCATGATTCTGACGCTGAAAGGACAGAAGTACATTGCTGCGCTCATTAGTACCGTGGAAGTTACGGTCTATGTATTGGGCTTGAATGTTGTGCTTAAGTACCTGGATCAAGTGGCAAGTCTTGCAGTATACGCCATTGGCTATGCATTGGGCATTCTTATTGGAGCATGGATTGAGGAAAAAATAGCGCTCGGTTATGTCACCGTTAAGGTGATCAGCAATGAGATCAATGGAGGAATTGCCAATGCGCTGCGGGACAAAGGATACGGCGTTACAGCCTGGCTGGGCAGTGGACGTGATGGAGAGCGCCTGGTAATGGAAATTTTGGCTAAACGAAAAAATCAGAATAAGCTGTATCAGTCCATTCTAGAGCTGGACCCTAAGGCTTTTGTCATTATGGTAGAGCCGAAGCAGTTTCATGGCGGCTTCTGGACTAAGGCTATCCGTAAATAAACATTTTGGTAAATTGCGCATATTTTTTGGAGGTTGGAGCATATTAATACCCGCACAGGTGGGAATTAACAGTAAGCCGACAGGGGATATTACCCTATAAAAACCGAGGGGGGATATAGATGTACAGACGCCAGGCCCCGGAAATCATTCCAGAGGAAAATACGGCTATTTGGTCGTGTACAAACGAGGGTTGCAACGGTTGGATGCGAACGGATTTCACCTTTTTGAACGAGCCAGCTTGTCCATTTTGCCAAGCCTCAATGGGGCAAGAAATGCGGATGCTGCCGATTCTCAATCGGGCGGGCAATTCCTTTGTCGCCCAGCGCTCCTAATCCAGGATTTTGCAAAATCCACCATTGAAAGTGAGTACGATGATCACACTGCAGAATTTATGAACGCCAAAAGCCGCTCCAGCGACATGCTGAGCGGCTTTTGGTTGTGGAAATTGGGGTAGGGGTGACCTGTCCCCAAGTAAGGTGTGTGTTGATTATGGTCTCTGGATGGGCTGTACGGAATCACGATATACAATATGACCCTGCACGAGGACTCGACCAAAGCGGCCGCCGGGATGGCTTATTTTTTTCATCATCGAATCAATCGCGGTACGTGCCATCTGCTCGATGTCTACGCCGACCGTGGTCAGTTGCGGAACAATAAGAGTGGCGTATACATCGTTGTCAAATCCGACCACAGAACAGTCCTCAGGCACGCGGTATCCTAGACCAATGAGCTTGTGTACCAGATTGTGAGCGACCTGATCGCAGTTACATACAAAGGCAGTCGGTAGCGGCTGAGGCAGCTCCATTTCAACAAAAGCACCTTCGTCGTCCCGGTCACTGAGCACCCACTCGTTACGGAGGGGCAGTCTGTGCTCCAGCAAGGATTTATAGTAGCCGAGGAAACGATCCTGAATACTACTGGTGGAATAGATATTGCCTACATATGCAATATCACGATGCCCCTGGGCGATCAAATAGTTGGTCAGCTCATATGCTCCGTAGAAATTATCCGTCACCACAGAGTCGATATCGGCATGTTCATCATAAAAATCGAGAAACATTTTGGGTAGATCCATGGTTTGTACCAGCTCGATATATGGCTTGCTCACTTGACCCAGGAGAATGAAGCCGTCCACCTTGCGGTCGTAATAGATACGTGGCAGATTAAGCTGTTCTTCATCTTCGCGATGAAGGATGTGAAGGATGCCATAGTAGCCGTATGGCTCCAGTGCCCGTGAAATTTGCTGGTAGATGTGCAGATAAAACGATTGGCCGGGGCCAGTAAAACGTTCAGGAATGACAACACCTATGTTATAGGTGAGGCCCTCCTTCATGGACTTGGCAACGGTATTGAAACGATAACCCATTTCGCCCGCGAGCGTCTTAATACGCTCTTTTAGCTCCTCGCTAACCCCATCCTTGTCATTGAGCGCCTTCGACACGGTCACGCTGCTTACTCCCAGCTTATCTGCAATATCCCGCATCGTAACGTTGCTCTTCATTCCTGTTCCGCCTTCCAATTTTAAAAAGATAAGCATTTTGCCTAATCCAGAGAATGGATGCAAAATGCTGGGGAATATATCCGTAGCTTAGCCGCCTGTAAAATCCAAAAAACTTAGCAGCGTAGCTGCCCATAGAACAACTATTAGCCTGCGGGTAACAGTTGTTCTATGGATAGTATACATGGTTCCGCAAGTAGGATAAAGCCTGAGGCTTATGTCCGCTGGGAAGGACGGGAGTGTGCTTGCAATAGCGCTTCATTGTGATGAATTAGCTCGCGGCGAACAGCGGCGCTGCCGAGAGAGCGCAAGGGATCGGATGGTGTATTGAAGGTGTAGTCCTCCAGTCGAGCGATGGTGGTCGTCGCTACGTGAATACGGGTATCACTGGATGCGTAGTAAATAAAGACTTCATCTTGCTCGTTAACAACAGCCCCGTTGCAAAAAATAACATTCGAAACGTCGCCCACGCGTTCCTCATCATAAGGAGCCAGAAAGTGCCCGCCGGGCTTGGCAATGACGCGCGTAGGGTCTTCCAGACTGGTGGCAAAGGTATACAGCACATACCGCAGCCCGGCGGCTGTATTGCGTACCCCGTGAGCGATATGAATCCAGCCGCGACTGGTTTTGATCGGGGCAGGCCCCTGTCCGTTCTTGGCTTCGTACACCGTATGATAACAGCGCTCATCAATGACGGTTTCGTGTTCAATCACGGGTTGTGTAATATCTTTGCACAGGCCGAAGGCGATGCCTCCGCCTGAACCGGTGGAAATAAACCCGTCCTGGGGACGAGTATAGAAGGCATATTGACCGTCCACAAATTCAGGGTGCAAGACAACGTTGCGCTGCTGTGGGGACTGGGTAGTGATGTTGGGAAGCCGGGTCCATGTACGAAGATCACGAGTGCGGACCAGTCCGGCCTGAGCGACAGCACTGGAGGTATCGTGGGGTGGTGCGTCAGGGTCCTTTTTTTCCGAGCAATAAATACCGTAAATCCAGCCGTCCTCATGCTTTACCAATCGCATATCGTACATATTTGTTTCTTCCGGGTCGATATCCTCCCATACGAGGGGAGCGTCAATGAATCGAAATTGATCAATGCCGTTATCGCTCTCTGCCAAAGCAAAAAATGACTTTCGATCTAGTCCCTCTGTGCGCGAAACAAGAATGTATTTTCCTTCATGATAGATCGCCCCTGGATTCAATGCCGCATTTACACCCAGCCGCTCCATGAAAAAGGGATTGGTTTGCGCATCCAGATCAAACCGCCAGTGAAGTGGAACATGATGGCGTGTGAGCACTGGGTAGATGTAGCGTTCGTAGATACCATTATAAAAGGTAGTTTTAACCTCATTGGGGCGTGTAATCAGTTCCTCTTGCTGCAACCGCAGCTCATTATATTTGCTATGGATCATTGGTTTTCCATCCTTTCTAGCATTTCTATGCAAAATCGGCTGTTGTGATAAGGGCACTTCCAGGGTCCTGCAATCTCTCTCGCATCAGGCTTACCATCCGCTTGAACTGACCAGAACCATTCGCCTCCGGGGCGCGGATCGATGATATGTTGCCGGGTATAGGACCATAGATTTTTCACAATTTGCAAAAAACGTTCGTCCTGTGTCCGTTGAAACGCATTGTAAAAGCCAACCATCCCCTCGGCCTGTACCCACCAGATACGTGAGGTGTCTACCCGCTCTCCTTCCCGCTCATTGATGAGCGATCCGTCTGGCTGAACAGCGCGCTCTGCTACCGCATTGGCAATATCTATCACCATATCCACGTATTCTGACGGGTAATAACCCAGCACATTCATAGCGTCCTCAATCAACCAGCTGGCTTCGATGTCGTGACCATATGAGGTTAGGTCAAGCAGAGAGCGCCATTCACGATCGAAAAATACCCCCAGTCGTCGAGCAGAAGCATCGTAAACACGATGATATAAAATATCCAGTACGTTCGTCAGTGCATCTCGAACCTCTTCATTTGGCCAGACGCGCAGCAATTGGGTATACGCCTCCAAAACGTGAATATGCGTATTCATGGTGATATGCGCGGTAACCCCATTTTCGCTGAGTAGCTCATTAGGCTGCGTGTTCCACGAGCGGTCATATTGTTCGCCGTATGCCTGCCGGGTGGGATCATATCCTTTTTGCTCCAGCAGGTGGAACAGCTCCATAGCTAGTGGTAATGCATTCGGGTCGTCTGTGGCACGTGCATACTCTGCTATCGCATAGATCGCAAATGCCTGCGCGTATACATGCTTGCACGTGTCCACGGGTTGCCCGGTGTAGTCCACCATCCAGTACATTCCTCCATGTAATGGATCAAGCAGGTGATCTCGCAGGAATGTGAATGCATGTCGTGCGGCTTCTGCATAGGTATCTTCCCCTGTTACACGGGCAGCCGCCGAGAATGACCAGAGTAGCCGTGCAGTGGCAATCCCTCCTTTGTCGGCTTGGTTATGAATGTGCAGATCCACGTCCACCTCGCCGTAAAACCCACCGTGTGTCTCATCCTTCAGTCCAAGCCAGAATGGGAGTATGTGTTCCTTCCATTCCTGCCTAATTTCGTCCAGTAATGTTTCCAAGAGACAAAGCCTCCTTCGGAAAATAAATTATTAAGTTATCGTTAACTTTACAGGAGTATCATATCTAGCTGTTTGTAAACTGTCAACCATGCTAAATTGGTGTTTTTTCATAAGATGTGATCCATTCCGCTTTACAAAAAGAATATTGTAATTGACACAGTAAGCGCTAACATAATAAAATGATTTTGTTACTTTAACGATAACCTTATTTGAAAACAACAGGAGGAGTCGTCTCATGAAGTTGTCCAAGGTTTTGATGTCATTACTATCCGTGATTTTGTTAGCGGGGCTGTTTACTGGCTGTACCTCAAAGAAGGATGAGCCAGCTGCCAGCTCTGATCCGAAGGGTGTGGAAGGTGAAATTACGGTTATCACACAGCGGACTGATATTGTGGATACCGTATTTCAGGATTACGCCAAGGAATTTAACAAACTTTATCCGAACGTGAAGGTCAATTTTCAGGCATTGGCCGATTATGAGGGTCAAATTAAAATCCGTATGGGGACCAGGGATTATGGAGATGTTTTGCTGATTCCTGGTAGTATTCCAGTTGAAGAGCTGCCCAACTTTTTCGAGCCGCTAGGTACTTATGAGGAGATGAAAAACAAGTATACCGGCCTTGAAGAACGTACGGTGGATCATAACAGCTACGGTATTCCAATTGCGATGGTTTACTCTGGTGTGATTTATAACAAAAAGGTGTTCAAGGACGCAGGAATCACGCAGCTTCCCAAAACACCGGACCAATTCCTGACAGCGTTACAGCAGATTAAGGACAAAACCAAGGCAGTGCCGCTGTTTACGAACTATGCCTCTGGTTGGGCACTGACCCAGTGGGAGTCTAGTCTGGCAACATTGGCGGGTACGAAGGAATATGTGAATGTCACACAACCGAATACGGATGACAATTTCACGAAGGGCCAGCCCCACTATGAACTGTATAAGGTCCTGTACGATGCGGCTAAAAAAGGCCTGATTGAAAAAGATCCAACGACTACAGATTGGGAGACCTCCAAGGCGGATCTCGCTCAAGGCAAAATCGGTACAATGGTACTTGGCTCTTGGGCGATTGACCAGATCAAAAGCACAGCTTCTAACAAGGATGATATCGGTTTTATGCCTTTCCCGACGAATGCCTCCAAGGTACTTGTGCCTCTGGCTGGTGATTTTAACCTCGGTATTAACGTAAACAGTGAAAATAAACCAGCGGCCCGTGCCTGGGTGGATTGGTTTACCGAAAAGTCCAACTATGCCGTAGAGCAGGCAGGTAGCATTAGTCCGCTGAAGGGTGCCCCAATGCCTAGCATTTTGAAGCAATACGAAGATCAGGGAGTCGTTTTTGAAACGCTCACTCCGTCTGCAAAAGGACAGGAAGGGATTGTCGATAAAATCGACAAAAAGGGAGAAATCGGCTTGTGGCAGCCTGACTTCAAAAAACGCATTATTGAGGCAGCAGTCGGTAACCGCCCGGAATCGTATGACACCATTATGAAGGATCTGAACGACGCATGGGTGAAGGCGCGTGCTGAAGTGGCTGCAAAGGAAGCAAAATAGCCATCTGAACTGACGAAAAGAAAGGATCGACGTAGCAGTCGATGGACGGATAGCCAGGAGGTGCAGCATGTTAAAATTTTCGAATCTCAGCTACTCCAAACAAAGATTGGCGATTATTGTTGCCTTTTCAATTATTCCGCTAGCGCTGCTGATCACTTTTGCGTACTTGCCAGTGATCAATATGTTTAAGTACAGCTTTTCGGACTGGAACGGTTATAGTAAGCGTCTGGAATATGTGGGTTTTGAAAACTATATCAAAATCTTTACCGACCCCGAGTATTTCTCGGTGTTTAAGGTCAGTCTGTATTACTTTGTAGCCACGTTTGTACAGATGGGGCTGGCCCTTTATTTTGCAACCATTCTCAGCTTTCAAACCTGGTTTAAAAATTTCTTTAAAGGCGTTTTGTTTTTTCCTTCCCTGATGAACGGGGTAGCTATTGGTTTTATTTTTTTATTCTTTTTTAAGCCAGACGGTACCCTTGATACACTGCTTCAGGCGATGGGGCTGGGTTCGTATGTCAAGCTGTGGCTGGGCAACCCGGAGATTATCAATATTTCGCTGGCTGGCACGTCGATCTGGAGATACATGGGCTTTAACTTTATCGTGTTTCTCGGTGCGATTTCCTCCATATCTAGTGATCTGTATGAAGCGTCTGATATAGACGGGGCTAACCGCTGGCATCAATTCCGCTCTATTATTTTGCCGAGTATCAAGCGGATTTTGCAGTTGAACCTCATCTTGGCGATTAGCGGGGCGATCAGTGCGTTCGACATCCCGTATATTATGACCGGTGGCTCCAACGGCAGTGAAACATTCGTCATTCAGACGCTTGATGTGGCATTCAAATACAGCAAGGTCGGTTTGGCCTCAGCGATGGCGGTCGTTCTGCTGCTGATCGTGATTGCTGTCACACTGCTTCAACGGTTGCTAATTCGGGGAGAGGAGGACTAATCATGTATAAGCTGAAAAGAATACTGGGTAGCAGCATCAAGTATGCCGCGCTTCTACTAGGTGCGTTCATTGCACTGCTGCCGATTGTTGTCATTTTGTTTGCATCTTTGAAGACGAAGGCTGAATATGCGGCAACCAGTCCTCTGACTCCCCCTGTGAACTGGCTGAATTGGGCTAACTATACCAAAGCCTTTATCAACGGAAATATGCTGACCGGATTTGCGAACACAGCTTTTATCCTGTTGATTTCGATCATCGGAGCTACGTTGACGGGTTCCATGATCGCGTATATTTTGAACCGTTTTAAATTTAAGGGCAAAAGTCTCATGCTGGGTGCGTTCTTGCTCGCCACGCTCATTCCGGGGGTGACGACACAGGTGTCGACATTCCAAATAATCAACAAGCTGGAGCTGTTTAACACGCCTTGGGCGGCGATCTTGCTGTATTTGGGAACGGATATTATTGCGGTGTATATTTTTCTGCAATTTCTGGATTCCATCGCGGTGGCGCTGGATGAATCGGCCATGCTGGATGGGGCCTCCTATCTGACGATCTACTGGCGCATTATCTTGCCCCTGCTGAAGCCTGCCATTGTGACGGTGATCATTATCAAGGGCGTTAATATTTACAACGACTTTTACACCCCGTTCCTGTATATGCCCAAAACAAGCCTTCAGGTCATATCGACGGCGCTGTTCAAGTTTAAAGGGCCATATGGCTCGCAATGGGAAGTCATTAGCGCGGGCATAATCATTGCCATTATTCCGACGCTGATTGCGTTTTTATCATTACAAAAATATATCTATAACGGTTTCGCGCAGGGTTCGGTGAAATAGAATAATGGCGAAATAGAAAATTTGGTGAATCAAATATCTCGGTGAGAGGGGAATACACGTATGAATAAATTGAATGTGGATTTGGGAGTAGATAGCGTACGAATTGTGGGAGGTAGTCTGCCGGAAATGCCGTGGCAGGATAAGCCTGAAGGCAGTGAGGCTCCGGTATGGAGATATAGTGAGAATCCGGTCATTGGACGGAATCCGGTACCGGGCATTGCCCGTATTTTCAACAGTGCAGTAGCTCCGTATGAGGGACGGTTTGTAGGGGTATTTCGGGCTGAAACGATTAATGGACGTCCGCATTTGCACCTAGGCTGGAGTGACGACGGCTTGGCTTGGGACATTGAGACAGAACGTTTGCAGTTGGTTGATGAGGAAGGGAAAGATTATCAGCCAAATTATGCTTACGATCCGCGTCTGGTTCGCGTGGAGGACACGTATTATATCATCTGGTGTACAGATTTTTACGGTGCAGCATTGGGGATAGCACAAACGAAGGATTTTAAAAGCTTTGTACGATTGGAAAATCCGTTCCTGCCGTTTAATCGTAATGGTGTGCTGTTGCCCCGCAAGCTAAACGGAAACTTTATGTTGCTATCCCGTCCGAGCGACAGCGGACATACACCATTTGGCGACATTTTTCTGAGTGAAAGTCCTGACTTGGTCTATTGGGGCAAGCACCGTCATGTCATGAGCAAAGGCGGACAGGGCTGGTGGCAATCGGTAAAGATTGGCGGCGGACCGGCTCCGATTGAGACGACAGAGGGCTGGCTGATGTTCTACCACGGGGTGACAGGCACGTGCAATGGGCTGGTATACAGTATGGGCGTAGCCGTTCTTGACCTGGATGATCCGTCTAAAGTTAAATATCGTTCCTCGAATTTCGTGCTGACCCCGGAGGAATGGTACGAAGAACGGGGTTTTGTGCCGAATGTGGTGTTCCCGTGTGCTACGCTGCATGATGCGGACACGGGCCGGATTGCGATTTATTATGGAGCCGCTGACACGTATGTAGGTATTGCATACACGACAGTGTCTGACATTATGAAGTATGTCATCGCAACGGATGAAGTGGTCGCAGACGACCGTGAGTCAGGTCGGATGTAGGAGGAACTTGAATGCCGGAGGATATGTCTTTACAGCAATTGCAGTCATATATGGGGAGTAACCCGAAGCCGCCGGATTTTGACGCATACTGGGAACGGGCATTACAGGAGCTGGAGCGGCAGCCGCTTGATTATACACTGGAGCCTGCTGATTTTGTCTCTCCGATGGTGGAGTGTTACCATCTATATTTTACTGGAGTGGGCGGAGCAAAGGTTCATGGGAAGCTGGCTCGTCCCAAGCACCTTACGGAACAAGGGCCAGCTTTGGCCATGTTTCATGGATATTCCTGCGACAGTGGCGACTGGTTCGACAAGGTAAGCTATGCGGCACACGGATTCACTGTGCTGGCCATGGATTGCCGGGGGCAAGGTGGGCTGTCCGAGGACAATTTGCAGGTTCAGGGAACGACGGTACGCGGCCATATCATCCGAGGGATTGACGACCCGGACCCGGATCGGTTGTATTACCGCAATGTATTTTTGGATACCGTGCAGACGGTGCGCATTCTGATGTCTATGGAGCAGGTCGATCCTGAACGGATCGGCGCATTTGGCTGCTCCCAGGGAGGGGCTCTGACGGTTGCCTGCGCTGCATTGGAGCCGCGTGTCCGTATGGCAGTTCCGGTATATCCGTTTCTGTCGGACTATAAAAGAGCCTGGATGCTGGATGCCACTACATCTGCATATGAAGAACTGGTTTATTATTTTCGTTGGTTTGATCCGAACCATCTGCGCGAGGAGGAGCTCTTTCACCGACTAGGGTACATCGATATTCAACATTTGGCAGATCGTATTCGTGGTCGTGTGTTGTTTGTAACAGGACTGTCGGACATCATCTGTCCGCCTTCCACGCAGTTTGCGGTGTACAATAAAATCGTATCAGACAAGGAAATACTCCTGTATCACGAATACGGTCATGAGTACCTACCTTATCTGTCGGATCGTGCTATGAGCGAATTTTTGCGGCTGTAGGGGGTTGAACTTAGCCACAGGCTCCTTTATAGTAATAGCTATAACCTTCGTGAATGCGTAATAAATGAATGCCCCATTTGTATAACCTCAATAATATGGTTTGAGGGTCTCTACCAGGAACCGATAAATCCTGATTACAAAAAGTGTACGTCTTGTACATTTCTTGTGGTCAGGATTTTTTTGCGTAATACGAGGGAATTTACATGACAGCAAAGGAGCTAATGTAATGAACTTCAAAGTAGTTATTTTAACGATTGCGACCTTTACGGTGGGGCTGGTGGAGCTGATTATCGGTGGCGTGCTACCCCAAATTGCACAGGATTTGAATGTCTCCGTAAGCACGGCAGGACAGCTTATCATGATCTATGCGCTCGTGTATGCTATTGCTGGGCCAACTCTGTTGGCGTTGACAGCCAAAATTGAACGAAAACGACTGTACCTGTGGTCGATGTTTATTTTTATTCTGGGAAGTCTGCTGGCCTTCTGGAGTCCGAATTATGCAGTCTTGTTTGTATCCCGTATCATTACCGCTGCAAGCGGGTCGCTGATCGTGACATTGTCACTGACCATTGCAGTCAAAGTGGTGTCCAAGGCTTATCAAGCTCGTGTCCTCGGTGTCATCTCCATGGGGGTTAGCTCCTCCATCGTTCTAGGTATTCCAGCCGGGGTGCTGATTGGAAATGCATTTGGCTGGCGGGTGCTTTTCCTGATCATTGCTTTGTTGACGGTCGTTGCTATGATCGTTATCAACTTGTTTATGGAGCGGATTCCGACAGAACATGTTGTACCTATGCGTGATCAGTTGAAATCCTTAAAAAATGTTAAAGTCATCAGTGCTCATTTGGTGACCACGCTGACACTGGCGGGCCATTACACGTTATATGCGTATTTCACTCCGTTTTTAGAAAATATGATGGGCTTGAACGCTTCATGGGTTAGTGTGGCCTATTTTGTCTTTGGGCTGGCGGCAGTGAGCGGTGGTTTTATTGGCGGCTCTTTGGCAGATCGGTTCGGCACGGCGAAAAGTATTCTAGTCGTCGTAGGCGTGTTTATCGCCGTGATGTTCTTGCTGCCATTCTCAATTCACTCGATTTATGTATTTGCGCCACTACTGATTATCTGGGGCATACTGAGTTGGGCCTTGTCGCCCCCGATGCAAAGTTATCTTATTGAAAATGCACCCGAATCGGGTAGTATTCAGCAAAGCTTTAATTTCTCCGCGCTCCAGGTCGGGATCGCTCTCGGTTCTGCCTTGGGAGGAGTAGTGATTGAGAATAGTGAATCTGTTGCCACGAACGCTTGGGTAGGTGGGGCATTTGTGATTGTTGCTTTTGTCTGCGGCGTATTTTCGATTACCAGAGCCGGGACTTCGCAGGCTGTCAGAGGACACCACTCTGTTTCATAGTTCGATGGACTATCGTCCTCTTTCATAATACGAGCAAACATGTTATACTACACACAATTATGAAGAAGGAGGTGAGGTAGGTGAATCACGAGATGCTGAACAACCGTATTAGCCAGCTGCCGATTGCTATGGCTGGCATTGTTCATGCTTTTCCATACAACGGGAGAAGTCTGTCCAATTTTAATCATACGGTTGTAAACATCGCGAGAAGACGCCTACCTTAACTCGAACGGATTTTGTATCTTCCGAAGAGTCGCGGGGTTGCTCCTGCGGCTCTTTTTGTGTTACCCGGGTAAGGGTCTTCCTAAATAAAGGAGAGCCTGAACATGTATATAGTAAACGGTCAACAATTGAAAAAATACCACGCTGCCAATCTGATTTTGGATGGTGCATCGTTTGATATCCATACGGGAGAAAAGGTGGGGCTCATCGGCCGCAACGGAAGCGGTAAAACCACCCTATTACGCCTAATCGCACGTTTGTCCCGCCCAGATGAAGGGCAGCTCGTCATCGCCAAGGATACGAAAATCGGCTATTTGCCGCAAATTCCGGCGGAGTTTGAGAGCTTCACCGTGTACGAAACGCTGGCTTACGCCTATCGTGAGCTGAAGGATTGCCGCAATCAGATGACCACACTGGAACGGGAAATGTCAGATCCGGTTGTGGCAGCGGATGCGAGCCTTCTGGAGAAGCTACTGCAATCGTATGCTGCCTTGCAGGAACGGTTTGAACGCAATGGCGGCTATGAAATGGATGCAAACATTGACCAGGTAGCGGATGGGCTGCGTATTCCCAAAGGTATGTATACGCGCAGCTTCGGCTCGCTGTCGGGTGGAGAGAAAACAAAAATAGCGCTGGCATCACAACTCATCGGACGACCGGATTTGCTGCTGCTGGATGAGCCGACCAACCATCTGGATTTGAAAGGGCTGGAGTGGCTGGAGCAATTTTTGCAGGGCTATACAGGTGCGTGTGTGGTTGTATCTCATGATCGTTATTTTCTGGATCGGGTCGCCGTTAAAATGATTGAGCTCGAGGATGGCGAGGCGTTTACGTATTATACGAACTACAGCGGCTATGTTAAGGAAAAGGAAGAACGATTGCTACTACAATTTGAAGATTATAAGGAACAGCAAAAGCGGATCAAAAAGATGAAAGAGGCCATTCGGCGTTTTGAAGAGTGGGGTCGCAATGGCGATAACGAAAAGTTTTTCAAAAAAGCAGCCTCCATTCGTAAGGCGTTGGAGCGCATGGAACTGGTGAAGCGGCCTGTATTGGACCCGCAGGGGGCGGAATTTCACCTAAAGCTGGAGGATCGTTCCGGTCGCCGGGTACTGCAGTTTGAAGAAATTGTTAAAGCCTATGGAGAGCGACAGATATTAAACGGGGCAACGGGCAGTCTGGAATTCGGCGAAAAGGTGGCCTTGCTGGGTGATAATGGGTCAGGCAAAACGACGTTGCTCAAGCTGCTGCTTGGTCAGGAAAGCGCAGATGCAGGCACGGTCCAGTGGGGTGCGCGCGTGGAGTACGGATATTTGGCGCAGCAAGAAAGAGAACGGAATAGCCGGGCAACTGTGCTTGCCTACTTCAAGGAGGAAGCAGGGGTGGAAGAAGGCGAGGCACGCGGGTTGCTAGCGAAGTATTTATTTTACGGTGCCGATGTGTTTAAGCCCGTGAGCATGCTGTCCGGTGGCGAATGGTCCCGCTTGCGGCTGGCGTTGCTGGTCATGAAAAAGCCAAATTTGTTGGTGCTGGATGAGCCGACGAACCACCTGGATATTGACTCACGTGAGGCACTGGAGGAAGCGCTGGACACCTACACGGGAACGGTGCTGGCGATTTCACATGACCGCTACTTTGTGAACAAGCTGGCAGGGCGCGTGTGGGAGCTAGAGGCTGGAAAGCTGACCTTTTATCTAGGCAGCTTTGATGAGTACCGAGCGAAGAAGCGTGAGCTGGACAACGCTCGTCTACAGAGCGAGGGGGATACCGGGACACGCCCGACATCTGCAAGCAGAGCCGCATCCGGTGGCGGCTCTGGCTCGGGCACAGCTGTACATTCCAGTGTAGCGAGCAATGGCATGGGGGCGGCTGCGCATACGGGAGCGACTACGGAAGACGATGCGAGCCGTGCACGCTCAGGTCGCTTGGGCTCGCCCGCTGCCGGGGCTGGGGCACGCGAAACGAAGGCCGCCGCGAAGCCATCACGCCCGCCCGCTGCATCCAGCGAGCGGTTGGAGCGGGCCATCGCCGCCAAAGAAGCAGAATTGGCAGCGGCGGATGCCGAGCTGGAGCTGCTCGGCACAAGCGGCGACACGATACACATGGCGGAGCTGTGGGACGCGCGTGAGCGACTGCAAGCGGAGCTGGACACGTTGCTCGGCGAGTGGATTGAACTGGAGTAGGTGACAGGTTAGTAGTTACTGGATAGAAAACAGTTTATTTTATATAGAGGGTAGCCCTGAGGTAGAACGTTTACTAAAGGGCTACCTTTTTTGCAGCGTAAAGACAAAGATATCATCACGAAAATTAATGACCATTAATTAAGATAAATGGTATTGATGTGTCATTATCATTATATTTTACATATAAAGTGAGTTGTTTGCATTTCGCAACATGTGATATTTTTTAAATTGAATAAATAATTTGTTTCATTGTTAAGCGAAGTCTGTGTTGTCCATCATGATCTTACATATCAAATGCACGCGTTGGCTATGTTGTGATTTGTTATGGATGGAGGGAATAGTATGTCAGACTCCTTGCTGGAGGTCAGTCAGGTAACGAAAAGAATGGGGAAAAGGCATTTGTTAGACCGTGTTTCCTTTAAGCTTCAGAAAGGGAAGATATATGGATTCATCGGACCTAATGGAGCTGGTAAAACTACAATGATGCGAATCATGACCGGATTAATGCAGCCAACCAGCGGCTCTGTAAAGATAGCTTCATATGATGTACAGACGGATCGGGAAAAGGCGCTGTCCAAGGTGGGTGCTATTATTGAATCTCCGGTCTTTTTTGATTATATGACAGGCAGGCAGGTTTTACGCAATTTGTCACGGCTACACTCTGAAATTGCACCCTCAGATCGGGAGATACATATTGAAGAGTTACTTACAAAGGTGAGATTAGAAAAACGAGGGGACGACAAGGTGAAAACCTATTCTCTCGGCATGAAGCAAAGGCTAGGCATTGCGCAGTCCATGCTGGGTGCTCCTGAACTTCTATTGCTAGATGAACCGTCCAATGGCCTTGACCCCATGGGGATGAGGGAACTGAGAGATATTGTGCTTCATTTGCGTGATTCGGCGAATTATGCCTTTTTTATCTCCAGTCATCTGTTGGATGAACTGCAACAGATGTGTGACGAACTCATTGTTATCAAAGAGGGCAGGCTAGTTTGGCAGGGACCTGCTGATCAACTAGTAGAGGACGGCCAACGGCTAGAGGATGCTTTCATGGGATTGATGGGACTATGAAATCATTAATATACAGTGAGTTCGAGCGATTATGGAGACGAAAGTGGTTCTGGCTCATGGTGTTATGTACGCCGCTGCTTGCTTGTTCGACAGGAGTATATTTTTTGCGCACGATGAAGGTTCCTGTTGAGGTATTATCTTTAAACTTTGTCGTTACTGGTCTGCGTGAGAATTTGTTTTTAGTATGCAACATAGCTGTAGCTGCTTTAGCTGCTGCTGTATATACAGAGGAATTTCGAAGCGGGCAACTGCGGTTGTTATTTATGCGCCGATTTACCCGCGGACAGATTTTCTGGAGTAAACTGCTGGTTTTAAATGCTACTATTTTGTTTCTTCTCATTGTATTTGCAGTATCATCGCAGGTGATCGTTGAAGTATGGACTCTTTCATATGATGTAAGTGATGCGGGGTTGTCCGAATCTCAAGGACTGCAGATGCTTAAATACTATGGTTGGGCGCTTGCCTCATTATTAGCAATATGCTCCTTCTATTGTTTCGTCGCTATGTATAGCAAAAGTGTAACGTATGCCATCGGTGTTTGTATGGTATACAATCTGGGTTCTCTATTGTTTGATTCATTATATTTAAAATTGGCCTCTTTTGTTTCCCATATCCCATACCTATACAATGTGATCGCATTTATGATTATTCCATATATGCAGCATACAGGATTAGATAGGTCCTTAATGGGCAATTCGTCTGTGAATGGGGCGATTATCACTGTTGTTAGTCTATATCTGATCTTGTTTACTTGGGGCGCATACCGCCGTTTTGTGACTGATGATTATCTGTATTAGGGGGGGATTTCCTCATGCTGGCAATCTGGCGAAGTGAAATGGAACGAATTTGGAATCGCAAATCCACTCTTTTATTATATATAGCCTATATATTCATCGTGGTTGCAATTATATGGAGCCATAAAGTAACGGGTACGAAGGTCTTACGTTTTGGTGAAGGAACTGTGGTCGTAAATAATCTGAACCTGCCGTGGCTGATGATGAGTGAGGTTGCCTTATTTCTAGTTACAGCAATCCTGCCCATTCTGTACGTGGATCAGTTAAGCGGCGATCTCTATTCTGGAGCATATAGGCTATATATGCTACGACCGTATCGACGTTTTCATTTTTGGTTTGCCAAGTTGCTCGCACTATCAGTCTCAACGGCCATTTTTATGGGGACAAGCTTGCTTATAGGTGTATTCGCTGGATGGTTGTTTTTCCCACACAGCTCTACTTTTTTTAAATATGGTTCATCCGTCGCCTCTTCCCCATCAGATGCCGTACCCTACATACTTTCGTTTTATTTGGTATTAACGCTGGTTTGCTTGGTAAAGCTCATGTTGAGTAGCACTGTATGTTTGTTCGTGTCACGGCCACTATTTGCTTATATAGTGATTCTTATCTTATCCGTATTTCTCTTTGAGTTGTTTAGGCCCCTCATTATGTTAATGGACCCATTTCAGCAAATAATGCTTGCTTTAAGAGTAGACAGTTCTTTTAATTTTTGGATGTGTGCAGGTGGATTGATTCTGGTAAGTATCATTATTAGTTTTACACGATGGGAAAAAAAGATTGTTTAGAAATAAGACTTGTAACCTGAACATCATAAAAGTAAAAGAAAGATCCAACCGACCGTTTGAGGGTCAATTGGATCTTTTTTAACATTGGTTCCTCCTGTTATCAGATTGTTGTAGCAGTATCGTTTCTTTTCCATAAGGGACGGGTATTAATTGTCTAGTTCCGCATAGATTGACATAGGGGAAAAGGAGGTATGAGCATGTGGTGTTGGGTCAAAAAGCTGTCTACACTGGCGGCGATCCTTTTATTGGCTTTTTTTGTAAGCGCATGCAACAAGGGCGATGCTTCGAGTAAGGTGAAAATTGAGTTTTTTCAAAACAAGCCGGAGGCCAAGGGTTCATTCGATAAGCTAATCTCTCAATTCAATCAGGAACATCCCGGTATTGAAGTGACACAGGTCAATCCGCCAGAGGCAGAGACTGTGTTATTGACCCGGGTTGTCAAAAACGATGTACCTGACATTGTAGGGCTTGGGGCCACTGATACCTACTCCATTTTGGCGCAAAGTGGTATTTTTACGGACCTGGCGAATACAGAATTGCCACGTACGATTGACCCGATTTACCTCAAAATGCTTAAGGATGTAACCGGGGTCGATCCCGTGTATGGAATTCCTTATGCTGCGAATGCGAATGGTGTGATGTATAACAAAACGCTTTTTAAGGAAATGGGATTACGGGTGCCCAAAACGTGGGATGAGCTGATTGCAACGGCGCAAAAGATCAAGGCAGCCGGAAAAATCCCGTTCTATTTTACATATAAAGATGATTGGCAAACGAACCTCCCCTTTAATGCGCTGGGCCCGAATCTGGTGGGCATTGATTTTTTCCTGCAAAGGCGTGAAAATCAGGTCACTTTTCAGGACAAGTACCGCGAGGTTGCGGAAAAGCAGCTGGAGCTACTGAAATACGGACATGGTGATAATTTTGGCAAAAACTATGCCGATGGTAACCGTGCCTTCGCTAACGGGCAGGGATTGATGTACATTCAGGGTTCGTGGGCCATATCTGAAATTCGCAAAGCCAATCAGAAAGTGGAGCTTGGATTTTTCCCATTACCAACAGGGAATGACGAAAAGGCAGTCAAGCTGGTGTCCGGTATAGATACGCTATTAGCCGTATCGGAGAGCACTCCGCATAAAAAGGAAGCCGAGGAGTTCATTGCCTTCTTGTTGAAGCCGGAGAACAGCAAGCAATACATTACAGAGCAAACACTGTTTTCGGCGGTGAAGGGAGTCACGCAGGATGATCCGAGTGTGGCAGAGCTATTGCCGTATTTTAAATCGGGCCGCGTCGTTGATTTTGCCGATCACTATATTCCCAAAGCGGTCCAATTGAATTCGATTGTGCAGGCCTTCCTGCAAAACAGAGACATCGACGCCTATCTAGTTAAGCTCGACCGTGAATGGAATAAGGTAGCTAACCGCCGATAGGAGAGGAGGAGGAGACATGAATAAGCGACTAACGACTTTTTACTGGATGACGGTGCCGGCGGTGCTATTGTTTTTTGTATTTTTGACCTTGCCTGCCTTGCAGGGCTTTTATTATTCGCTTACGAACTGGAACGGCTTTGGTCATCAGTATCACTTTGTCGGGTTTAAGAACTATATTAATTTGTTTCAGGACGACAATGTGGGGAACGCATACTGGTTTACTTTCAAATTTGCGATTGTGGTTACCATTGCGACTAATATCCTTAGTTTGCTGATTGCGCTAGGGCTGAATGCTAAAATACGGTTTCGTAACTTTTTCCGCGGTATTTATTTTCTGCCTAATATTTTGAGCGTGTTGATCGTGGGTTACATATTCAATTACTTGTTTTCGAACGTGTTTACGATTTGGGGGCAAAATTTAGGTATTACCTCATTGTCGACGAACATTTTGGGCAGTGAACAACTGGCTTGGGTGGGGGTTGTCATCGTAGCTGTATGGCAGGGGATTGCCTTTAATACGATTCTCTATCTGGCCGGGCTGCAAACCATTCCGACAAGTCTGTATGAGGCGTCCAACCTGGACGGTGCGGGTAAATGGCGCGAATTCTGGAGCATTACCTTTCCGTTAATTGCACCGTTTTTCACGATTAATATGGTATTGGCGATGAAAAATTCCCTGATGGTGTTCGATCAGATCGTGGCTTTGACGAATGGCGGGCCGGGACGAGCCACCCAGTCGATTTCACACCTGATATACACCGGGGGATTTAAAGGCGGAGAATTTGCTTATCAGTCGGCTAACTCTGTTATTTACTTTATTGTGATCGCGATCATTTCCATCTTACAGCTGCGATTCCTCCAGAGAAGGGAGATGGATAACTGATGAAAACAAGCAGACGTACCAACTGGCCTGTGCTGCTTCTGGTAGCGTTGGGGACAATATTTATCCTGTTTCCCCTCTATATGACGGTGACGATAGCACTTAAAAATCCCGAACAGATGGCACATTCCGCCTTTGCCTTTCCGACCGAGCTGCATTGGGAAAATTTTAGTCGTGCAGTAGAAATGACCAACTTCTTCAGCGCTTTTCAGAATAGTGTGATGGTCACGACATCGACGGTCATATTGACTTTGCTAACCAATTCGATGGTCGCTTATGCGATTGCGCGTAATATGCAGCGACGCTTTTTTAAGGGATTATATTTTTATTTTGTGAGCGCCATGTTTATACCGTTCCCGATCATCATGCTGCCGATTGTAAAACTGGCCTCGGGACTTCATATGACCAATCTGTTTGGCCTGATTATGCTGCATACGGTGTACGGGCTGGCGTTTAACGTGTTCGTCTATGTCGGCTATATCCGTTCCATTCCGGTGGCGCTGGAAGAGGCGGCTACGGTAGACGGGGCGACGACATGGGGCACGTTCTGGCGAATTATTTTTCCGTTGATGGCACCGATCAGTGCTACCGTGGGGATTCTCATCTGCCTGTCCACATATAACGACTTCCTGCTGCCGCTCATTATTATCAGCGATGCGGAGCAATATACGCTACCGCTCGTCCAGTATGTATTTCAGGGGCAGTTCAATACCGACTTTAATCTGGCCTTTGCCTCGTACCTGATGGCCTTGCTGCCGATGATTATTGTCTATCTGATTGCACAAAAATGGATTATCAATGGCGTTACGCAAGGTTCTGTAAAGTAGGGCGGGAGTCAATCGTTCCAGGCAGACTGTGCCTTCATAGGAAAATAAAAAGGGGTCCCCTATACCACGGTTCACACAGGTATAGAGGACCCTCTTTTTATAGCATTGCTATTTGGATGCTTCGCTGCTGCTTGTCAGAGGCTGTAAGGGGACGGTTGTCTCTGCTTTCGGGTCGTCCGTTGTATAGTAGAACATATAGATAGAAGCTTCCTTCCCTTTGAAGTTCTTGTAGACATCCACTGCCTTGTTATTGCCGTCTCCGGCAAAATTGGCTGTGATCGGCTTGCCGATAATCCGTTCTTTACCCAGGCCAATATGCGTCTGGTTAATCCCTCCAAAGTGAGCATCCTCGCTTTCGGTTTCTACGAATAAGTCTGATCCCTGTTTATAGTAGGTCCACTTCACAGGATAGCCACCGACTTGCGTCGTTAGTGCCTGCTTTTGCTCAGAAATATCAGTTAAACGCTGTGGCGTTTTGTCATCCGAATGGGTCGTAACCTTGTATTTGCCTGTAAAAGTAATAGGACTGTCCTTGGTAATCACAAGATTGGACGGCCTTTCAAAACGGATTGTGTTCAGATCGTGTTCCTGATCAGGTGAAGACCAACGACTACCTTCTAATGTTGTGCCGTTCACAGAAAGAAAGTACTTTTGATAAGGTAACATGGCGAATTTCTCCTTGCTTCTGATCGTGACACGGATTTGCGTAGGTGTGACAATCATTTGTTTTAGCAAAACATTTGGATTGCCTTTCTCCAGTGGGATATTCAGCGCACTTTTAATCGTCCCGCTTTCCATCTTCTTCTTGCTTAGCTGCAGGTCAAATTTTATAGGTTCATGTATACTTTTCTCGGTTTGCGCATATTGAAGTTTGAAGGTAGTCTGTCCTTCCGGCATATCCGCTTTGGAAAAATATTGCTGTGCTGTATACTCCCCGTTATCACCGGGTTTGCCAAAAGCCCCTCCAGGCTGCGACATCACAGGCTCGTCGCCTTTGTAGGCAATAATTTGTGGATTGTCCCATCTCTTGGGTATGGACGAATCGAAGGTAATCGCTGAGGACAGCATCAGCTGCTCCTTCCCTTGTTCAAATACCTGCACTTTCATATCTTGTAAACCGTTCCGATCCAGTTTGAACGTCTGCGTCTGAGGTGATTTGATATCGAGTGGCAAATCCAATTCCTGAACGCTGGTGAGCTCAATATGATCTACGTTCAGCCGCACGTTCTCTGTTTCTTGCTGCGGTGTCCAATCACTTTCAAAGTACCCGTTGTACCGTTGATTTTTCGGGTCCCATTGCTGGAAGTTATATTCCCCTGCACTGCTTTCCCCCGCAGCACTTTTTAGCGATACGCCTTTGACATTCCAAAACTCGTTCTCTGCTCGTTTTCCGACCTCCAAGCTGTACAGAATCACGGTCCGGTTCTCATCGACAATAGCTGTATGCAGCGTTAGCTTCACTCCGTCTCTGGTCACGGACTGCTCCAGCGGTTGCCCGAGGTTTTGCTTTAATGCTGTCTGGATGCCACTTCTTCCGCGTAGCAGATTGTCCCAGTTGTAGTGGATGGCGGCATAGACAGGAACTGCAACCAGAAGTGCGCTTAGAGAGGCGGCAATAGCTATTTTGCGCCAGTTTCTGTGTCGGTGGGGAGTGAATGAATCGGAAGTGTCGGTTAGCGTAGGGGCAGTATGCCCTGTCTGTTCCATCCGGTTCCACATCTCACCGAAGTCAGGATAGGCCATTTCCGAATCATCATTTAACTTGCGCTTCAATGCCTTTTCTACGTTGTTCATAGTTCTCTCCTTCCATCTCGGGAATTTGTACCCCTGCATCCCGCAATATTTGCTCCAATAACTTTAGTCCTTTGTGAGTCCTCGATTTGACGGTCCCCAGCGGAATTTCCAGCAGTTTTGATATTTCCGCCAGCGTGAAATCGTGCATATAGCGGAGTGTCAGCACAGCGCGGATTTTGGCCGGAAGGCGATTCATATAAACGGCCCATTCCTCTGCTGATTCGCGTTCTTCCACCAGCCTGTCTACAGGCTTATCTTCCGCCCCGCTAAATAGATAGGGATTAGCCGATACCTTCAAATGCAGGCTTTTTTGGCGTTTAAGGTAGTTCAGACAATGATTGACCGTAATCTTCATAATCCAGGCTTTTAGTTGTTCGATCTGTTCACGATTGCTGCGAAACAGGATGATAAACACTTCCTGCGTTAAATCCTCTGCATCCGATGCATTATGTACCATGTAGTAGCAGGTTCGGTATACATCTCGTTGATACAAATCAAACAACTCTCGATTGCTCTCCAATGATGCGCTCTCCTTTCTCGTGCAGTTTATCTATATAACAACTGAGGTTCTCAAAAGGTTCATTTGGTTGCGAAAGTAACCGTCTGCTTCAAATGTACCACACGAAAAAAAGAAGCCTGTAAATCTCAAAATTGCAGATTTACAGGCTTCTTACATGTTCCTAAGCTAGACCCTAGGGGATGACACTTCTTCACGCGAAAACACGTCAATGGATAGCTTGCGGACTACTCCGCTTAGTCAACCAGCCGTACTAGCGTTCTTCCTTGCGAGCGGGCTGCAAGGATGTCTTCGAGCGCGCTTGGCAGGTCAGCCAATCCGACTTCGCGCTCAACGAGCTGCTCCAGCTGTTCCGGCTTCCATTCGCTGCCGAGCCGCTTCCAGATTGCTACGCGAGTGTCGTATGGGCAGAAGACAGAGTCTATGCCCAGCAGACTTACGCCGCGCAAAATAAACGGCAGCACCGTCGTAGGCAGCTTGGTGCCTGCCGTCAGGCCGCTCACGGCAATGGAGCCGTTGTAGGCGATCTGGCTGAGCAGCGAAGCGAGCGGCTTTCCGCCTACAGGATCAACAGCCGCTTGCCAAAGCTGCTTGCCCAGGGGGCGGATGCTCTCCGCACCGTCGTAGACCTCCTCGCGGGAAATAACCTCGGCTGCTCCGAGCGCCTTGAGGTAATCGAGCGCATCGGCCTTGCCACTGCTGGCTACGACATGGTAGCCTCTCTTGTTCAGCAAGGCAATGGCTGCCCCGCCTACGCCGCCCGTCGCTCCGGTGACGAGTACCTTGCCCTGCTCGGGAGTAACGCCGTTTTGTTCCAGTCGATATAACGACAGGGCTGCGGTGAATCCGGCTGTCCCGAAGATCATCGCCTCTCTCGGCGTGAGTCCGTTCGGAAGTGGAACCACCCAGTCCGCAGGCACGCGTGCATATTGGCTGAATCCTCCGAATTGAGACACACCCAGCCCGTATCCGGTAACGAGCACCGCTTGTCCTTCGCTAAAGCGGCTATCCTCCGAAGAGACGACGGTTCCCGAGCAATCTATGCCTGGTACGAACGGATAGGCTTTGACAATATTGCCATCCTTGCGGGCAGCAAGCCCATCTTTATAATTGATGCTGGAATAAGCGACACGAATCAATACTTCTCCAGCAGGTAAACTGCTAGCTTCCAGAGAACGTACCTCTGCTTGAACTTCACCGTCCTGCGTCTGATCGACGACAAGAGCTTGAAATGATTGAGTCATCTGTAAAAGCCTCCTTTATTACCTTTTAACCCTATCAATGTCCTATATATCCCATATTTAATTCGCAAATTATGCTTAGGAAGCATACAACAATCTTCACAACCTGTCAGCGGCAATGCTCACAGGCTCGTATTCTATTATACTCTTTAGCTCATCATTGCGTCGAAAAGACCAGACTACTGATTATATTCTTGCAATATCCTGTTTCAATAAAGTTCGATAATCAATTATAAAGAGGGTGATAAATGAATTCTTACGCATTTTGCAAATCATTTTACGTAAACGGGATGTATTTTCAGAATGACTGTGCTAACATACCTTTTGATCGTTAAATAAATCTATGAAGAAAGGTGAATGAATGACAACCAGAGCACTAAAAAAAGGTTCGGTATTGTCCGAAGCTAAGGAACTGAATTTGTTCCGTTTAACATGGCCTATTTTCCTTGAATTGTTTCTGTTTATGCTAATGGGGAGCGTCGACACATTCATGATCAGTTCTGTATCTGATAATGCGGTGTCGGGTGTGGGCGCGTCCAATCAAATTATTTCAATTGCTATCCTTGTACTGGAGGTTATCGGCAACGGCGCTGCTATCGTCGTAGCTCAATATATCGGTTCTAAGAAACTAGTCGAAGCGGCCCAGGTTACAGGTACGGCCATTACGTTGAATTTGATGGTAGGTCTTTTGCTTAGCGTAATTTTTCTCGTATTTGGTACGCACATGTTGCAATGGCTGAATGTCCAGGGTGAGATTCTGGCTTACGCGGAGTCTTATATGAGCATCGTCGGAGGTGCCATTTTTCTTCAAGCATTGATTAATGCGCTGGCGGCGACTATTCGTACACATGGTTTTACCAAAGAAACAATGTATGTATCGGTTTTTATGAACGTGATCCACGTGGTCGGCAACTATGTTTTGATTTTTGGGCATTGGGGAATGCCTGCACTTGGAGTAGAAGGTGCTGCTATTTCTACAGTAGGTAGCCGCTTTATTTGTCTCCTGATCTTCTTCTGGCTGATGTACCGGGTCACTGAGGTTCGTGTCGAGTGGAAATATTACGTCCAATTGTCCAAAAAGTTCATCTCTAAAATATTGCGCATTGGTGTACCATCCGCGCTGGAGTCCATTATGTATCAGTCGTGTCAGCTCATCTTCACACTGTACGTGACTTATCTGGGCGCAGAAGCAATGGCGACACGTCAATATGCGAATAATATTTCGAGCTATATTTACTTATTCAGTATGGCAGTTGGTATGGGTACGGCTATTGTGGTAGGAAGGCTCGTGGGAGCCAGACAGAAGGATACGGCTTATAAACGTGTATTGACCAGTGTGAAATGGGCGCTACTCGTGACCGTGATTATTGATGCGGTGGTCATCTTTTTCCGTGTTCCCTTGCTTGGTTTGTTCACGGAAAACCCTGAAATTATTCGTTTGGGAGCACAGGTCATTTTACTTAGCATTCTGCTAGAAACTGGCCGGACCACGAATATCGTCATTATTAACTCGTTACGTGCTGCTGGAGATGCGAAGTTCCCGGTCTTTATGGGTCTGATCTCCATGGTCTGTATGAGCTTGCCGCTTGGTTATCTGCTTGTGTTCAAGCTGGACATGGGGCTCGCCGGTGTGTGGCTGGCCATTGCTGCTGATGAATGGACTCGTGCTGTCATCATGTATGCTCGCTGGAAAAGCCGATTATGGGAAAAGCATGCGCTGGTCGAGCACGATACACCAGATCAGTCTGCAACGCCCGTTCCGGCACATTGATGTCGAGCAGCATTTAGGGCCAGCTGGAGCCTAGCTTTTCGATAGAGTTGTGTACACGGAGGCAGTTCAAGAGAACATCTTGAACTGCCTCTTTTTGCTGCTGGAGAACCATACTTCTACACGGTGGCACGATAGGCAACTTTGAAGTTCGACTTATATCATAATGGCATTCATAAATAGAAGTATGGTAAATTTACTAAAAAAAAGATATACTTTTGTTGCACTAATGCAGTACATGAAAGACAAGGAGTGTACCGATGAAGAAGCCGACGATTGAAGATGTTGCCCAGAAGGCAGGAGTGTCTAAAAGCACTGTCTCGCAATTTCTGAACAAACGATATAAATATATGAGCGACCAGACCAGAGACCGGATTGCCGAGGTCATTCAAGAGCTGAACTATCAGCCTAACGGGCTGGCCCGCAGCTTGAAGCAAAACCGGACGTTTATGGTGGGGGTCATTGTAGCCAACATTGACTATACCCTTTCGATCCAGTCTATCCGTGCGATTGAGGAGGAATTGCAGCGTTTTGGCATTCAGGTGATCATTTGCAACGCCGATGAAAATCCGGACAAGGAGGGCCAGTATATTGAGATGCTCAAGGCTCGGCAGGTGGACGGCCTGATCATCTTCCCGACAGGCAAGCATGCAGATATTTACAACCAGCTCATTCGTGAGAAATATCCATTGGTGTTTTTGGACCGCTTGGTGGACGGTGTCAATACGCGCAGCCTGCTACTAGATAACGAAATGGCGATTAAGCTGGCGATTCAGGAACTTGTGGCTCACAAGCATGAGCGAATTGCGCTGATTACCTTGCCCCTTGGCTTGAATCGGATTACTCCACGAGTGGAACGGCTCAGCGGATACAAAAAGGCGCTGGAGGAGCATGGCTTGCCATCTCGTGAAGAATATATGCACAGTGTGCCGAGAGAAGAAATCCAGCAGACGCTGAAGGAGCTGTTCCAACTGCCGGAGCCGCCGACTGCGCTGTTGGCCGGGAATGATATCGTGTTGGCTGAGGTGTTGAAGTATGTGAATGCCCGCCGTATACGTATTCCGGCAGAGCTGTCCATTATCGGGATTGACGATGCGGAGTTTGCCCATATTTACAATCCGCCGATTACGACCATTACACAACCGATTGCGGATATGGGGAAGCAGGCAGCAAAAACACTGCTGTCCAGCATTGAGGAAGGCGGCGAATCGGTTCCGATTATTTACCGATTTGTGCCGGATATCAATCGGGGAGAATCCGTCAAAACGCTGTAACGAGCAATGTGTCATATATTATAAAAATAGCCCGTATTCCTTTGTATAACCTGAGCTTGCGTATGCTACTCAGGTCACACAAATGCGAATACGGGCTATTGGAAGTTAAGGCTGACTTTGGATTCGGCCTTGTTGAGCTTGCGCTTATAGCGGTGAAGGTTATGCTGGGAATAAACCCGGACTAATTTGTGCTGGCGCTGAGCAAAAAGGATTCCAGTTCGGCTCGCGTCGGATAGCCATCCATATCTCCGGCTGACATGACAGCCAGCGCACCAAGTGCATTCCCGCGCTTGACCGCTTCAGCCAGGGGTAAGCCCTCCAGCAGCGCACTAATCACACCTGCGGCAAATCCGTCACCGGCACCGACGGTATCCACGACATGCTCTACGCGGAAGCGTTTGACGTATCCCTCCGCATCTGCGGATTTGTAATAGGCGCCTTCGGTTCCCAGCTTGATGATGACCAGCGAGGTACCTCGGTCAAGATAGAAGGAAGCGATATCCTCTGGTGAGGTGTAGCCTGTCAATATTTTACCTTCATGAATGCCGGGTAGAAGCCAGTCGCACCCCTCAGATGCCTCATTAATCGCCTCCACCATCGTTTTCGTGTCAGGCCATAACTTAGGTCTGAGGTTCGGATCAAAAGATACGGTTTTGCCAGCCTTTTTCATAAATTGCCGCGCATGACGTGCGAAATCACGGCACTCAGGGGAGAGGGCGACAGAAATACCTGTAAAATGCAGATGGCGAGCTCCGGAAAAGTAAGCCTCGTTAAAATCTGCGATGCTTAATGTAGAAGCGGCGGAATGTTTGCGGAAATATTCCACCTCGGGGTCCCCACTTGTAACTTTGGATTTAATCAGCATGCCGGTAGAGTGGTCTTTGGTAAACATGACGTTCTGTGTGTCGATCCCTTCCTGACGTAGCGCACTGGCAATGAACTTGCCGAACGTATCCTCGCCGAGTTTGGTCACGAGTCCCGCCCGTAGACCCAAACGCGCTAAACCGGCTGAAACATTCGTCTCTGCCCCGGCCAACGCTTTGGTGAATGAACGCACCTCATCCAGAGAGCCTGCTTCATTGGCATAAAACATGGCCATCGGTTCTCCGAAGGTAACAGCATCCAATGTTGCGGTCATTTGTATTCCTCCTTATGTTTAGTAAACTTAATCTGTAAGCGCATGCACTAACTGAATAAATTGAAATTATCACATAAATCGGTTTTTCACAATGATGAAGTTGATATATTGGCTAAAAACTTTTTAGGTAATACAGATAAAAAAATGTGGTTTTGTTTATCAAAAGGTAAAAAGCGTGTAAAACTTCGTATGTACTAAGGGTTTTTCTAGGAATAGTGAAGTTTTGGGTTGACACCCTCTTAGATAATTATTACAATTCTAGCTAAGAAGTAGAGTTAGAAACCGCTTTTATAACAATTCCGTTGATAAAAAAGTTTATCTAAACAGGAGGAATGTTTTTATGGAAATGCGTTATTCAACTCATCCCGAACATGCCAAGCATTTTACGACTGAAGAGTTGCGTCAGCACTATTTGATCCAGGAACTGTTTGTACCTGAGGAGGTAAAGCTGGTCTATACGCATGAAGATCGTGTCATTATCGGGGGCATTTATCCCGTGAATAAATCTGTTGCGCTGGAAGGTAACGATCAAATCAAAGCAGAAACTTTCCTGGAGCGCCGCGAACTGGGCATTTTTAATGTCGGCGGCAGCGGTACGGTCAAGGTGGATGGTGAAACTTACGAGCTGGCCACAAAAGACTGTCTCTATGTAGGCAGAGGGGGCAAGGAGTTGATCTTTGAAAGCGATTCCAGTGAAAAGCCTGCGAAATTTTATATCGTTTCGGCCCTGGCTCATACCACGTATCCGACGACGAAGCAGTCTTTTGCCGATGTACCGTCTGAAAGTCTGGGTTCGCAGGAAACAGCTAACAACCGTACGTTGCGTCGCTTTATCCATGATGAAGGCATTCAAAGTTGCCAATTGGTTATGGGGATGACGACGTTGGAGAACGGCAGTGTGTGGAACTCCATGCCGACACATGTTCATGACCGTCGGATGGAAGTGTATTTCTACTTTGAACTGGATGAGAATGCGAGAATGTTCCACCTGATGGGTGAACCGAACGAAACGCGCCATCTGGTGATGAAAAATGATGAAGCCGTTATTTCTCCACCTTGGTCTATCCACTGCGGTGCGGCTACGGGCAGCTATACCTTCATTTGGGGCATGGCCGGTGAAAATAAAACATATAAAGACATGGATCAGGTTGCCATGAGCGAGTTGCGTTAATCCAATCAGTGTATTGGAGCGTGAACCTGCAAGTGGCTGAGGGTACATGGTCATCCCATTCGTGGAAAGGATCAGGAACATGACGAAAAAGAAAGTTTTGGAACATATCACTTCAGTAGGTGTCGTCGCAGTCATTCGGGGAAACACGGCGGAGGAAGCATATCTAATGTCTAAAGCCTGCATTGAAGGCGGCTTGGATAATATTGAGCTTACGTTTACGACGCCGGATGCGGATCAGGTCATTCGAAGATTGAGAGACGAATTTAAGGATCGGGCAGTGATTGGTGCAGGAACGGTACTGGAGTCACTGACGGCAAGAATTGCTATTCTAGCCGGAGCAGAGTTTGTCGTGAGTCCTTCTTTTGAAGAAGAAACAGCGAAGCTATGCAATTTGTACGCGATTCCTTATATGCCCGGCTGTATGACGCTGAATGAGATTAAGGAAGCCATGAAATTGGGTAGCGATGTCGTGAAGTTGTTCCCAGGCAGTGCGATGGGGGCGGACTTTGTTAAGGCTGTCAGAGGTCCAATGCCTCATGTACAGATTATGCCAACTGGTGGCGTTGATCTGGACAATATGGAAACCTGGCTGCGTAACGGATGTGTAGCCGTGGGAATTGGGGGTAATTTGACGGCTCCAGCCAAGGAAGGTCGCTACGACTTGATCACAGAAAATGCAGCACGTTATGTAGCTAAATATAAGGAAGTACGCGCAGCGCTATAGGCTTCAGGAATTATAGGTTTTTATACTAATTTGTGATGGAGGCGTAGGCATGGGTCTGGACAATTTTTCATTGGATTTTTTCAGTCTAAAAGGTAAAACGGCGATTGTAACAGGAGGCAACACTGGTTTGGGTCAAGGATATTCCGTAGCTTTGGCCAAAGCAGGTGCAAATCTGTTCATTGTAGCTAACAATGATGAATATGAAGAAACAAGACGTTTGCTGGAGCCAACGGGTGTGAAGGTTGCCTTTTATCAGGCTGATCTGACAGAGAAAGAATCCATTAAGAAAATTGTAGAAGAATGCGTCAATGAATTCGGTAAAATTGATATCCTTGTAAACAATGCAGGTACGATTCGTCGCGCCCCTCTGCTGGAGTATAAAGATGAGGATTGGGACGCTGTCATGGAGATTAACCTGAATGCCGTATATCACCTGAGCCAGGAAGTGGCAAAGGTGATGGTAGAGCAAAAAAGCGGGAAGATTATCAATGTCGCTTCTATGCTTGCTTTTCAGGGTGGCAAATTCGTTCCGCCGTATACAGCGAGCAAGCATGCGGTAGCTGGTTTGACCAAGGCATTTGCGAATGAGCTGGCGGTTCATAACGTTCAGATTAATGCGATTGCGCCGGGTTATATTGCTACGGCAAATACAGCTCCAATCCGTGCGGATGAAAGTCGCAATCAAGAAATCTTGTCGCGTATTCCTGCGGGTCGTTGGGGCGATCCGTCTGATTTGATGGGAGTTGTGGTTTTCCTCGCTAGTCAGGGTTCCGACTACATGAACGGTCATATCTTGGCGGTGGACGGCGGCTGGCTGGTACGTTAAGCAGCGCTGGTCGCATCGAAGTTTATGAACTGAAAGCTGCCTCAAAAGGAAACTATCCTTTCAGGCAGCTTTTATTTTTTAATGAAGCTATATGCTGAACTTGAAGACTTGGAGCGCTGTTTCGATCCGTCCTATGCATATGGCACGAATGCCTTTATAATTTAATGAGATAAAAATTGCTAGGCTCCAACCGTACACTTGGTTGGAGCCTTTGAGCATAACACAGATAGATAGGAGAATGGAGAGATGAGTTCACAGCAACACCAACGAGCTTTGGTATACAAATCTTTGTGGCATGCCGGTCCTTGGGTGCTTGCCATAGGGATCATTCTGGTAGGTGCCAATCTGCGCGCCTCGATTACCTCGGTAGGACCTCTTATCGGTTTGATTAAGGATTCTTTGCATATTTCGAATACACTGAGTGGCCTATTAACGACATTGCCGTTGCTGGCTTTTGCCCTGTTGTCGCCTTTTGTAGCTAAACTGTCGCGCCGCTTCGGGTCATCTCTTATTATTTTTGCAGCCTTGCTGCTGTTGACCGCAGGTATTGTGGTGCGCTCAACGCTGGGGGTGACCGCATTATTTGTCGGGACCGCCATGCTGGGACTGGCTATTGCCGTGTGTAATGTGTTGCTGCCCAGTCTGATCAAAGAGGAGTTTCCTCGCAACAGCGGACTGATGACCGGCGTATACTCAGTATCCATGAATGTGGTTGCTGCAACAGCATCCGGGCTGAGTATACCGCTGGCTCTGAACGGAGGTATGGGCTGGCGCGGTGCTTTGGGAATATGGGCGATTGTAGGTGTCGTAGGAATCTTACTCTGGGTGCCCCAACTCCTTAAGGCCCGCAAAACAGCCAATAAAGCGGCAGTGTCCGCGCGAACCGTGAATGTGTATACATCGTCTTTGGCTTGGAAGGTGACGCTGTTTATGGGGCTGCAATCTGCCCTGTTCTATGTTCCTGCCGCTTGGTTTCCCGAAATGATGAGCGGACAGGGGATGGATTCAGAGACTGCGGGATGGATGCTGTCCGCGCTGCAGTTTTCACAAATGCCATTTACTTTTATTGTGCCTATTTGGGCAGCGCGGGTGAAGGATCAGCGGGTATTGGTTCTAATTATGGCTGCGCTGTATTTTATCGGTTTGGGTGGATTTCTGCTTGGGGCTACACAGTGGAGTGTGATTTGGGTCATTTGTATCGGTATAGCGGGTGGTTTTGCTTTCCCGTTAGTGATGATGTTCTTTAATCTGCGGACGCGGACACCGCAGCAGGCAGCAGAGCTGTCTGGTATGGCACAATCCTTTGGTTATTTGCTAGCAGCAACAGGACCGACGCTGTTCGGTTATCTGCATGATGCGACGCAAGGCTGGACAATCCCGCTGCTGCTGCTCTTGTGTCTGAGTGTGTTGCTTATGTTTATAGGGCTGGGTGCAGCTAAGAAACGATATGTCGGAGGCGAGGTGGATGATCAGGCTGCAATTTGATGCAGATGGCTACAGTGTGGTCTGTAATGCAGATCGTGTTATGTTGTTGGCTAAAGAATTTGCGCTGTTGCGCTTTCTGTACGATAACCGGAATCAGGTGTTCACCCGGGAACAACTGCTGGATCGTGTGTGGCCGCTGGAGTATCCGGTGGAACGTACGGTGGATGATCATATCTATAGATTGCGCAAAAAACTTAAGTCATGGGGTGGGCTCCGTATTCATACGGTCAGAGGGTATGGCTACAGCTTGACCTTGACTGACGTGCAGCCACAGAATCATCCGTCCTTGCTCGATCAGGAGGTGCAGGACGCCGTACATGGACTTTTCCGGAAATACCAGCTGTTGGGGCAGGGGAATTCCATCGTAGCGCTGGCTGCCCAGCAGGAGCAGATGGGTTTTCAAATGTCCGCCTTTTATCAAATGTATACCCGTTTTGTACAGGCGGATGTGTCCTGGTTCTTGGAGCGGGAGGATTTTGCCCCTGTAGACCGATTGTATTGGATGTTGCTGCTATTTACGGGCACAGCAGGGGTAACGGATGAGGGGATTGCTCTATGTGAGTGTGCGCTTTCCAGCAGGTTGCTGTCCAGTGAACAGGAACGGGAATTACGCATTCTCAACATCTTGGAGGCTTATGTGGAAAATGGAGAACCTGAACGCGCACAGGAAGGTCTACCACTAACCTTGAGGGTAATGGAACGGGATAATCTCGATAAATTTGTGATGCCTGTTGCACTGATGAAGATGTACATGCATCTGGTTTCCAATCATATGGAAAAGGCTGCGGAACTGTCTGATCGTCTGGAAGGCATGCTGTCGGAGGCTCCATATTTACGCGAACTGGGCCGTTATCGCATGATGTGCGGACTTATGCTTTTGCGTACTGGAGATGTGAACAACGCCGAGCGGCTTATGGATGAAGGGCTGGATACCCTTGATATGGCTAAACAGGAATTGCTAAAAATCAAAGTGGTCTGCCAAATCCGCGGTTTTTTGAAGCTCTGTGGCACCTATCCCACGCTGGAAGAGAAATATGCGGCTCAATATGATCGGCTTGACCGGGACAACAGTTTAACACTGCATCGTCAGGCGCTAAGGCGCTGGTTGGAGCAAACACTTTCTGTTGTCTGATGTTTTTAGCTGTCTGATTTTCCTCTGATATAGACCCGCTAGAATGTTCTTATTGCTAAAAGAAGCTGAAAATGAGAGCAGGGTGAGTAGATAATGAAGGAAAAGAAAGAACTGCAATCCACGCCTAGCATTTGGCGCAATGGCCGTTTTCGGCGGATGTTTGCGGCGCACACGGCTGCCTCCTTTGGCGATTGGTTTGATGCTATCGCCATTCAGGTGCTCGTTGCCTATCGCTGGGAAGCCGACCCTATGATGATTGCGCTGATTCCGGTAGTGATGGCCCTACCGGGTCTGCTGCTGGGTTCCATCGCGGGCACGTTAGCCGACCGGGTGCACAAGGCCCAGCTGATGATCGTCTGCGATGCAGCTATTGCCTTATTGACGCTGGCGATTCTCGCCGTCCCGGGCCCGGCGTGGCTGCTGCCTTTGCTCGGTCTGCGCGCGGCGGCTGGCGTATTCCAAATGCCTTCACAGCAAGGTTTGACCCGCACGGTAGTCGCCAGCGACGACCTGTTTCGGGCGACCTCACTAAATGGGCTGGTCAATCAGGCCTCCAAAGTGGCGGGGCCATTACTGGGCGCTATGACCTTGACTGTGTTGTCCCCTCAGGCATGCATTATTCTCAATGCATTGCTGCGTCTCTGTTCCGGCCTGTTGCTGTGGCCGCTGCGGGGAATCGGTCCCACGCTGGTCAGCACAGACCAACAAGCAGTTGCAGCTGGGCAGCAAGGAAAGTCGGCTGCGCATACAGCGCCTGAGGCTGATGAAGCCAAAATGCGGGAGGAGCATGTCCACGCATCTCGTTTTTTCAACCAATGGCGCGAGGGCTGGGCGTTCTTATGGCGCAGTCGAATGCTTTTGCATACGCTTATATTCGGACTTTTCGGCTTGATCGCCATTCTCATGATCGACTACCAGTTCCCTACATTGCTGCGAGTGCTCGCTCCGGGTAATGAATCACTGCTTGGCTGGCTGGTTTCAGCCATTGGTGCTGGCGCCGTCGGCTGCATGCTTGTGCTTAATCGCTTGAATCGCATAAGCGCAGGCTGGGGGCTCGGTGGTGGATATGTGCTGGTTGGCGGAGCTATTGCTGCTTTAGGCTGGGCACAACCCGGAACAGGATTGCCCGTACTGCTTATGATCGGGGCCGTGCTGGGCGTGGGCAACGGCCTGTACATTATCACCCAGAATTATATATTACAAGCCAAAACCCCTGCTGATATGGTGGGGCGCGTCTTTGGTATCCAAAGTACCGTGATTGGAGCAATCATGGTCGTTTGCCCGCTTGCAGGGGGAGTATTAATCCGAATAGCAGGGGCGGGAACGGCTTTTGTCTGGATCGGGATGACTGTTGGAATCTTGGGTTTGGCAGGCCTGCTGCTTCAATCCGTAATTTGGCGCGAGTCCCTCGCTGATTCTAGCCTGACTACGGAGCAAAATGCAGACCTTGCGTAGTCAAACTTGCGCAATAATTTGCTTTGATTTTCGTCATTTATATTATTAGCATGGGAGAGATCATGATGACTCAACAAACTTCAGCCTCAGAGCCTGTGGCACGGTTACTTGAAGGATCACGGGTGTACTTGCGTCCCGTTAACGTAGAGGACACCGAGCTATACTATAATACATTGTTCCATCAGGATGTGCGGAGGCTGACAGGCACACAACGCAGCTTTACCAAGGATCAAATTGCCCGTTATATTGAAGCTAAAGGACAGGACACCTCAAGCCTGTTGCTGTTGATTGCGCTTATCGAAGATGATCGTGTCATTGGGGATATAGCCCTGCAGGATATGGACAGCCTAAACCGCAGTGCCAACATCCGTATTGCGATCAATGAGCAGGGAAATCAGGGGAAAGGCTACGGCACCGAAGCGCTTGTACTCATGCTGGGTTACGGATTCGGTATCTGTAATCTGCATCGGATTGAGCTGAATGTATTTGATTTTAATGAACGCGCCATTCGTTGCTATGAAAAAGTAGGCTTTCAGCGTGAAGGTGTGCAGCGGGATGCTTTATTCTACAATTATGAATACCATGATTCGATTCTGATGAGTATGCTGGACCACGAATACCGCGACCGCTATGTGAAAAAAACAGAAAATTGATTCAACACGTTTACACGGGTTTGCAGAAGAGATATAATTAATAGATAAAATTGCTCGTTTGCGCAAGTATGACCGACAACATTAAAAGAATATATGAATTTACTGGAGGAGCCTGTCACCAAGGCTCCTTTATGTCTTTTTTAGGGGAACCTGTGCTGTATTTCGGGTTTCCCTTTTTATTTTGCGAGCCGTTTGTTTCAGGTCAGACACATATTTTGCACGTTTGTTTAGCATTTTATGATTATCAGTATCTTCAATATTGTGGGTTATGCGCAAATGAGTTCAAGGATTAAATAAAAAGGAGGTTATCAGCCTATGCAATTTATACTATATCTTCTGCTGATTCTACTGTTCACAAAAGTCGCGGGTCATTTGTCCGTCAAGCTCGGTCAACCAGCGGTGTTGGGAAAGCTGATCGCAGGAATTGTCCTGGGCCCAGCCGTATTGGGATGGGTTCAGAATGATTCGCTGATTCATGATATGTCTGAAATCGGCGTGCTGCTGCTGATGTTCATTGCTGGACTGGAGACGGATCTGGATCAACTTCGGCGTAACTGGAAGCCTGCGGTAGCTGTGGCGGTTGGAGGTATTATTTTACCGTTAATTTGCGGTTTTGGTGTAGGGGAAGCCTTTGGATTCTCGGTGCATGAAGGCTGGTTTCTAGGAATTATTCTGAGTGCTACCTCGGTAAGCATTACGGTACAGGTACTCAAGGATATGAATAAGCTGAATACCCGGGAAGGCTCAACCATTTTGGGTGCGGCAGTGCTGGATGATGTGCTTGTCGTGGTGCTGCTAGCGGTAGTAATGAGTATATTCGGTATGGGTGGAGAAACTTCGCTGGGACTTCTTGTTGGCAAAAAGCTAGTTTTCTTCGTCGTAGCTATTCTGGGGGGCTGGTTCGTTGTTCCATGGATTATGAAAATACTTGCTCCGCTCAAGGTGACTGAAGCGGTCATCACGACTGCGTTGATTATTTGCTTTGGATTTGCGTATTTTGCGGATATGTTGGGGATGGCAGGGATTATCGGAGCCTTTGCGGCCGGGATTGCCATTGCACAAACCAGCTTTAAGCACGCCGTAGAAGAAAAGGTGGAACCCATCGCTTATTCCATTTTTGTTCCTGTATTTTTTGTCAGCATCGGATTAAATGTTTCCTTTGAGGGAGTAGGGCAGCAGCTCGGATTTGTTGTTGTTTTGACACTGATTGCGCTGGTGACAAAGCTAATCGGGGGAGGACTCGGGGCGCGGCTGACGGGCTTCGATAACCGTTCTGCCCTTGCGATTGGCTCCGGGATGATATCTCGCGGCGAGGTCGCACTTATTATCGCAGCTACCGGTCTACAGTCGGGTCTGTTGGCACAGCAATATTTTACATCGGTGATCATTGCCATCATTCTGACGACTTTGGCTTCGCCTCCGATCCTCAAGCTGTGTTTTAGCGATAAGAGGGAGACTTCCGCTCACGATACAGAAAAGAAGGTCAGCACTGACAAGTCATAACGAGAGTATCAACAGGTCATAATAAAAAGACCCTTCGGGTTCAATTTCTCATAGCGTGCAGCATGAGAGAATGGGCGAAGGGTCTTTTTTATGCTAAATGTGCTGCGAGAATACAGTAATTAGGACTCAGATACGACAGTGAAACGTTGGTTCAGATGTTGTGGTTTTTCGATTTCGTCCACTACGGCAACCGCATAATCTTCATAGCTGACATAGCTTGCACCTTTGGAATTAACCAACAGTGTGTCTTTTCCCACTTGGTAAGAGCCTGTGCGTTTACCCAGAGCAAATTCCGCAGAAGGACTAATGAAAGTCCAGTTCAGGTCGCTGGTACCACGCAAAATTTCCAGGTTTTTTCCTTGGTTATTTGCTGTTGGATATACGAAATCAGGGAAGCCGGGAGCATCTTTTACCAAAAGTGTTTGGGATTCGTCAGTGAACAAGCTGCCTGCACCACCTACGACAATCAGGCGAGTACCGGATACATTACGCAGGCCTTCAATTAGTACGTTACCTGCATCGACATGCAGATGCTCTTGTCCGAGTGGAGCGGCAAATGCATTAACGACTACGTCAAAGCCTTTCAGATCATCTGTTTTCAGATCAAAAACGTCTTTTTGTACTACAGTAGCACGATTTTCTGTTACTTTAGCCGAGTCACGGACGATGGCGGTTACTTCATGCCCTCTGTCTAATGCTTCTTTTACGATATTACTTCCTGCTTTACCGGTTGCACCAATAACTGCAATTTTCATAATAGATAGCCTCCTATAAATATGATGTGGATGATTCATTCGTTTGATCGTAAGTGTACCCAGTGCATTTACGAACTTTAATATGTAACTATTATAGTTACAATACAAAATAAAAGTCAAGCTCTTCTGTTGGGCAAACTAAAGTCCTCCGATTGGAAAGAGAGGAACTCGTTTAAATATATAAGGTGAAACTGAATGAGCAAACTTAAGCCATATTGGATATATGTAAACCACAGATAAGAAGGGAAGAGTGAATCGATATGAGTAAAAAAGTACAGCTTGAACCGGCAGCACAGAAATTTGCAGACGATAATGCCAAACCTCCGTTTCTATATGATTTGGGTCCTGAAAAAGGACGTGAAACAGTCAATGAGGTTCAATCTGGTCCAGCAGACAAACCTGCTGCAGATGTAGAAGATCTAACTATTCCAGGTGGGCCTGGCGGTGAGGTAAAGGTCAGAATTGTTCGTCCACAACAAGTGACAAGTGATCTGCCGGTCATTGTATATATTCACGGAGCAGGCTGGGTATTCGGTAATGCCCACACGCATGATCGTCTGATTCGTGAATTGGCAGTCGGCTCACAGGCAGCCGTTGTATTCCCGGAATACAGCTTGTCACCTGAAGCTAAATATCCGACGGCGATTGAGGAAATTTACGCGGTCGTTCAATGGGTGGCACAGCATGGGCGCGAGCATGGACTGAAGCCCGATACGCTGACGATAGCCGGAGACAGTGTCGGCGGTAACATGACCGCGGCCGTAACGCTGCTGGCCAAAGAACGCAGTGGTCCTGCCATCCGGCAGCAGTTGTTATTTTATCCGGTGACGGACGCTTCCTTTGACACGGAATCCTACCAGGAGTTCGCCACAGGATATTTCCTGAGCCGCGAAGGAATGCAATGGTTTTGGGATCAATATACGACAGATCCCAATGAACGAGCGCAGATTACGGCGTCCCCGTTACGTGCCACCACAGAACAGCTCAAAGGGCTACCGCGTGCGCTGGTCATTACAGGCGAGGCCGATGTGCTGCGCGATGAAGGTGAGGCCTATGCGAACAAGCTGCGTGAAGCAGGGGTAGAGGTAACCGCTGCACGCTTTCAGGGCATCATCCACGACTTTGTGATGCTGAACCCATTGTCGGAAACCGCGGCCAAGCGCGGTGCGATCACGCTCGCTACCTCATGGCTGCGCCAAGGGTTTGAGAGCTAGTACACTATGGAGCATTTTAAGGGTGCCATCGTGTGATTTGATCCAGTTCCTTTGAACGATTAGGCTGTCTTCTTCCTGCTGACATCTATTGCAGGGAAGGCAGCCTTTATACATATCTGCAATGAAACCGCTTCACGTTCGTCCAACAGAGTGATAATATAAAATTTGAACGAGTTTGACCGACATTCAGCCTAAAGGGGGATATCCATGCCATTTCAGGGACAACGCATTTTACCTGCAGCTAAGCATATGAAGCAGCTGGAGGGTATTTTGGACAGTTCTTATGAGTATGCTGTTTTTCTGGATACGCATGTAGCGCAGCTGCGCAACCTGTACCAGATGGCTAGAAGTCGCAGCAAGCAAATGCTCCTGCATGCCGATCTGGTGCAAGGCTTGAAGAATGACGAGTATGCGGCTGAATATTTGTGTCAGGAAATTAAGCCATTTGGGATTATTTCGACCCGATCCGGGGTGATTGCAACCGCTAAAAAGAAGGGGATTCTTGCTGTACAGCGGGTGTTCCTGCTCGATACGATTGCGCTGGAAAAAAGCTACGCGCTGGTGGAAAAAACACGACCTGATTATATTGAGGTGCTGCCCGGTGTTGTTCCGCCGATGATTAAGGAGGTCAGCGAGCGCACGGGCATTCCTATTTTGGCGGGCGGACTTATTCGCACCCCTGAGGATGTGGAAGCGGCGTTGGCTGCGGGAGCTACAGCAGTTACGACCTCCAATAAACAACTGTTCGAGCATTATAAGCAATAGCTTTTATTTGAATCAAGTGGGCAACAATACATAAATATGCAAGGAGGCTGGAAAACAATGGAGCAATACATTCTTGCCTTGGATCAGGGCACAACCAGTTCGCGGGCCATCTTGTTTGATCGGCAGGGAAAAGTGGTATACAAGGCACAACGGGAGTTCCCACAGTATTTTCCCCAGCCGGGGTGGGTAGAGCAAAATGCAAATGAGATATGGAGCTCTATTTTGGCCGTCATCGCCTCCTGCTTGTCGGAATCAGGTGTGAAAGCCAGCCAAATTGCCGGGATTGGTATTACGAATCAACGGGAAACCGTAGTGGTGTGGGATAAACATACGGGTCTGCCTGTATATCATGCACTGGTATGGCAGTCACGGCAAACAGCCGGGATCTGCGAGGAATTGAAAAGCCGTGGATTTGATCATATTTTTCATAGCAAAACGGGACTGCTCATTGATCCCTACTTTTCTGGCACCAAGATCAAATGGATACTCGACAACGTCGAAGGGGCACGAGCTCAAGCGGAGCGCGGGGATTTGCTGTTGGGTACGATTGATACCTGGCTAATCTGGAGATTGTCTGGTGGTAAAGCACATGTAACGGACTACTCCAATGCGGCCCGCACACTCATGTACAACATTTATGAGCTAAAATGGGATGAGGAGCTGCTGGATATTCTCGGCGTTCCGGCGTCTATGCTACCAGAGGTGAGATCATCTTCTGAGATATATGCGCATACGGTGGATTATCACTTTTTTGGACAGGAAATTCCTATTGCCGGAGCGGCGGGTGATCAGCAAGCAGCTCTGTTCGGTCAGGGATGCTTTGACAAGGGCATGATTAAAAATACTTACGGTACGGGATGCTTTATGCTGATGAATACCGGAGATGAACCCTGTGACTCGGAGCATGGACTGATTACGACGATTGCATGGGGGCTGAATGGTCAGGTGAAGTATGCGCTGGAGGGCAGCATTTTTGTAGCCGGATCTGCTATTCAGTGGCTGCGTGATGGGTTGCGTATGTTCCGCGAAGCCAAAGATAGTGAAGCGTATGCGGCGCGTGTGACCTCGACGGAAGGGGTATATTTTGTCCCGGCCTTTGTGGGTCTGGGCAGCCCGTATTGGGACAGTGACGTGCGCGGTGCGACATTTGGTTTGACGCGGGGAACGACCAAGGAGCACTTTATACGAGCGGTACTGGAATCGCTGGCCTACCAGACTAAAGATGTCCTAACTGCCATGGCGAGCGATTCGGGTGTACCTGTGCGTTCAATGCGTGTAGATGGAGGTGCAGTGATGAACGAGTTCCTGATGCAGTTCCAGAGCGATATTCTCGATCTGCCTGTAGAACGACCTGCTGTGAACGAGACAACTGCACTCGGTGCGGCGTATTTAGCGGGACTGGCAGTTGGGTTTTGGAGCAGTCTGGATGAAGTCCGGGGATATGCTCAGAGTGATCATACCTTTACTCCGTCCATGAGTGAAGACGTGCGGACTGGGCTTTATGGTGGCTGGAAAAAGGCAGTTCATGCCGCAATGGCGTTCAAGTAGGGATGGTTTTACGATAGAAGTCAGCCATCTGACAACAGGCAGATTTCCCTTTTCATAGCGTATCGTGTGTGCTACGATATAGATAAGTTAATACTCGTCAGGAGACTTGGAGAGACCATGAACCGCTCGGCATCCGCCGCAGCGATGTTCGTGGTCTTTTTTTGTACCTTATGATGATTCAGTTGGCAGATTGCATCGTGAATATATACAAAGCTGGAGGGATACATGATGGGAGAACAGGGATTTGCTGCGCAGGAGAGAACCGCTGTTTTGGAACGTATGGGAGATGAGCATTTTGATATTTTAATCATTGGCGGCGGCATTACAGGGGCGGGGATTGCGCTGGATGCGGCGGATCGTGGTTTGAAGACAGCACTGGTGGAGATGCAGGATTTTGCAGCAGGTACGTCCAGCCGCTCGACCAAGCTAGTGCATGGTGGTCTTCGTTATTTGAAGCAGTTTGAAGTTAAGATGGTAGCCGAGGTCGGGAAGGAGCGGGCCATCGTATTCGAAAATGGTCCACATGTGACCATACCGGAGCGAATGCTGCTTCCTTTTCACAAGGGTGGCACGTTTAACGCATTCACCACCTCTGTTGGGCTGCTAGTATATGATTTCCTTGCTGGTGTTAAGCGTAGTGAGCGCCGTCGTATGCTCGACATCCAGGCTACGCTAGAGCGCGAGCCTTTGCTGAAGCGTGATGGACTGAAGGGGAGCGGCAGCTACGTGGAGTACCGCACAGATGACGCTCGCCTGACGATTGAGGTCATGAAGGAAGCTGTTACACGAGGAGCGCTGGCGGTGAACTATGCCAAGGCTGACAAGCTGCTGTATGACGGCGGACGAATAAGCGGCGCAAGCGTAACGGATCGGGTAACGGGAAAGCCATACGAAATTCGAGCTTCACTGGTTATTAATGCGGCCGGACCATGGGTAGATACGTTGCGGGAAATGGATCGCTCCAAAGAGGGCAAGGTGCTACGCCTGACGAAAGGTATTCACCTGGTGTTCGATGCTGAGCGCTTTCCACTCAAACAGGCAGTGTACTTCGATACACCGGATGGACGCATGGTATTTGCCATCCCACGTGATGGGAAAACCTATGCAGGTACGACCGACACGGTGTATGAAGGGGATACGGCGCATCCTCGGATGACCGCCGAAGATCGGGCCTATGTGCTCCAAGCGATCAACGGAATGTTCCCGGATGTGAAACTGACTGTTACGGATGTAGAATCCAGTTGGGCAGGGGTACGGCCGCTCATTTATGAAGACGGTAAAAGTCCTTCGGAAATTTCACGCAAGGACGAAATTTGGGAATCCCGTTCAGGTCTGATCACGATTGCAGGCGGCAAGCTGACGGGCTACCGGAAAATGTCCGAACTCGTCGTGGATCGTGCGGTACGGGAGCTAGGACGCTTGCACGGGCAAAGCTTCCGGGCATGCCGCACCAGACATATCCCGATTTCGGGCGGCAGTGTAGGCGGCTCAGCGGGCTGGGTCGCGTACGTAGGTAAGCAAACCGCAGCAGGTGTTGCGCTCGGTTTGTCGTCGGATATAGCTAGAGCATGGGCTACTCGCTATGGCTCCAACACAGAGCGGCTGTTTGCCATAGCGGCACGGAGCATGAAGGAGGCTACCGAGCAGGAAGCGGCGCTGCCTGTGGAAGTGCGTGTCCCGCTCCTGTATGCGATGGAACAGGAAATGACGGTGACACCGTCTGATTTTTTCATACGCCGAACCGGGGCGCTGTTCTTCCAGATTGACGAGGTGAAGCGCTGGAAACAGCCCGCCATTGCATTAATGTCCGAACATGCAGGCTGGAGCGCCGCGCAAGAACGACAATATACGGCTGAGCTGGATGCTTACCTGTATGAAGCTGTAACGCCTGTAGAGGTAGAGGCGAAACCCGGCGACGTTAAAGCTATTTGAGGCCGCGAGGGATGTATATCCTTGAGCCGTCCATTGCTTTAAGACATGGACTGAAAGCAAAGAAGCAGCGATTCTTCAATAACAAGAGAATCGCTGCTTCTTTGTATACAAATGGCTTACAGCATCAAGTGGAACAGGAACGGAGCGGCTGCCAAGGTAAAGAGAGCGGCGAGCACCATCGAGATGCTGGATATCGTCCCCGTCAGCGAACTGAACTCGAAGGCTTTGGAAGTGCCAGTACCATGAGCACCGGTACCGAGCAGCACCCCACGTGAGACTTCATTTTCAATACGGAACAGTTTTACAATCATCGGACCAATAATAAGACCGCTCAATCCGGTCAGAATAACGAATACAGCTGTGACCGTCGGATTGCCGCCAATCGTTTGCGATACATTCATCGCAATGGGTGTCGTAATGGAGCGAGGAATCAGGCTGCTCAGCAGCGAAGAATTCAGATGCATCCACTTGGCAAGCGCCATGGAGGACAACACGGCTACAACGGACCCAGACAGCACGCTAAGCACGATTTGTGTAGCATGTTTTTTTAACACAGGGAAATATCGGTACAAAGGGACAGCAAATGCAATCGTAGCTGGCTGTAGCAGCATGGACAGCAAGTGGGCGCCCGAATTATAAGAACGGTAGTTCACACCCGTCAGCGTCAAAATCAAAATGATAACAACAGGTGTAATGAGCAATGGAGACAAATACACCTTGGGCAGTGTGCGGTACATGCGTTTGGCCATCCAGTAAATAGCGAGTGTCAATATAATACATAGAAGACCGGTCATGATGATTTATGCTCCTTTCGTTTACCAAGCAGACTGGCGACCATACCTGTGCAGGCCATCACCAGAAAGGTGCCGAGCAACACGACCAGCATGATGCTCATACCATCGTGTTCCAGCATCGGCCAATAATTCATAACGCCGACAGCGGAGGGAATAAAGAATAATAGCAGCTCGGCCAGCAACCAGTTTGCGCCAACTTCAATCCAGCTTAGCCGGACCAAGCCGGTTTGCAGCAGAATAAAAAGGATCAGCATACCAATGATACTACCGGGTACAGGCAGGTGGAGCCAGGAGACTACCGCGTTCAGGATGAGCGAAAAGGCCATCAGGACGGCGATCTGGAGGACACCGCGTATGAAGCTTTTCATATATAATGGCTCCTATCTTTGAGATCGGTTATTTTCAAACTGTAATGAAATTTTACATCACAAGCTTTCATGAGTAAAATGCATATAAAGAATGTAATCTATTCCGTTTGTCTATGGGAGAAGGTGTAGGTTTGGATATCCGACATTTACAATATTTTTTGGAAGTCGCGCGATTGCGTAGCTTTACAAAGGCAGCCCAGAGCATGTTTATTACCCAGCCGACGATCAGTAAGACGATTAAAAGTCTGGAAGATGAACTGGGGGTCGCTTTGTTCGACCGAATTGGCAAAAGAATCGAACTGACGGATGCGGGAAAGGTAATTGAGCTTCAAGCACAAGCGATTGTAAAGTCCTTTCAGAGCCTGTCCTCGGAGCTGAGTGATTTGATGAACCTGAAAAAAGGACATATCCGTATTGGCTTGCCCCCTATGGTCGGATCGAGCTTTTTTCCGCGTGTCATTGGAGAATTTCATAAGGCATATCCTGATGTGACCATTCAATTATTTGAGGACGGGGCGAAGAAAGTGGAACAGGACGTAGAAGCCGGAGCGTTGGATATCGGGGTGATTGTGCTGCCTGCGGTTGGAGATATGTTTGAGACATTTCTGTTTGTGGAGGAAAAGCTGAATTTGCTCGTTCATCCTACGCATGCATTGGCAGAGTGCAAGGAGGTACCGTTATCTGCGTTAGCGGAGGAGGCGTTTGTACTGTTCCGTGAGGATTTTACGCTGCATGACCGTATCATTGCCGAATGTGTCCGTGCTGGCTTTCAGCCGCGTGTAGTCTACGAAAGCTCACAATGGGATCTGATTAGCGAAATGGTTGCTGCAAATCTGGGGGTAGCTCTGTTGCCGGAGGCCATTTGCCGAGATCTGGATTCTGAGCGCTTGCGTGTTCTTCCATTGGTGGAACCCGTCATTCCTTGGCATTTGGGGATGATCTGGCGGAACGATCGTTATCTGTCCTTTGCCGCCAGAGAATGGATATCGTTCACACAGCAATTGTTGCGGACGGAATATGGCGGGAAGTAGTCAGTCTGCGAGAAGGTGAGTAACGGTGCAGATGTGTACCGAAGGAGGACGAATACTGCTTACATCATAAAAAAGCTGCCCTGAGGGGCAGCGATGTAGCTTGCTTCTATGAGTGTGTTTGGTTTATTGCACGCTTGGTGTGAAGGTACTTGTCCATAATACGGTCAAGTCTGGAGGATTTGTCCAATACACGTTCATCTTTTAATCCGTGTAAGTCAGCCATGCGATTCAGTTCACGGCGTTCTTTTTCCATGAGTTTTTCCAATTGTTCGAGGTTCACAAAGCCCACCCCCCATGTCGATTGTAAGGCATGTCTCCACTAGCGGCAGAAGTTTTTTTGATAACGATGTTATTTCCATTTTACCACTTTTTATTAACAATAATCCAGCTTTCCTGACATTTAGCGACTAATATCTATGGTTTTGCTAGTTTCACCTGATTGCGTCCTGAACGCTTAGCTTCATATAATGCCTCATCTGACTTTTCCAGTAAGTGCCTCGATGCAATGACAGGTGAACTGCCTGCTCCGATGGATACGGTTAGAGAGATCGAGGTTCCGTCATTCAAAAGGAAACGTTCATTTTCCACAGCTTTCCGAATTTTTTCGGCAAAGCTTGCTGCTTTCTGACTATCACAATTTCCAATCAGAATGGCAAATTCCTCTCCGCCCTTACGGGAGGGGTACGCCCTCGTTGTAGATTCCCGGGTTAACAGCATTCCCAATTGGCTTAAGACGGTATCTCCGTTCAAATGACCATACGTATCATTAATATTTTTAAAGTGGTCAATATCCAGCATCACGAGTCCAAAGGGTTGTTTTGTAGTCTTGGAAGTATGAAAGACCTCTTCAAATAGCGCATCGAAAGCACGTGGACTGTAGAGTCCGGTTAAATGATCCCGATTTGCAGCTTCTTCCAGCAGATGAACAGCCCGTTCTGTTTTTTTGATATAGGACATCATAAAATAAGTGAACAGGCCGCCAAGCAACTTAACAGTTGTGATTATTATAATAGATTCATTATCAGGAGGGTTAACTACAAAGAAAGTAGATAACAACGACACTACAGCAGCTCCAAGTACGGCCGACATCCACTTGCGGAGTGTTAGGCTTTTTTCTCGAATAAAGATAAGTGAAATGCCCAATGTCATGAAACAATTGACGGTAGCAGTCAGAGAAACATCTGTCCAACCACCTGTGATGTAAATACGGTACAGGCTTATGATCAAGGTGGTCAGCAGACCGGATACCGATCCTCCCATATAAACAGATATGATAATCGCCAATTGGCGCAGATCGACCACAAAGTGCCCACGGACCCATAAACCGGTCATCATTAACAGAATGCCAAACAGACCCAGCATTAAACCGTTCATTACCCGATAAATGAATATATGTTTTTTTAGGTAACGTTCATATTTCCGGAAAAATAAATTTCCAAAGAATAAGAAGCTTGTTAATAACGCAAAATTGTTAATTAATTCTTTTAACATATCCCTATCCTTTATGCTGTAATGAGAGTTGTAGTATCGTGGAGAATAAAGCAAAAGGCCTCGTTTCTATATTTCGGTAAAAAGTAGGCATGAGTGAATACCAATTGAATACAAACGATTCTTATGTCCCTTACGTTTCGTTTATCTACGTGGTACAGTGAAAGGACTATGACCGGAACGGGTGATCGTATGAAGGAACCAATTCACATATCGGTGCGTCCACTTGTGGAATATGTGCATCGGAGCGGCAGCATTCATAGCGGCTTTCGATCGAATAGCAGTATGCTCGAAGGAACTCGCGTGCATCAGGTTATCCAGAAAGGTTACAAGGAGCATGACCGCAAAGAGGTACATTTACGTACAGAAATTCCGTATAAGGACGAATTGTTTATCATTGAAGGCCGTTGTGACGGACTAATTGAGCTGGATGGCGTATGGACGGTCGATGAAATTAAATCGACCTCTTTGCCCCTCGAAGATATTCAGGGTGACGGCCAAACTGTACACTGGGCACAAGCATTTCTGTATGCCTATATGATTGCTCGTGAGGAACAACATCATTCGATGCAGGTCCAGCTTACTTATGTACAGGCACACAGTGAAGACATTCGCCGATTCAGACGGGAACTATCCTTTACTGAGCTAGAAGCTTTTGCACAGGAGATGATTGCTGATTATGCTCCGTATGCATTTCTGCTGAGAGCACATGCGGAAAAGCGGGATGCCAGCATTGTTAAGTTGAACTTTCCCTTTGACACGTATCGTTCGGGTCAGCGAATTCTCGCGGGTTCGGTGTACAAGTCAATTACCGAAGGGGTTAACCTGTTTGCCAAAGCACCTACAGGTATTGGTAAAACGGTATCCACCTTGTTTCCTGCGATTAAGGCGATCGGCGAAGGGTTGGTGAGACGAGTATATTATGTGACGGCTCGTACCACCACTCGGGCAGCAGCCGAAGAAGCTTGTGCCAGAATGCAGGCCCAAGGGCTGCACATGCATGTGGTGACTTTGACTGCGAAGGATAAAATTTGCTTCAAGGATGAAAATGATTGTGATGCTGGATCATGCAGCATGTGCGAGGGCTATTACGACCGGATCAACGGTGCGGTATCCGATATTTTGGCGAATGAGACGTTAATGACCCGGGCGGTGATTGAGCATTATGCGCGCAAGCATAAGGTCTGTCCCTTTGAATTTTCGCTGGATGTGGCGTATGCCTCGGATGGTATAATCAGTGATTATAATTATGTTTTCGATCCACGGATTTCTTTGAAAAGATTGCTGGAGGAGCACAAGCGAAAAGGTGTCGTACTGGTGGATGAGGCGCATAATCTGGTAGAACGTGGCCGGGACATGTTTTCGGCGGAAATTTTGAAATCTTCTTTTTTGGAACTGAAACGGGAATTTAAGTTGCTAAGCCCAGAGATTGCTGCGGCTGCGAGTGCAGTGAACGCACATATGATTACGCTGCGCAAGCAATATGCAGATACAGGAAAAGCAGTAGAGACAGCAGCACCGCAAGAGGTACTGGAGCTGTTGGTGCCTTTTGTGGAAGCAGCTGAACGTGAACTGGTAACGGGGGGCAGTACAAGCCATGCAAGCGGTGAGGGTACGGCTTATGCATTGCTTCTAGATACGTATTTTACCGCTCAGAATATGCTGCGAATTGCAGCTTTATATGATGAACGGTACGTTACTTATGTGGAAGCAGGACGCAGTGAAGTGAGGGTCAAGCTGTTCTGCCTTGATCCTTCTCACTTGCTGGGACAAGCTATTAAAGGCTACCGCTCAGCCATTTATTTTTCCGCGACGTTGACACCGCTTGCTTATTACCGGGACATGCTCGGAGCAAACGAGGAAGATTATACGTTACAGGTTCCTTCGCCCTTCCATCAGGAGCAGTGGGATGTACGTCTGCTACCGCTCTCCATCCGTTATCGGGATCGTGAGCGTTCCAAAGGGGCGATTGCGGATATGCTGGCTGCATTGGTTGTGGAACGGAAAGGAAATATCCTTGTGTTTTTCCCGTCCTATCCATATCTGCGTGAGGTGTATGAGGAATTCATGCTTCGGGACGTGTCCGCAAATACGTTGGTACAAAGTCCGGGGATGACCGAACCAGAGCGGGATCAATTCCTAGAGGCCTTCCAGCCTGGGCAAGAGCACACCTTGCTTGGCTTTGCCGTATTGGGTGGTGTGTTTGCTGAAGGTGTCGATTTACCTGGGGATCGCTTAAATGGGGTAGTGGTCGTCGGCGTCGGCTTGCCGCAAATTGGAGCAGAGCGGGATGTGCTGCGGAATTATTTTTCGGAACAGGGACGGAATGGTTTCAACTATGCGTATGTATATCCGGGAATGAACAAGGTTCTTCAGGCAGGTGGCAGACTTATTCGCACAGAGCACGACGAAGGATTGCTGATCCTGGTAGATGATCGTTTTGCCAAGGAACCATATGCTTCTTTGCTGCCTGACGAATGGAAAAGCTACCGTCTGACGGAACAAGCGGGATTAAGGAAGGAATGGATAGACTATGAACTTTAATTTTCATAATGACTCCATACGCGGGGTGCTGCGTAGCTTTGGACATGAAGATGCCGAAGTGGATAATATAGAGACTTTTGTGACATTTGCGCGCTTGGCTAATGGTATTTTCAGAGAAATGGATACGGATTTTAGCAAGTTGGGGGCTTCTCAGGGTCGGATTATTGTTCTTAGCCTGTTGCATTGCCATTCGCCGCATCGCATGACACCATCAGAGTTGGCGGAAAAAGCTGATGTGACGCGTGGAACCATGACGGGGCTGATCGACGGATTAGAGCGAGATGGCATGATTGAACGTGTGGCTCATGAGAGTGACGGACGGATGGTGACTGTCGGATTAAAAGAGGCAGGACGAGAGCTGTTAAGTAAGATAGTCCCTTATTATACGAAGTTGATTCGGTCGTGTATGTCTGAGTTTACGCCGCAGGACCATAAGATGATGAAGGGTTTACTGGGAAAAATGAAGGGCGGTTTTGAGCGGTCCTTGCCGAAATGCTGAATTCCTAATATAGGGAGTAAGGAATAGGAGAGAGAACATGTTCTTTTATACAGATGAGGTCTATGAAGCCCGTGATTTTGGCTCAATGGATGCCAGAGAAGGCGAGTGGAGAAATTGCGAGTTTACCCGCTGTCGCTTTCGGGGTGTGGAGATGAATGAGTCTCTCGTGGAAGGCTGTACTTTTGTGGACTGTGATTTTACCGGAGCCATTCTGAATGCATCTCACTACAAGGAGTCGGCTTTTACCAATTGTTTGTTCACCAGCGCCAATTTGTTTGTAGTCCGGTTTGAAAACTGCAAGCTGGTAGGTTCAGATTTTGCGGGGGCGAATATGGATGGTATCACAATTACGGGCGGAGACTGGTCTTATACGAATTTGCGTCATGCAGATTTAAGAAAACAAGATTTGCGAAAAATACGATTCAAGGAAGCCGACTTATCCGAATGCAATTTGGAAAAAGCAGATTTGCGGGAGGCGGATCTTACCCGGGTAAGACTGCACAAAGCCCATCTTCAAGGAACAGACCTGCGCGGTGCGAAGATGGATGGCGTGAATTTTAAAGATCTGGACATCACCGGAGCCAAGTTGGATATCGAGCAGGCAGTAGCGGTGGCCCGCTCCTATGGAGCCAAGGTGGAAGGCTAAAAAGCACGGGGTACAGGACCCGTCTCGATCTGCAGTACCCCGTGCAGGTGAAATGGATGGTTGACTCGAATGTGAAGAACTTAATCTTTAGGGGGTGCCGGCAGTAGTGGAATCGCTGCTCCCGGGTCCCGGTTTGGCAAATGATCCACTCCCACAGGCTCGAGAGGCTGCTGTGGAACTGTCCAGTTGCGCGCGGTATCTGCGGCAGTTCGCTGCTCCAGCAAGCGTTTGGCTACTTCATAACATTGATCGACATGCCGATTACCAATGGTTCGCATGGCAGTGAAGCCAATTGCCGCGGCTAGCCCTTGCCCCAGAAGGGGGACAAACTTGCTAACCTGCTTGGTAGCGATCCGAATGCCCATTTTTTGCAAAATCTGCACGATAACTTCACGGGTGATGAGTCGCCCGATCAGCTTGCTACCAATTGAGGTGATAAAACCATACACCATGGATTTTGTTTCTGCGTCCAGACCTTCCAGCTGCTTCTCAGATAATCCGAATTTTCCATTAATGGCTGGCAGTAGCTGCATCAAAATGCCGACATCAGCAAGAACGTCAGCCCCTGGAACTGGAACTAATACCGCTCCACCAGAAGCCGCAGCCCTTTTCGTCACCATGGATTTACACTCTCTACGGATCTGCTCCAACTCTTCTATTGTATGGACTGTCATATGAAACTCTCCTTCCTACGCTTCCGATTAGGACCCGTGCTTCTACCCTGTTATTACACACATTTCTACCTATCTTAAGCATGGAGTAAGCAAAAAATCCCTGATCCACACACTATCGCACATTTACTCCTGTGAAGCGATCAGGCATAATGAAGGGTGGTTGCCGATAAGAACAAGCCTGTTTTACGGGGATAAAGGAAGGAAGAGACAGATGAGTCAGACAAACGTTTATTTTAATCATGATGGTGGAGTGGATGATCTAGTATCCCTGTTTATGTTGCTTCAGATGGAACAGGTTCATTTGACCGGAGTATCGGTGATTCCAGCAGATGGTTACCTAGAGCCTGCGACGGATGCCAGCCGCAAAATTATTGATCGTTTTGGACAAAATAAAGGGCCTGTGGAAGTCGCAAAGTCTAATTCACGCGGTAAAAATCCGTTTCCTGCTGCTTGGCGTTTACATTCCTTCTATGTAGATGCATTACCGGTACTGAATGAATCGGGGCGCATGGAAGCACCGCTTTCATCCCTGCCAGCTCATCAGCATCTGATCGAAAAGGTACGCGGAGCTGAAGGTAAGACGCTGTTGCTATTCACTGGACCGCTAACCGATCTGGCGCGAGCGCTGGATGAAGCACCGGATATTGAAGCAAAGATTGAAAAGCTGGTATGGATGGGCGGCACCTTTGAAAAAGGGAATGTGGAGGAGCCGGAGCATGACGGCACAGCAGAGTGGAATGTGTTCTGGGACCCAGAAGCAGCATATCGGGTGTGGCAAAGCGGTATCACGATTGATCTGGTAGCGCTGGAAAGCACAAGCAAAGTGCCATTAACTCCAGCAGTACGCAATCGTTGGGCTGCCGAGCGCCGATATGAAGGCGTGGATTTCTTGGGTAATTGCTATGCAGGATGTCCGCCGCTCGTCTATAGCGAAACGAACTCAACCTACTACTTGTGGGATGTACTGACCACTGCATCCGTAGGACGCCCGGACATTGTCAAGAAAAAGACGGTGCATTGCAGCGTTATCGCAGAAGGCCCGAGTCAGGGCAGAACGGTGGAACAGGCAGAGGGACGCCCTGTGAACCTGGTATACGATACAGATCCAGAAGCCTTTTTTACGTATATGGCGGATTTGGCCAAGCTGGCTGCTCCCAAACGTTACTAAGTCTGACTATGCACAAACGTGCGGCATAGGGTGATAATATTGCCTAGTGACACGTACTCATAACATAAAGCCCGTGACGTTATGCGTCACGGGCTTCTATTACATGATGTGTCCTATAATTATCACAAGCTAGTTTCTATTTCATGCTGACTCCTGATATGTTTTCAGAGTGAACTGGAGCGTTATTTCTGTCCCGCTACCAGGTTCACTGATCCCAGTCATTTTACCATTCATTCGTTTTAATAGATGTTTGGTAATCTGCCAACCCAATCCTGGATTGCCATATGAGGGGGAGTTCCCACGGTCATGCTCAAGCCACAATTTCAGTTTGTTAGGAGATATACCGATCCCAGTATCCTTCACCTTTAATTCCAGTTCAACTTCAGGTGCATCGGTCACGGATTGGGCGGTTGCAGATAAGATGACAGCTCCTGTGCTTGTAAACTTTACTGCATTATCTACCAAATTAATCAGCATACGGCGAATTTTAGCCTCATCCCCGATAAAAATAGGCGAGCTGGTGAGATTCCAGTCGAGCTTCAACTCTAGATTCCGTCGCGCTGCTACCTCTGTATACAGACTCAATACATTTTCCATCATCGTTCTCAGATCAAACGGATCTTCAATATCATCGATCTGTCTGGACTCTATATTGCTGTAATCCAAAATATTACTCAACAACGTCATAAGCGAGCGACTGCTCGACTCCATGATGCTCATATATTGCTGTTGTTCCTCTGTTAACTCCGTCGTCAGCATGAGGTCGGTGGCTCCCCATATTTCGGTTAGCGAAAACCGAATTTTATTACTCAGGGAAGAGATCAAATCCAGCTTGCTCAGGGCAGAGATCTCAGCATCTATCTTTTCTTTCTCCAGTTCCACCACATAACCCAGAAATACAGCCATAGCCTGTAGGGCCTTCAATTCGGATTCTGTCAAATGTACAGATGGCGCGTCCAAGATACAAATGGTTCCGTAAGCCTGTCCATTTTTCATGCGAATGGGGATTCCTGTAAATGAGTGGTTTCCCATGGTTTTAGTCACATCTAAATCACATGTGTGCGGGTGAATAGTCGTTTCTGAAATCGTGAGGTGATCCGCAGGATGGTCCAACACCAGACTGCAATAGCTAAGCTCAAAAGGGAGCACATCCCCTTTCTTAACGAGTATCTCTTCCCGGTTAAATGAATCAACGATTACATTCGTAATCCCATCATTAGCGGCAATAAAAATGGTATTTACATGCAAAATATCACTCAACACATCAATGACATGCGCGGTAGCCTCTTGAATACTATTATAAAAACCTGTAGGTGAAGTAGTCATGTATCTCCAATCCTGATGCAAAGTGGTGGTTATCCAAAAACTTTAGCAGTTTGTGTATCCCATTCCCGATCCTCTGAATGTGTTTTTGGAGCGTATCATTAATTATACATGATTATTTCATTATAAACCTGAGTCTTCTACTTCGATTTACCTATTCGCTTGCACAAACCTTCATTTCTTAGGTCTAATGCTGGCCTTTCTTGGAGAATTTTCGCATATATTATTACACATTCACGAAAAAATATGATTATTTTCATTCTGTTTTCATAAATTCATATGTAATCTCATGATATGAAAATTGTGTAATAAAATAGGAGGATAGAACCAGTAATATCATGTAAATATTCTATATAATAGGTTCAGAGGTGGAATTATGAATAGACAGGAAGCCCTACAACACTTCCTTAAGACCTATGCAGAAGATGTATTGAACCAGAAATTACATCAGGCAGCGTCTTTGTATGAACAAAGAAAAGATGAGCTCATCTCTTCTTTTATTCAATCCTTTCAATCGATCTGCCTACAAGCCAATTCCGCAGAAGTGGCCAAGACGAGGATCGGATACATTACTTATTCTATGAGGCGCACGTATCTGATGGACCGTAACTATAACTATGTCGTCGAAGCCTATGATAAAAATTGGTTCTTTGATCCTCAACCTTGTTATGGAATCTATGATGCAGGCTGGGCATTCCGCTTTTTAGCAGAATTGGAGGATGAATTGAATCAGCTTCGAAAACCCTATATGAATAAGATTTTTCAGCCTGATGTGGAGCGATTTGTACTCCAGGCTACAGGGGAATTCCATCAATATATTCTGAAATTAGCGAAGGGTGCTATTCAGCAAGCTGTACATTTACCTGAATTCAAGGCCTTGAAATGTGAGGGCGATTTGGAAGTAAGAATAGGGGAGTATAAAGGAATCAGTGAGGTGGTGTATTCAACAGCTTATGGAGTACTACATGATTCAACAGGATAATCGTATTACGGAGTATATGTATCCAGTAGAGACAAATCGCAGGCAGTTGTTGGAATGGGCAGAAGGCTCATCATGTGCCGATGAAGAATCTATTTTACAATTTTATGTATCAGGTGATGCGGACTATATTGATTTTATAGAGCATCCGGTATCCATCGTTTCGGAACAACTAAAGGAAATCTTTGATATATATCAATCCGGATTAAGCTGGAAGTTGGTTGTTTTTGCCGATATGCAGCGAATGCAGCAAACAAGGTATTGGCTGGCAAATCCGCCTAGCCTGATGTGTTTATCACCACGTAGTGAATATCATAGGGACGGTACACTGAAGAAAATCATTCTAGATGAATATGCAGTGGAGAATCATAAAATATTCAAGGTTCAGGATGACGATCATCATATCATTGTAGATCTTGATGTGGCTGAATGTATTTTGAAGTTCAATCTGGCAGGCTTGAAATTACAAAAGGTCGATACAGAGGGGCCATCTATACAAAGGAGAGTCCAAGAATGAGTGAGAGCTATGTAGTGGATGGGGCACAGATACATTGTAGCTATGGAAGTCATACGGGAAGATTTAGTGTTTCAGCTAACAGGGGAATTAGCATTGGCGATAAATTGCAGGGGAATATTGAGGATTTTCATCCACAGACGCATATCCCTGCATTCGGAATGTGCCGTAGTATGCATAATCCTGCAGTCTCTTCTGCTAACAAAGGAGATTCCGGGAAAATCATTCCGCAGCCCTGCAAACCGAGCATTTCTATGCCTTGGTTGAATGGAAAAAAGGATGTATACGTAGATCAATCTCCGGCTCTTATGAGCTGCTCGACGAATTTATGCATGTGGTGCGGCAAAATTTCATTCACGACAGATGGGCAGGAATAGCTAACAGATTGTAGGAATTGCATCATGTGAAAAGCAAACGGGGGGAGTAAGATGGGACTGGCAGGAACTATGTTGACTTATGGAAATATTAGAGTGAATGCACCGTATGAAATTATCCGGCTACTTGATTTTGAATTGACACAGAAGATAAATGAGCACGGCAAGGTGTACATCACTGCTCTCATACCGGATGAGGATCATGCAAAGTATGATGGACTAACTTACGATGAAGATGTGCTAGAGGTATATGAGACGGATGAAGACCGAGGGACAGTTAGCATCTTTAAAGGAATGGTCACCAATATTAGAATTGCATTCAAAAATGGCGTATATCACATGTACCTTGAGGCTGCGTCTTTTACATATTTATTGGATCAACAACGAAAAAACCGTTCGTTTCAAAACAGCAACTTGACGTATTATCAACTGTTCCGCGAACTTATAGATGCCTATCCACATGGGGATTTTATTGACCTGGCGGACAGCGATCAAAAGCTGGGCGGCTTTACTATTCAGTATGAGGAGAGTGATTGGGAGTTTCTAAAAAGAATGGCCTCTCATCTGCAAACTGGACTCATTGCCGAGATTACATCCGTGTTCCCGAGACTATGGTTAGGTACCTCAAAAGAACAGGTGAAAGGTGAATTGCGTAGCATTAACTTTTCCCTCCAAAAAACAAAGTCAGGTCCCCAGTATACATATGCTGAAGTGGAGGATACGAAGCGTTTTGAACTTGGAGATGTCGTCATGTTTCAACGAAAGCATTGGGTTATTGATCAGATTCATGCAGAGATGAAGCAAGGCATTATGACATATGGCTACGTTCTCGTTCCGGGAGCAGGCATTCCGAGGGAGCTTATACATAACCCGTTAATCAAAGGTACCTCTATTGAAGGGAAAGTCATTGATTTAGATGGTGAAAACGAATCCGTTAAACTTCACTTGTCCGTGGATTCTATGCAGTCCAAAGTTGAGGGGTGTTGGTTTTCATACCCCACCATGTATACCGGGGATGGAATTGGTTGGCATTGCATGCCTGAGCTAGGGGATCATGTCCATTTGTATTTTCCATCCAACAATGAAAAGGAAGCTCGTGTAGTCCAATCTCTGCGTAAGAGAGACTACAAAGGAGATGAAATCAGCAAGCCGTCAAGAAAGCTATTTCATACCAAAACTCAAAAAGTGGCGAGATTCGACGACAAAGAAGTGGCACTTTCCACCCAAAAAGAAAAGATACTTGTGCGCTTGAATCCAGCTTCCGGTATTCACGTCTATAGTCATCACGATCTTATATTTCACGCCGATACAGACTTGGTGCTGCATGGCAAAAAGGTACAAATGACCGCTACTCGCGAAATATCTCTGACGTGCAAAAGCAGCTATATCCGAACCGATGGAACGCTTCATATCAAGGCTAGTAAGCTCATGAAAAATCAGGTGCCTGATGCAGAGCTGAAAGCCTATAAGTCCCTAGTTCAAGAATTGAAAGGGAAGGGATATCCGCAATGGGTACAGGGCTTGCTGCTTCAATATAAAACGGACTACTACAAGGCCGTGGCAGCCGGGGACAAAAAAGGGGCCAAGGAAGCAGCGGCCAAGGCCAAGCAATTGCGTCAGCAGGTGGCAGAAATAGATCGTATGCCTGCCTGGGCCAGAGCGCAAATGCACGAATACACGTCCCAGTGGTGGGAAGCACATGGAGCCAACGATAAAGCCAAGCAAAAGCAGATGCATCTTCTCGCGAACCAGCTGCGTGACAATGTGCTAATCAACGAGCTGATTCGTGGGCATTCAGCCAAGTCCTATCTGGATGCGAATCGGCTGGAGGAGCTGTCCGGGCAATATTCAGATGCAGCCCATAAGCTGACCGTTGCTGATCAAAAGGCTTTAGCCAAGGAAGCAACTGCTCTGCGAAGTAAGTATGGCGTGAACAGCCAGCTTGCCAGGGAGAATTTGAACAAGCTTGCCAAGAAGTATCCAGACAGCTTCTCGTACAAGCTTCCAGCTACAGGCGATTGGGATAAGGAGCTTAACGCCGCACTGCATGACTTTGCGAAAAAATACGGTTTGGAGAATAAGGGCTATGGTCGTGATGTGCTCGCGGTGTACCTGCATCAAGTAGCCAATGGCATCCTTCCATGGCCTAAGGTTAGCAAGGCTACAACGCCGACTGTTCCAACAACGACGACAACAACGAAAACGGAACCGGGCAAGAAGCCGTCGACTACTCCTGAAAAGCCAACGAAGGAGGAACCAAAGCCTACACCATCCAACAGTTCTGCCGAGGAGAAAAGGAAAGCAATTGTGGAATTCGCTAAGAAGTTTTTAGGCAAGATTCCTTACTGTAAGGATACTAAAATCAGAACGATGAAGCTTGATCCCAACAACCCTCCTGAATATATGGACTGCTCTGATTTTAGTTCCTCCGTGTACTTGACCATATTAAATGTGCATATAGGCGGTAATACAGGAGATCAAATCCTTCGGGGGACAGAGGTTGACTACAAAAGTTTGCGATCCAGTGGAGATTATAAAAATCTGAAGTTAGGTGACTTAATCTTATTTGATTGGGGGAGTGGGGGGAAAACCAAATTCAAAGTAGATCATGTAGGAATATATGTGGGAGATGGAAAGTTCATTCACGAGCATGGTCAAGCAGAAAATCTTGCCGAAATGAAAAAGGATCACAAGCCATCTCATAATGTAACAATAGATAAATTAAACACAAATTGGGGAAAAGGTTATGGTCTTATATATTCAAACGTTATCGCAGTTAGACGTATTATACAAAATGATGGCTCAATCAATTATAAATAAGAAAGTAAGTAATAGCTTAAACATCATAATAATATTTGATTCCAAGGTATTCTCTCAGGAGAAAAAAGTACTGCCCCGTTTAGCTAGGTAGGCTTTAATTGAGAACGGAAGAGGAAGTGGTAAGAAAGTGAATTTTATAAAAATCATACTGATTGTTAGTTTTGTAGCCATTATATCAGCATGTAGTGGGTTTAAAGGAGAGGAAGCTGTCCCGTCTCCTCACCCCCAAGAAATATCATCACACAGGGTCACACAAGATAATAGAAATGTTACTGAAAAAGAAGCACGGTGGCTTTTAAATGGAGAAGAAGACCCATATCCGACTCAATTTTTGACCAATTTAGATGATCCTACAGGGAAGACCTATATACGAATCGATGACTTGGTAGATGCGATGCAAACTAAAGAAGAGCGAATAAAATATCGCGGCTCCCAAGTAACTGTCAGTAGAGTGTTAAATGATGGAAGTCGAATGGCGATCGTAAGGACAATCTCTGATGTGGAAGAAGGGGACGAAAAACACATTCTTGAGGTATATGATCTGAACTCAGGAAAAAAAGAGTCCGAGTTTGAACTGCCTTCAACGTCTTACCCTGTAGTCTCTCCTGATTTAAGTAAATATCTTTATGAGTTGAATGGGCAAGTGTATTTATATGATGCAGTAGAGAGGAAAACGACAAAAATAGACCTTGGGAAACGTAAAATAGATTTAGGTATCATTAGTTCAGGATTATTTTCTCCAGATGGCACTAGATTCTGTTTTGAGGAAAATGACCAACCAGGTATCATCATGCTGAATCTGTCCGGTATTAGTGGAGCAAAACGTTTACTTGCAGGGTCTATGGTTTCGCTTTTGCAATGGGATCAAGAAGATAAATTAATTTATACAATTTCTGAAGAGGACGACAATTACACAAAAGATGTTGTCTATTCATTTGATATAGAGAGCGGAGAAAAAAGGTGGATAACTAAAAGTACGGCACCATTTATACTATCCCCTGATCAAAAATTGGCGCTGTCCGCAGAATACGAAGCTTCAAAAATGTATCTGGTTCATCTGAGCGATGGAAGAAAGGAGGATATATCCTCTTTTACTAAAAACCAAGGAATACGCACGGCTCCAATACAGTGGATCGAAGCAAAAACCAATTATATGAAGTATAGCAACAAGGTTAAAGTGAAAAGAATTACTGCCTCTTCTACGTTACCTAATCAGGGTATTCGTTCTTTAAGTGTGGACAATTTAACGGATGGAAATTATTCAACCTCTTGGTGTGAAGGGACCAAGGGGGGCGGAGTAGGGGAAACGGTAACTATAGATTTGGGTTCAACTCAAGAGGTGAGAGGTATAGATATAACCGATAACTTCATGTGGGTTAATAATAAGTATTTAGACGTAAGTAAAATCAAAAAAATGAAACTTGATTTTTCGAATGGGCAATCTGAAGTGTTTGAGGGCAGTGACGCACGTTTCAAATTTGATGAACCTATACGGACTTCTTTCGTTAAGATTACCATCCTGGAAGTGAAAAAAGGCGCGGACTTCCCAAATACATGTATAGGTGAGCTGAAGTTATTGTGATGAATTGTAGAAAATGAGGAAAATCTATGATGCAGATAAATAAAATTGCGCTGCTCGTCTTGATCTTTTCTATACTAGGCGGGTGTATACAATCGAATGGGGACCAAAAAGCGCGGGAGCAGAATGAAACTCATGCTGCTGTCTCTCAGCCCAAGAAACTTCCTCCAGCAAAAAGGCCCATAAATTGGTTGTTGTTTGAAGCGGAAAATGGAAATATGCCTATGGATTTTTTAGCTGACATGGATGATCCTACAGGTAATACCTATATTGATTTAGATGACATTATAGGTGAATTACATGCAAGTGAAGGTAAAACGTATCCTGAATATGAGTTGTATCTGGCTGGGTTCTCGGATGATGGCAGGCGTATTGCCTTATGTAGAGAGTCAACCGAATTGAATTATTTAGTGATCAAAATCTTTGATCTATCTACCACAAAGAAATTATATGAATTTAAGGTGCCGAATAGGGACTACGCTGTTATGTCTCCTGACTTACGCAAATGTGTTTACACAGATGATGATGCCGGTTTTTATTATATGAACCGAGGACAGAAAACTGAAGCATTGGGGCGTTTAAATGATGGTCACTATCTCAATCTTCCAGTGTTTTCACCTGACGGTAACCAATTTGCCCTTGTAGATCGTAAACATAATGTATTGATCTATGACTTGTCTAAGAAAAAGCAAATTCAACAAATCAAGCTAGGGATAGAGGGAATACAGATTGAACAGTGGCTTTATAACGATAATTTACTGCTCTCTTCTTACGATCTTGATAAGACGTATTTGCTCAATATTAGAACAGGAGAGAAGAGGATACTAATGAAAGCCACAGACTCTCCTGTTATAACTTTGGATAACCAAAGAGTTGCTTATGTGAATTCAAAGGGTGAAATGCAACAACAAGATATTCAAACAGGTCTGTTTATAAAATACTCTAATATATTCCGCAGGATAGGCTATAACGTGTCCCCTACACAATGGGTACAGACAACAACGGATTTAAGGAAGTATCGAAAGAAAATCAGGGCACAGAAAATCATTGCTTCTTCTATACTTCCAGACCAAGCAGGAAATTCCTATGCTGCCCAAAACATCATGGACGGAGATGCGAGTACAGCCTGGTGTGAAGGCATTAAAGGAGACGGGATCGGGGAGTGGATCAAAATTGATTTCGGCTCTATGCAAGAACTGAAGGGGTTTGAACTTATTAATGGTTTAGCCAAGTCATCCAAAGCTTTCCAAGCAAATAATAGAGTTAAACGAATGAAACTGGAGTTTTCAAACGGGCAGACCATGATGATAGATAATGACTTTTTAAGCAACCAATTTCTTGATAACCCCATTCATACCTCATCCGTGAAAATAACGATTGAGGCAGTAGAGAAAGGAAGCAAATATCACGATACGTGTATGTCGGAGATACGATTCTTCTAAGCATTCCTAACAAAGGAGAAGACATATGAAGTGGAAAGAACCAACGTTTGGTGCAACACCTATGTTGAAAGCTTTAACAACCGCTAATGCGCACAGGAAAGCAAAGGCTTTTGATCTTGCAGCAGAACAGAAAAAACAAAAACTGAATTATCCCGACTGGGCTCAATCTTGGCTGCGTAAATATAAAGAAGATTGGTATATTGCTCAAGCAAATGGCGACGAGGTCGGCATGCGCAAAGCGCAAAAGCTGGCAGAGGGGCTGCCAAGCAAATTACGTGAAATGGCTACGTTCCCCAAATGGGCTCAAGAGCAAATGCAAAAAGAAACCGTTCGTTGGATGACTGCGGAGGCAAGCGGAGATATCAGGGAAAGGTTGGCTGCTGAGGAGGCGGGACGAGCTATTCGCGAGAAGCTAGGTTTGATCGATACTACTGATAAGGCATCACTAGAAAAACCGGTTACCAACGAATTTAAGGATGAACCTGCAAGCACAAATGTAAAGACTCCGGCTGGAAAATGGATACCTGCTGAATTCCAATATAACGGTAGTTCTGAAGCTGAAAAAACATTCAAGAGGCGTTCATTAACTCTCAAAAAAATGAAATGGAATCAGGAAAAGCTGCATAGTTTGTGGGAAGCTACAAAAAAGATACAAGAAACGTATGATATTCAGATTGATCCCCGTTTTTTGTTAGCAATTATTATTCAAGAAGGAACTGGCAGTTTTAACACTAGTAGTACAAATCGAGCGGCGGATGGTGAGCATGGTGCTGAAACAAATTATGCCAAAGATTTGATGAAAGCTAATAGTTTAGTATTTGGTAAAATATTGGGATATATATACTATGGTCAGGAATTCAGAAAGGCTGTAGTGAAAAACAATAAATTGAGTGGTATTACAGGCAAAGGAAACGTATTTCAATACTGCAATTGGTTCACGCCGATCATTAGAATGAAATCTAAGCAAGTTGAATGTGGCATATACGCTAGCGATAACCGTTGGGGTGATAATGTACAGAAAATCTACAATATATTTAGTGGAAATGAAGCTTCTAATTATGAACAATATTTGTTGAGTCTAGATAAAAGTGTAACGCAAAAGATAGCTGCATCCGAAGGTATTAAGATTCCGAATTTTACATTTAAACCCACCCAAAATGGTAACGATAGCGATAAAAATGATACAGGTGAGTGGACTATCGTTGGTAGAAGATAATTCACAGTTTGAAATGAGGAAAAGAAATGTTCAGACCAATTTACTGTTATTTCATTATAATGTGTGTAATGATTTTGGGATTAACAGCGTGCAGTTCTACAAGTATAAAAACTTATAACAGTGGGAAAACAGCTACCGTCAAAATTAAGCAAGAGAGCACTAGGAGTTATCGAGGTGAAGAAGTCGAAAAAAACAGGAATGTTGCATCAGTTGATCCTGACCCTCTTCAGGATGAGGACTTCACAGTATCATATCGGTCGCACAAGATTGATAAAAATACGGATATTAAACAACTTATTAATGAATGGGGTTACGGTGAAGGGTTTGAAGCTAACAACAGGGGATATGTTAGTGGGAATGGGACCTATAGAAGATGGAGTCTGTCCTATCCTAACTATGAAGATCCAGAAATTGATTTTGTAGTCTTATCTAAAATTGAACTTGAAGGGGAGGAGCTAGTTGATGGTGAAAGTTATCTAGTAGCCGTGAGCTTGGAAAATCCCAAGTTTAAAACCAAAAGAGGATTGAAGATTGGTGATACCCTTGGTAAAGTGCTACAACTTTACGGTCAACCAAGTATCATAACAAATAGAAGTCTGGTTTACTCCAAAAATGGCCTACATTTGAATATTTATTGGGATACTAAAACAGAGAAAGTAGATAATATTTTTATCGAATATAACATGGAGAAATCCGTGGAGCAGCAACGTAGTGCTGATTATGTAGAAGAAGATGCTCAGCCCGATCCTGATCTGGAACCATATACTATCCAAAAAGAACAATCGTTTACCACCACTCTTAATGGATGGGGGGAAGTAAAGTTTATATCCACATTAAAAGATGAGGAAACAAATGATCTGATACACGCAAAGTTTTTTTTGGAAGTTAACAGTGACAAATATGTGGAAAATAAGATACTATACGAATTCCCCGAATTTTATGGTAACAACGGTAGGATGATCGACAGGATCAAGGCAGTAAGCTTTAAGGATTTAAATCAGGACGGGCGTACGGATATTATCATAATTGCGGATTATATCACCGGGGTTAATGCACACGGAATAGAAACGCTACCTGTCGCGGGGATCTACTTTCAGAAAAAGGACAACACATACACTACCTTGCCTGAATTGGATAAGAGTATCAATCAAACAGGCCACAATCGGACGCTTCAAAATATCATTCAATACGTAAGCAAACAACGTATAAACGTGCAATGAATAATGTAAGAGAGGAGTTTTTTGAAATCAACTTTATAAAACAAAATAAAATACTATTTTTAATATTGTTATTTAGTCTGCTATTGAATGGATGTTCTGAAAAGCCTACGAATGAGAAGCGGAAAGCAGTTGATTCCACCAAACATAGCACTCAAGTGATAGAGCAAAAAGTTGTGACTGAACCAGGGTCTGCTGCTCAAGAACAAGGTCGAAATAGCAATATTGTGAATCCGATAAATAAAAGAAGTAGTGCTCGGGTTACAGATTCTGACACATTAGATCAGTTTATAAAGAAAATTCAACCCAAGGATGAGCACCTTCAGAAAATATTGAAAGCAGATTTGGACCTTGATGGAAAGATGGAATACGTACTCGCATTTGGATTAGAAAAAGAGGAAAATGACAACATATTTGTAGTCCGTGAGGATGCTGGCTATCATATCATTGGTAAATTAGAGGACCCAGTTATGGTTGCGCATCTTAATACAGACATAAAAATTATGGAATTAGATCAAACAGAACAAAAATTTATCGTAGTATATTCAACTAGCGAAGTGAATGAGGCAGAAGGCTTCTCTATATTTGCTTTGGACCATAACCAAATTAATAACCTTAATTACAGTTATCCAGAAGCAACAGGGCAAGGGAGCAGGAAGCTAGAGGACATTAATAAAGATGGTGTTTTTGAGGATGTGAGTTACTACCGTTTTCAGGATACTCAACAACATACGATAATGACTTATCAAAAATTCGACAATACCGGACCAGAAAAAACAAAAGTACTATATGAGAATGAAACTAAAAAATTTGCATACCCCATGGTTCCTAAAGATATTATTCAAAATTATTTGGAAGATCATTATCTTATGAATCGCTTCTTGATACACTTGCCCGAAATGGAGGAATTCACTGCTTTGTCAGCAAGTCTAAAAAATAATTTTGAAGATATTATAGATTTTTCCGCTATGGACTATACGGGATTAGATCTAAATATAAAAGAGATTGCTAATAAGGCTAATCAGCGGGCGTTTTTGGTAAAGAGTAACTCAGAAGAAGAGGAATCAAACCAAGGACTTGTATTTACGTTAGAAAAGCAGTCAGACAAGTGGAAGATTATGAGTATAGAGATGAACGATAAATTGTAGAGAGTGTGATATCCAGCGTGAGTTTCTTGAGGCATGGGCGAATTTGTTACGTGCTGTTATTACTAATTTCCTATTTAGTAATGAACGGATGTACGAAGGGAAATGATTCTTCAAAAGCAGCAACAAATCATACGCGTTCTCTCCAAAATGAAGCCAAAACGATTTCCTATTCTAAAAAGTTGGATACGTTGCTAGAGACACTTCATATAATTAACGATGAGAATATGAATTCTGATGTCAGACAAAACAAGCTACAGGACTTCACACAGGAACTTAATTTGTTGTTAAACGAGCCTAAAAGTGTAGAGATGAAAGATGGAGAATTAGTAGAAAAGTTCGATAATAATCTCACTATCTTAACAAAATCGTTTCAGTTAAAGAGTGGACGGCTAAACGTTAGAGTTGTGAATTACAGAGCACCTAAAACGGTGACAGGTACTATCGGAGATAAATACACATTTATTCAGTGGTGGAGTACGAAACGACTTGTACATGCCCAGATGATTGAGGATGGCGGGCCAGAATTGACTACAGACTTCGTGGTTCGGGATTCAGACAAGGGAATACAGCTGTGGTTAGGGGGATATGTCTCCATATATCATCCAGACCCCGTATTTGTTGATTTGTGGGAGTTGTCTGGACAAAAGTGGACGGAGAAAGGCATAAATGTAGGTAAGATGAAGCTCCCGGATGCGTGGGAATTGAACAAGGATATGAATGAGCCCATTATTTTAGAGAGTCGACAACATGATAGCATAGGTATCGAGGTTTTAGACCACGGCGATGGTTTCTTAATAAGCAGTGATGATTCTGAACAGAACATTATCATTGAGTTCTCAAAAAGTGGAGAAGTCCGTATTGATTCTGAATATAGTATGGCCTCAAATACTCATAGTGAACGGCAAAGTTATGAACTCATTCAAGAGGAATATTCAAAAAATGGGATGGTGATTAAATACCCTCAAATTATAAAACTCAAGGATATTGCAAAGCAGAAATCTTTAAACCAAATTCTTAAGACTGATGCTTTAGAAGGATTACAAAACTATGCGGATTCCAATGCTGGAGTCCATGTCGAAATTGATTATGAGATCAAACGACAGAGTGAACGATTCTTGAGCGTTCAATATACGGGTATTCGTTATGTGAAGGACGCAGCCTATCCTAGTCATATGTTTTATACGACGAACCTGGATATGAAGCAGGCTTCAAGAATAAAATTGAGGGATCTGGTAAAGGTCGAGAAATCTTTTATTGAGCTTATAAAAAGCGGGAAGATTACAGCTGTTCAGCCGGAGCAACAAGGGTTAATTGGTGATTTCACAAAAGATGATTTGATTCAATTGTTAACAAATGCGGATGTAACCAAAGGTTCGCCTGCGGAAGCAGAAATGGAATCGTTTAGTTATCTCACAAATGATTCGTTGGGGATGAGTGTACCTATGGCACATGTGGTAGGGGACCATGCGGAGTATGAAATTCGTTTTGCACAAATTCCAGAGAATATTAGGCGGAATGAGGAACTATGGAGTGAGTTAAGTTCTGTTGAGGATCAGTCTGTTTCCACAGTTGGCGGTGAAAAGTTGAATACTGACCAATATGAAATTGAAGAGTCACAGTCTTTTCAAACTACTCTCGAAGGCTTTGGGAAAGTACGGTTTGTATCGACATATGGGTATGCGGAAGGTTTTCGTAAATTCTTTTTCTTCCTATTGGATGACCAAGGACATATTCTGTATCCATTCCTGGATTTCTACGGGAACCGTGAGTGGGTTGCACGTTACGGAGGAGTAGAAGCAGTGGCCTTCAAGGATGTCAATAAGGATGGATTGAAGGATGTTATCATCATTGCCGATGTTGACAACGGGATTCATGGACCTGGTAGAGTTGACCAATTCCCTATAGCAGACATATATTTTCAAAAGAAAAATAAAACCTTTACCACGCTCTCTGCATTAGATGATGCTCTCAACGATCAGGGACATAATCAAACCATTAAAGATGTCATTCAATACGTAAGCAAACAACGGATAAACGTAAACTAACCGACAAAAGGGAGCGGTAACATGGGATATCCAATCATCAAGTATAATGGAACGGTTTTATCTCTTAAAAATCCGAAAGTTAAAGTTGTACAGAAAATGAATGAGCATGTGAAAGTCTTTTTGACAGGTGTGTTAACGGGTGCCCAAATGGAAGAGTACACAGATCATATGGAAGCAGGGGCGAAGTTAGTCGTTTCTTATGTGAATGATGATCAAAAGCAGATTGTATTATTTAGGGGATTAGTCACGCAGTTCAGAATCAAGATGGTATCCAATGTAGCCTATTTGGTCGTCGAGGCCCTCTCCTATACAAGTCAGCTGGATGAAGTGCTTCATAGACAATCCTTTCAAAATGTGAAGATGAAGGTGCAGGCATTACTTGAACATGTACTCAAATCATATCCCAAAGCGAATTGTACGAGCCGCTTAAAAGATCAGCTTCTACAGGAATTTACGATGCAATTCGACGAAACGGACTGGTCATTTTTAAAACGTATAGCGTCTCGGATTGGTTGGGGACTGATACCTGATCCGATTGGAGACATACCGCAGTTTTATTTTGGATTACCAGATGGTGTCAACCAAGGTGAGCTCAAACAGTATAACTACTCGATGACCAGAAAAACCAAGCCAGGGGCCAGCAAGGACGACAATCTTTTGTATTACAAAATACAAACGACAGGGGCCAAAGATGTTCTGCTGCATATTGGCGCAGAGGTCAAATTCAAAGGGAAAACCTTATACGTCCTGCAGTCTGTTGCGTTTATACGCCATAGTGTCTTGTGGCATGAATATGTGCTGACCACATCGGATGGAATGAAACAGGATTTGATTGTAAATGAGAGTATTCGTGGCATCTCGTTAAAATCGAAGGTTATTGGAATCGAGCAGGACCATGTGAATGTTTTCTTTTATGAAATGGACAAGGTCAAGCCTAACGTCAAGGAAACCTGCGCTTTTCCAACGGCTACATTTTATACATCGGAAGGGAATACGGGATGGTACTGCATGCCGGAGCTGTTTGACTTTGTAGATATCTACTTTCCAACCGCTAAAGAAAAAGACGCCATTGTAACTCACTCGATCCGCAAAAGATCCAAAGGGGGCGACTTTATTAAGGACCCATCGACGAAGATCTTTATGACCAAGTACCGCAAAGCCATTATATTTGAGAAAAATGAAATTTTAATCACGGGGAATGACGATGAAGTGGTGATTCGACTGCTGGATGACCATGGAATTGAACTGCGGAGTAAAAAGGACATACGTGTTAAGGCTGATGGAAACTTAGTATTCAATGCGGGTAACACAATACAAGTCACCGCGAAAGATACCATCGGGTTAAAATGTAAAACGAGTTTGGTAGAAATGGATGGTAACATTAAAATGACTGGAGAAAAGATAAAGACGCAATAACTAAAACCACCAAGAGAGGGTAAACCATGGCTAAAGTAACTACAGGAGCAATCGTGAATGAGAAACCGCCTACCCAAGAAGACATGATACAAGAGTGGAAACGTAAAATAAGCAAAGGTGAATATCCTTTTATTCATGTAACTAAGCATAGCACCAAAGGTGAAACGCGTTAAATATGTTTAGCAACAAGTAAATAAGGCTCCTAAGGAGCCTTCAGGCTGTCGAGAAAGTCTCGATAGCTTTTTTTATGTTCATTTTATTTAAGACGACACCGCGTTAATGTTGTATAATATAGGTAACTATTGTAGAACGGACGGTGTTGATATGCTGCGACCTCATCGAGACAAACAACAATCTTTTGAATTGGTTTCTCTGGAAGAACTGGTACCGCAAGATCATCTGCTTCGTAAAGTGGATACATATATAGACTTCTCCTTTATTCATGAGAAGGTAAGCCCGCTGTATTGTGCGGACAACGGGCGTCCTGCCATTGATCCTACCGTGTTGTTTAAAATGATCTTTCTCGGTTATTTC